>CAZEDJ010000064.1:0-6514 GCA_964511045.1 uncultured bacterium
CTTCCTAAATGGAAATCCGAGAGCCTCAAGGAGTGCTTTGGCCTCCTCGTCGGTCTCTGCGGTGGTTACGATAGTAATGTTCATTCCCCTAATTTTGTCAACCTTGTCGTAGTCAATTTCGGGGAAAACTGTCTGCTCCTCAAGTCCAAAGTTGTAGTTCCCCCTTCCGTCAAAGGACCTTGGGGAAAGTCCCTTAAAGTCCCTAACCCTTGGAAGTGCCATAGAGATGAGCCTATCAAGGAAGTCCCACATCCTGTCACGCCTTAAAGTTACCTTTGCCCCAATGGGCATTCCCTTACGGAGCTTAAATCCAGCCTCGGACCTCTTTGCCCTCCTAACGGAAGGCTTTTGCCCCGTAATAAGGGCAAGGTCATTCATTGCATTTTCGAGCTCCTTAATGTTCTGAACTGCTTCACCGACTCCCATGTTTACAACAATCTTTTCAATCTTTGGAACTTCCATAATGTTCTTGTATCCAAACTTCTTCATTAAAGCAGGTATCACCTCTTCCTTGTACTTCTTTTTGAGCCTCGGAACGTACTTCTCTGCCATAACTCCTCCTTAAACTGGCGGATTACCGACCCGCCCTTTGTGGTTTGTTAATTTCCCCTATTACTTCTCCGGAACGCTTAGCATAGCGAACCTTCTTTCCATCAACAAACTTTATGCCCACTCTCGTAGGTTTCCCGGTCTTTGGGTCAACCAACATGACGTTGCTTATGTGTATCGGGGCTTCCTTTTCAATTATTCCCCCTTCTGGGTACTTTTGACTGGGGCGAACGTGCTTCTTAACAATCCTCACGCCCTCAACAATCACCCTCTCCTTTTCGGGGAGAACTTTTAAAACCTTTCCAACCTTCCCCTTATCCTTACCGGCAATAACGACAACCTTATCGCCGGCCTTTATCTTGAACTTTTTCTTAGCCATAGGATTCCTCCTCTAAATAACTTCGGGAGCAAGAGTTGCAATCTTCGTAAATCCTTTCTGTCTCGCCTCACGGGCAACGGGTCCGAGGATACGGGTTCCGAGGGGTTCTCCCTGCTTGTTGAGGAGAACGACAGCATTGTCGTCAAACTTTATGTAGGTCCCGTCGGGACGCCTCACCTCCTTCTTGGTTCTGACGACAACTGCCCTGTAAACTTCACCCTTCTTTGCCGTTGCATTGGGAGCCGCATCCTTTACCGTAACGACAATCTGGTCGCCCAAAGAGGCGTACTTTCTGTTGGAACCGCCCAAAACCCTTATACACTGGACCCTCTTTGCCCCAGTGTTATCTGCAACGCTTAAGTATGTTTGAACCTGAATCATTGTTTCACCCCTTTATCAAAGGATTTACTCCTCTGCACTTTCAACAGTTTCACCTAACTTCTTGGCCCTCTCTATGATTTCCACCACTCTCCACCTCTTGTGGCGGGAGAGGGGCCTGGTCTCCATTATTCTCACTACATCACCAACACGGCACTCGTTGTTTTCATCGTGAGCCATGTACTTCTTTGAAAACTTAACCCTCTTACCGTAAACGGGATGGCGAAATTCCCTCGTTACGCGAACAACAACAGTTTTGTCCATCTTGTCGCTGACAACAACACCAACCCTTACTTTTCTCCTGTTAACCCTTTCTGCCATTGTCTCCTCCGTTATGCCTTAACGCCCCGCTCTCTCAGGATTGTGAGAATGCGGGCAATTTTACGCCTCGTATTTCTGATTTCCATAGGATTATCGAGCTGTCCAAAGGCATTCTTGAACCTGAGCTTTAGGAGTTTTTCCTTGAGCTCCCTTACCAATTTAAGGAGCTCCTCGCTTGACTTCTGTCTGAGCTCTTCGGTGTACTTTTTCATAACTTACTCCCCACTAACCGGAGTTTCTTCACGCTTAACAATTCTGCACTTCATAGGAAGCTTATGAATGGCAAGCCTTAGAGCTTCCATTGCAACATCTTCAGGAACACCAGCAACCTCAAACATTATCCTTCCAGGAAGAACCTTGGCAACCCAAGTCTCAACGTTACCCTTTCCTTTACCCATACGGGTTTCGAGGGGCTTCTTCGTATAGGGTTTGTCGGGGAATATCCTAATCCAAACCTTACCACCCCTCTTCATCGTACGGGTCATTGCAACCCTTGCAGCCTCAATTTGGTTAGTAGTAACGTAGTGAGGCTCAAGGGCCTGAATGCCGTAATCTCCAAAGGCAAGCCTGTTTCCCCTGTAAGACTTACCCTTGAGTCTTCCCCTCTGCTGCTTCCTGTACTTGGTTCTCCTCGGCATTAACATGGTTACTCACCTCTCGCCATCTCTTGTTTTACTTCCTTCTCAATCTTTTGTAGGAGCTCCTCAGTTTCACTCTTGTAAACGTCTCCCTTGTAAATCCAAACCTTAACGCCGATAACACCGTACTTCGTCTTGGCTATGGCGGTTCCATAATCTATGTCTGCACGAATAGTCTGCAAAGGTACCCTTCCCTCACGGTACCACTCTTTTCTCGCCATGTCGGCACCGCCCAACCTTCCGGCACACTGAACCTTAATTCCCTTTGCACCGGCCTTCATTGCATCGGCAATGACCCTCTTCATGGCACGCCTGAACGCCACACGGCGCTCTAGCTGAGCGGCAACATTCTCTGCAACGAGCTGAGCGTTGAGCTGAGGCTTCCTAACTTCCTCAATGTTGATGTGAACGCTCTTTCCGGTCAATTCCTCAAGGAATCTCCTGAGTGCCTTAACCTCAGCACCCTTCCTTGCGATTAAGAGTCCTGGACGGGCTGCCCAAATTCTGATGTTTATCTTGTCTAAGGTCCTCTCAATGTCTATCCTTGCAATTCCTGCGTGATAGTACTTCTTCTTAATGAGGTCCCTGATTTTAAGGTCCTCGTGAAGGGAGTCAACGAACTTCTTCTTCTCCTTAGCAACCCACTTTGACTCCCAGTCCTTCGTGATTCCGAGTCTAAATCCTATCGGATGAACTTTCTGTCCCAAGGTTTACCTCCGAAATTACTTTTTGGACTCAGGTTTCCCTACCACAACGGTAATGTGGCAGGTTCTCCTGCGTCTGATGTTTGCCCTTCCCATAGCCCTAGGCCTAACCCTCTTCATCGTAGGACCCTCGTCAACGTAGGCTCTCCTTATAACTAGCTCCTCAGGGTCAAGCCCCTTTTGTTCAGCGTTGGCAATTGCACTCTTTAAAACTTTCTCAACCATGCGTGCCGCTTTCTTAGGCGTATTCTGGAGAATGGCAAGGGCCTCCTCAACGTGCTTTCCCCTTATAAGGTCAACGACCAGCCTAACCTTTGAGGCGGACATCCTCGCCCTTCTCCAGATAGCCCTCGCTTCCTCGGGGGTCGCAAATCCCCTCTCTCCTGACTGGTAGTACTCTCTCTGCTCAACTGCCATCTTCTACCTCTCCCTACTTCTTCTTAGCTACTTTCTGACCGGCATGTCCGCGGAAAGTCCTGGTTAGGGAAAACTCTCCAAGCCTGTGACCTACCATCTGCTCTGTCACGTAAACGGGAATAAACTTCTGACCGTTGTAGACGGCAAAGGTGTGCCCGATAAACTCGGGAACGATGGTGCAGGCCCTATCCCAAACCTTTATAACTTTTTTCTCTCCGGTCTCATTCATCTTACGAACCTTCTTGAGTATCTTGGGGTTAACGTAGGGCCCCTTTTTCAGTGAACGTCCCATTTAGACCTCCTACTTCTGGTTACGGCGCTTAATAATGAACTTATCAGAGTACTTCTTGGAGCGTCTGGTCTTGTATCCCTTCGTTGGCTGTCCCCAAGGAGTAACGGGATGCTTACCGAACGTCCTTCCCTCACCACCACCGTGGGGATGGTCAACAGGGTTCATGGCAGTACCGCGAACGGTAGGTCTTATTCCGAGCCACCTTGAACGTCCCGCCTTACCCAAAACGATGTTCTCGTGGTCGAGGTTTCCGACCTGACCTATCGTCGCCATACAGTCTAAGTGGACGAGACGGAGCTCCCCTGAAGGAAGCCTCAGCTGGGCATAGTCTCCGACCTTACCCATAATCTGTGCAAAGGAACCTGCAGACCTTGCAAGTTGACCGCCCTTACCGGGCTTTAACTCAACGTTGTGAACAATTGTTCCTACGGGAATGTTCCTCAGGGGAAGCGCATTTCCAACCTTTATCTCGGCGTCGGGACCGGCAACTACGGTATCCCCTACCTTTAGACCTTCAGGCCAGATGATGTACCTCTTTTCACCGTCGGCGTAAACCAAAAGAGCTATTCTTGCAGACCTGTTCGGGTCGTACTCAATAGCCGCAACCCTTGCCGGAACGCCAATCTTGTTGCGCCTAAAGTCAATAATCCTGTAACGGCGCTTGTGTCCTCCACCCTTGTGACGGCAGGTAATCCTACCCTGATTGTTCCTACCCGTTCCCCTTACAAAACCGACGGTAAGGGACTTTTCGGGTTCGGTCTTTGTAATCTCGGAAAAGTCTGAAACCGTCATAAAACGCCTTGAAGGCGTGTATGGCTTAAACCTCTTGATTCCCATCTTTTAACTCCTCACTTAGAGTTTCTCAAGGTCAATCTCATAGCCGGGCTTGAGGGTAACAATGGCCTTCTTCCAGTCCTTCTTCTTTCCGCGGAAAAACCTGATTCCCTTCCTCTTGCCCTTAACTATCATCGTATTGACCTTTTCAACCTTAACGTTAAAGATTTTCTCAACGGCTTCCTTTATCTCGGGCTTTGTGGCATCCATTGCCACTTCAAAGGTCACTTTGGAGATTTTCCTGGGCTCTTTAGTTTTGGAGCTCTTAACCTCCAAGTTTGCAAGTTTAACGCTCTTCTCAGTAACAATTGGGCGCAGGATTATATCATAGGGGGTTCTCATGACAGCCTCTCCTCTAACTTAGGTAAGGTTGACTTGAAGAAAACACACTTGTCGTAACAGAGGACATCGTAAACGTTCAGTCCCTCTATCGGGAGAACCTTAACGTTGGGAAGGTTCCTGAAAGAGAGGTACGTGTTCTCATCAAACTCTGAAGGAACAACCAAGAGAACCTTTTCGTTTTCAAGCCCAAGGTTCCTCAAAAACTCTAAGGCCTTCTTCGTCTTAGGAGCATCAAATGAAAAGTCCTCAACAACTATAAAGTTACCCTCCTGAATTCTACCCGAGATAACGCTCCTCAGGGCAACCTTCCTGACCTTTTTGGGAAGGTTGTAGGAGTAGTCCCTCGGCTTTGGTCCGTGAACGACTCCACCACCTACCCACTGGGGAGCTCTGATAGAACCCTGACGGGCCCTACCGGTGTGTTTCTGGGGCCAGGGCTTCCTTCCTCCACCCCTAACTTCCCCGCGGGTTTTGGTTGAGTGAGTTCCGCGCCTTCTCTTTGCAAGCTGCCACTTAACGGTTTCCCAAACTGCGTGGCTCTTAATGGGTGCCTTTGCTATCTCTTCCCTTATCTCAACGGTTCCAACTTCTTGATTCTGAGGGTTTACTACCTTAATCTCCATAACTCACCCCTTACTTTCCTTTGACTATTACGAGTCCGCCTTTGTGTCCCGGAACGGCTCCCTTAACGAGGATTAGATTCTTCTCCGGAATCACGTCAACGATTTCAAGGTTCTTAACCGTAACGGTCTCGTTTCCGTAGTGACCGGCCATTCTCTTTCCCTTGTGAACCCTTCCCGGAGTTGCACAGGCACCGATTGAACCCGGTCCCTCGTGAAAGTCTGAACCGTGGGACCTTCTACCGCCACCGAAACCGTGGCGTTTGTGATAACCGGCAAATCCCCTTCCCTTGGAAGTTCCGGTAATATCAACCTTCTCGCCGGGCTTAAAGATTTCAACGGTAATCTTATCCCCTACTGCGTAGTCGTCCACGTTGTCAAACTTTACCTCTCTCAGCCACCTCGTAGGCTTAATCCCAGCCTTCTTAAAGTGGCCAAGCAGAGGTTTTGGAAACTTGCTTTCACTCTTCGTCTTTTCAATGAATCCGAGCTGAAGCGCAGAGTAACCGTCCCTTTCGGGAGTCCTCTTTTGAACGACTGTACACGGACCTGCCTCAATAACCGTAACGGCTATTGCCCTTCCGTCTTCGGTAAAAACTTGCGTCATTCCAACCTTTCTTCCGAGTATGCCTTTCATCTTTCCACCTCTTGATTAGTCAAGCTTAATCTCCACATCAACACCGGCGGGAAGCTTCAGGTCCATCAAAGCTTCCACGGTTTGAGGTTTTGGATTCTTAATGTCCAATAGTCTCTTATGCTTCCTTATCTCAAACTGCTCCTGTGAATACTTGTACTTGTGCGGAGACCTTATAACACTCCACCAAGAACGCTTAGTCGGAAGAGGTATGGGACCGGCAACGATGGCGCCAGTCCTCTTTACAGTATCAATAATTTCCTGAACAGACCTATCTAAAAGCCTGTGGTCGTAGGCTGTAAGTTTTATCCTAATGCGGTCCTGAGCCATAACTACCCCTCTCTACCTTAATCAAGAATTTCCGTAACGACACCAGCTCCAACTGTCCTTCCACCTTCCCTTATCG
>CAZEDJ010000065.1:0-6446 GCA_964511045.1 uncultured bacterium
TTGACACGAGGGGAAGCCACTACTGGCTTGCAAGGTTCTGGGCTGAGGAGTTGGCCGCTCAGAACGAGGACTTGGAGCTTGCAAAAGTATTTGAGCCGGTAGCTGCAAAGCTCATTGAAAACGAGGAGAAAATCCTCTCAGAGATTGCAGCAACCGAAGGTTCCCCCAAGGACATCGGCGGATACTACCATCCAGACGACGAAAAAGCTACTGCTGCAATGAGGCCATCAAAGACGTTCAACGAGATTATTGACAACCTGTAAACAAACTGTAAAAAGTTGTTAAAATTAGGGGGGCGTAAAGCCCCCCTTTTTAGTATGGAAATTTATTAGGAGGAGATAGATGGCTCAGAGAGGAATCAGGGAGTATGACGGCAAGAGAATCCTTGCCGAACACTGGAAAGAGTACTTTTCACCCGAATTTGAGTACGACTTCAAGTCCGTACTCGTAACCCCCGAAACAGACCTTGACAAGCTCCCAGAAGAATACCCTTGGCTGAAGGAAATGCCCTTGGTCGCCAAGCCAGACATGCTCTTCGGAAAGAGGGGGAAGTTGGGACTCATCCTCTTTAAAAAGGAAAAGCCCTGCGACGTGGACTACGAGACCGTAAAGAAGTGGATTAAGGAAAAGATGGAGGAGGAAGTTGAAATTAAGGGAAAGAAGGGGAAATTAACCCACTTCCTCATTGAGCCGTGTGTTCCCCACGCTCCAGAGGACGAGTACTACGTTGCAATGACCTTAGGCTACGACGGAGACCACATCTACATGTCGGCATTTGGCGGAATTGATGTTGAGGAGAACTGGGACAAGGTGAGGGAAGTTGTAATTCCCCCCCTCGCAACAGAAGAGGAGATTGACAGGCTCATTGAGGAGAACGTTCCACCGGAAATAAAGGACAAGGAAAAGTATGCAGACTTTGTAAAGAGGTTATACAGATTCTTTAGGGACATGCACTTTGCCTACCTTGAGATTAACCCGTTAGTCATGGTAGGAAACAAGGTCTATCCCCTCGACTTTGTTGGAAGGGTTGACGACACGGCACAGTTTCTGGTGGGAAGAAAGTGGGGAGAGCTTGAGTTTCCCGCAGGATTTGGTGGAGAGCTCTCACCAGAGGAAAAGTACATCAAGGAGATGGATGAGAAGTCTGGAGCCTCACTCAAACTTACAATCCTCAATCCAGAGGGGAGAATCTGGACTCTCGTTGCAGGCGGTGGAGCTTCGGTCGTTTATGCAGACACAGTCGCAGACCTCGGATACGTTAAGGAGCTTGCAAACTATGGTGAGTACTCTGGTAACCCCTCAAGGGCTGAGACGAGGGAATACGTTAAGACTGTTCTTGACCTAATGACCCGCCACAAGGACCCTCAAGGAAGGCCAAAGATTTTAATAATCGGGGGAGCAATCGCAAACTTTACGGACGTTGCAAAGACCTTTGATGGAATCATTGACGCCCTAAAGGAATACGCAGACAAGCTGAAGGAGGTCGGAGTTAAAATTTACGTCCGCCGTGGAGGTCCAAACTACGAGGTAGGACTTGCAAAGATTAAGAAGGCTGCTGAAGAGCTTGGACTTCCAATTGAAGTTTATGGACCCGAAACACACATAACTGCAATAGTTGAGAAAGCTCTCAAGGAGAATCCATAAGGAGGGGAAAATGGCAAGGCCCGATTACATACTCTTTGACAGGGATACAAAGGCAATATTCTGGAACTTAAACAGAAATGCCATTCAGAGGATGCTTGACTACGACTACCTCGTAGGTCGTTCTCCGTCAATCGTTGCAATTGTTGCTCCTACACAGAGCAGGAAGTTTGAGAAGTTCTTCTACGGAACTCAGGAAATAATGGTTCCAATCTACAGGTCAACAACGGAGGCTGCAGAGGAGCACCCCGAGGCAGACGTTTTGGTCAACTTTGCATCCTTCAGAACTGCCTACGACGTAACGGTTGAAGCCCTCAACATACCGACAATCAGGACGATTGCAATAACTGCAGAGGGAATTCCCGAAAGGCTTGCCCGCGACATGGCGGCAAGGGCAAAGTCAATGGGAAAGTGGATTATAGGTCCTGCAACAGTCGGTGGAATTGCAGCAGGGGCATTTAGAATCGGAAACGCAGGCGGAACGCTTGAAAACATAGTTAAATCAAAACTCCATAGGCCCGGCTCCTGCGGACTTGTAACGAGGTCTGGAGGTCTCTTTAACGAGCTCTCAAACATAATTGCGAGGAATGCGGACGGAATCGTTGAGGGAATTGCAATAGGTGGAGACAGATTCCCCGGCTCAGACTTCTTAGACCACCTGATGAGGTTCCAGAAGAACCCGGCAGTTAAGTACATGATTATGCTCGGAGAGGTAGGTGGAGAGTTAGAGTACAGGGTTGCCGAGGCAATAAAGAGGGGAGATATAACAAAGCCGGTAATTGCCTGGTGCATAGGAACGATAGCAAAGCACTTTGGAGGAGAGGTTCAGTTCGGCCACGCCGGAGCTAAGGCCGGAGCAGACAGGGAAACGGCAGATGCCAAGAACAGAGCTCTGAAGGAAGCCGGAGCAATCGTTCCCGACTCCTTCAACGACTTCCCCGAAGTTATACGCTCAGTTTATGAGGAGTTAAAGGCAAAAGGGGAAATCGGCGAAATTGAAGAGCCAGAAGTTCCGCCAATTCCCGAGGACTACGACAAGGCAAGAAAGGCCGGAAAGGTTAGGAGACCGACCCACTTCATCTGTACGATTTCTGACGACAGGGGAGAAGAGGCTACGTACTGTGGAGTTCCAATCTCTGAGGTCGTAGAGAAGGGGTACTCAATTGCCGACGTAATAGGTCTCCTCTGGTTCAAGAGAAAGTTCCCGAGCTGGGCATCCCAGTTCATTGACATGGTGCTAAAGATTGTTGCAGACCACGGACCGGCAGTTTCGGGTGCTCACAACGCAAAGGTTACCGCAAGGGCCGGAAAGGACTTAATCTCCTCACTTGTAACGGGACTCTTAACGATTGGACCGAGGTTCGGCGGTGCAATTGACGGAGCGGCCAAGTACTTTAAGATGGCAAAAGAGAAGGGAATGGACCCGTTTGAGTTCGTTGACTACATGAAGAAGGTTGAGAAAAAGCCCATTCCCGGAATAGGACACAGGATTAAGTCGACGAAGAACCCCGATAAGAGGGTGGAGCTCCTAAAGAATTTCGCAAAGGAGAACTTCCCGTCAACGGAGCTCCTTGACTACGCATTGGAAGTAGAGAAGGTAACAACTGCAAAGAAGGAGAACCTTATACTGAACGTTGACGGAACAATCGGAGTTCTACTGGTTGACATGTTCAGGAGCTTAGGATTCTCAGAGAGCGAAATTGATGAGCTTATAGAGGCCGGAGCCTTTAATGCCTTCTTCGTCTTAGGACGTTCAATAGGATTTATCGGCCACATCTTGGACGAAAAGCGTCTCGCAATGCCCCTTTACAGGCATCCTTGGGACGACATTCTCTACGACGTTAAGAGACCTGAGGGAGTTTAACTTCTGGGGGCTCTGCCCCCTTTAACTTAATGTTATTTTTAACTTTTTCGGTTCAGGTTCAGGTTTACCAATAAAGTAACCCTGTCCCAGTGATACCCCAATATCCCTCATGAGCCTGTAAGTTTCCTCATCCTCTATAAATTCGGCCAAAGACCTTAACCTAAAGGCTTTTGCAACTTCAACGATGGATTTAACAATCGTTAAATCCCTGATATCATTCTTTGCATTCCTAATAAAACTCCCATCAATTTTCAAAACGTCTGCTGGTATCTTCTTTAAATAGGCAAAATTTGAGTATCCAGCACCAAAGTCATCTATTGCAATACCAGCATTAAATTCCCTAAACATTCTAAACAAGCTAACGGCCGTTCCCTCCTGAACGAGCTTCTGAGACTCTGTCACCTCAAAGATAACGTTTGATAAATCCAGAGAGTACTTTTTTGTAATTTGAAATATGGCGTTCAATTCTTTAAAGAAATATTTCATTGATAGGTTAAAAAACAGTTTATAGTCTCCGAAAAACTCGGTAGTTTTTAAGAATAGCTGTCTGTCAATCTCTGGAGTTAGGGCTAAGGAATCTGCAACCTCAAAAACGTAATCTCCTCTTAATACCTCTCCTTTATGGAAAATTCTTGATAAAACTTCGTAACCAAAAATTTCCCCTGTCCTCAAGGAAACTATTGGCTGGAAGTATGGAACAATGTTGGATTTTTTAATAGCCTCAATGAGTTTTAATCTTATCTGTTTGAACTTTTCCAAATCACTAAATTTCGTTTTTCTGTGAATAACAATCGCGTTTCTTCCTAAGTTCTTAGCCTCTAATAGGGCCTCCTCGGCCTCCAAAAATCCCTTTTCATAGTTAAAGTTTTCCTTACTTACTCCAGCACTGTTTGTAACCCTGATGAAATCTGATTTAAGCTTAAACTCAATAAGGTGAAGATACCTGTTAAAAACTTCTTCAATTCTAAAGAGAGGTAAATCATCAAAGATAAGAATTCCAAACTGATTTGCCCCTATCCGAGCTACAAATGTATTGTTCCACTGTTTCTGAACAACCTTTTTTATGTAAGAAGCCGCAGACTTCAGAATCAAGTCACCAATTTTGTAACCGTGTGTAAAGTTAACGAAGCAGAAATTATCTATGTCTAACAGGAGAATAATAACCGGTGTTCCTTCCTTTTGAGAAAGTAGTTTTGAGAAAAAAGCCTTCCTTGAGGGTAAACCTGTAAGTTCATCTATCACAGCTTTAAATCCTTCCTTTCTTCAAGAATATCCCTTACCTGAGAAACGTCCTTATCTCCCCGTCCGGAAAGGTTAATAACAATCAACTTGTCTTTCAGATTTTCCCTGTTTTTAATCACCCAGGCAACGGCGTGGGAGCTCTCAAGTGCCGGAATTATCCCCTCCGTTCTTGAGAGAACCTGAAAGGCCTCTAAGGCTTCATCGTCGGTGACCGCGTCGTAACTTGCCCTCTCTATTTCCTTTAAGAGGGAGTGCTCAGGACCAACTCCCGGATAGTCAAGCCCTGCAGAGACGGAGTGAGTAGGGGTTACCTGGCCATCTTCATTTTGGAGAAGGTAGGACTTTGCCCCGTGGAAGACTCCGACCCTTCCCTTACATAAAGTTGCAGCGTGTTTATCCGTATCAAGTCCGTAACCTCCGGCCTCAACGCCGACCAACTCCACATCCTCGTCTTCAATGAAGGGATAGAAAATCCCGATTGCATTACTACCACCGCCCACACAGGCAACTATTAAATCCGGATATCTCCCTTCAACCTCTAAAATCTGTTTCTTTGTCTCAATTCCAATAACGGACTGAAAATCTCTCACTATCATGGGATAGGGATGGGGACCAACAGCAGAACCTATTATGTAGTGGGTAGTCCTGACATTTGTAACCCAGTCCCTTATTGCCTCATTAACCGCGTCCTTCAGTGTTCTGCTTCCGCTCTTTACGACCTCAACTTTAGCTCCAAGGAGCTCCATTCTAAAAACGTTCAGTGCCTGTCTGTGAACGTCCTCCTCTCCCATGTAAACGACACACTCAAGTCCCAAAAATGCACAGGCCGTTGCAGTTGCAACGCCGTGCTGTCCTGCCCCAGTCTCAGCAATTATTCTCCTCTTTCCAAGCCTCTTTGCAAGGAGAGCCTGTCCGAGAGCATTGTTTATCTTGTGGGCTCCCGTGTGGTTCAGGTCTTCCCTCTTCAAGTAGACCTTAATTCCGTTTCCTAAGTATTCTGAAAATCTCCCTGCAAACTGAAGGGGAGTAGGCCTTCCAACGTAAACCTTTAGTAGCTTTTGAAATTCCTCCTGAAAATCGGGGTCGTTCTTCACCCTTTTATACCCCTCCTCAAGCTCAGAGAGAGCAGCCATAAGAGTCTCAGGAACGTACTTTCCACCAAATTCTCCAAACTTTCCTCTATCATCCGGATAGCTGTACAAAGTTGAACCTCCAACTATTTAATAGTTCCAGAGGCAATTCCCCACCTGTGGGCATACATCCTACCGTAAGGCCTTGAACTGACCGGAACGATTTTCGTAAACGGTTCAGAGAGAATCTCATCTATAGGTATATTGAATGCCTCCGAAAAGCCCTTTAGCTCATCCGTAAGAAGCTTTAGGTCTTTAACATCCGGCTCAAAAACCTTAACTTCTCTACCCAAGAACCTCTGAGGGACTTCTCCCCTAACAAAGATAACTCCCCCGTGCATCCCCGTTGCACAGTAATCTCCAACTATGTCCTCTCCCGCCTTTCTATTAAGTCCTAAAAGAATCAATATTCCACCTGCCATGTATTCGCCGAAAAAGTTTCCGGCCTTCCCTCCAACTATGAAGGTCGGAACGAGGTTTTTGTAACCCTTCATGTGAATTCCGACTCTGTAGCCGACATCCCCCTCTATGTAAACCTTCCCTCCCCTCATACCGTAGCCACAGACGTC
>CAZEDJ010000066.1:0-6445 GCA_964511045.1 uncultured bacterium
TCTTAGAGGAGAAGGAGCTCCAAAAAATTTGGAAAAGTTACGGCGAAAGGGAGGGCGTTTACGCCCTCAGCCTCTACCTCCTTGAAAGGTTCAAGGGGGACTTTGACGGGAAGAAGATGAGGATTGCCTGCGTAGGCCCGGCCTCCTACTCAACCAACTTCGGCTCCGTATTCTCTCAGGACGTGAGGGACGGGAAGTTCGTTGAGGGAGCGGAGGACTGGGCCGCAAGGGGTGGTGGAGGTTCGGTCCTTGCAAGGGCACACAACGTGGTCGGAATAGTATTCGGCGGAAGCTGGGAGGGAAAAAGGTTTAAGGCCTTAGACCTCTCAAACTACGACTTTGTAAAGAAGCTCTTTTCACAGGTTTACGATGAACCCCTCTTTAAAGTAATAGCCGAAAAGACAACAAAGTACAGGTACAACCCTAAGTCGGGAACGGGAGGGACCTTTGGCGAGGACTACATAGGCGAGAGGGACAAGACGCCCGTTCTCAATTGGCAGATTGCCTACTTAGAAAAGGGAGAGAGGGAAAAGCTCTACGAGGTTATTGAAAAGTTTTACTTGGAAGTTTTTAACTCAGAGGCAATAGAGAAAAAGAAGTGGACAACATGCGGTGAACCTTGCCCCGCAACCTGTAAAAAGGTCAGGGAAGGTTACAAAACTGACTACGAGCCCTACAACGCAAACGGACCCCTTTCGGGTAGCTTTTGGCTCAAGGCAAGCGATAGGGCAGTCAGAAAGGTTGACTCCTTAGGATTTGACGCAATTGAGTTCGGAGGACTTGCCGCTTGGATTTTTGAGCTCGTTTACAGGGGATTTCTAAAACCGGAGGAGGTCGGAATTTCGGAAAAGCCCGACTTTGACGTTGATTCAATACTCAAGGACCCTGTAAGAACGAGTGAGAAGAACGCAGAGCTCCTCTGCGAGCTTGCAGAAAACGTTGCCTACGGCAAAGGTGAGATTCCGAAACTCTTAGGAATGGGAAAGAGAAGGGCCTCAAAAGCCCTTGACGAAAATTTTTCAGATAGACTGCCAAAGGGAAAGAGCTTCAAGGATTACGCCGTTTACGTTCCCCTCGGCAAAGAGGGAGAGGTCAACCCTACGATGTACTGGGCAATGGGGAACTTCATCCCCCTTCCCGTTCAGGGAAAGTACTGGACCTACTACAAGTTTGGAGTCTTTCCGGAACCTGAGGAGCTTGCAGAGAGGATAGTTGAGAGCTCCGTAGGGGAATACTGGTATGACAATATAGGTTGGTGCAGGTTCCACAGGAGGTGGATGAGAGCCCTCTCAAGCGTTGAGTGTGAGCTCTCAGAGGGGGAAACCTGCAACGTTCCCGTAAAGTGGACAAAGTCCGTCGTTGAGCTACTCTTTTTAAAGGCATACGGCGAAAAGTTAAACGCAGAGGAGCAGGGAAGGAAAATTCTGTCGGAGCTCGTTGACTACGCTCTAAAGGTTGACTGCTACCCCGTTTTCCCCGATACAGAGAGGGTCGTTGACCTGATAGTTGCCGCAAGCAAGGAGTTTAAGGGGAGCTCCTGGACTGAAAAGTTTTCTGAGAACAAGATAAAGTTTGTTCGGGAGTACATCTCAAGGACACTTGATGAGTACAGCAGAATACTTGACGTAAATTGGAAGCTTTAGGAGGTGAGAGGTGAAGCTAACCTACGCAACTGAAATAAAGAGGAAGGCGGATGCCCTAATTACCGGGGTTTACGAGGGACTAAAGGAGGTTGAGGAGAGGGAAAGGCTCAAGTCCCTCGGATTTCAGGGAAAGAAGGGAGAGGTCGCAGTCTTACCCGGTGAGGGCTTTAAGGCCGTTATCTACGTAGGCCTCGGGAAAAAGGGGACACTTTCGGCGGATACGGTCAGACTTGCAGCGGCAAAGGGCATTCAGGAGGCAAAGAGGAGAAAGTTCAAAAGTGTAGTTTGCGAGCTCCTCGGGGTTGAAAAATTAAAGGAGAAGGCAGCAAAGTCGGTTGCGGAGGGACTGCTCATCGGCGGATATGAGTTTGAAAAGTACAAGTCGGAGGAGAAAAAGGGCGTTGAGAGGGTTTACGTTGCAGGAGTTAAGGAGTTTGAAGGAGCCTTTAAGTTAGGAAAAGTATTGGCTGAGGCGGCAAACTACACGAGGGACATAGTAAACGAGCCGGGAAACGTAATAACTCCGGAATCCCTTGCAGAGCTCTCAAAGGAGCTCTCAAAGGAGTACGACTTTGAGTGTAAGGTCTTTGACGAGAAAAAGCTTGAAAAGAACAAGATGGTAGGAATTTTAACTGTCGGAAGGGGAAGCAAAAACCCGCCGAGGTTTATCCACATCGCCTACAAGCCCAAGGGAGCGAAAAAGAGGGTAGTTTTAGTCGGGAAAGGAGTAACCTTTGACAGCGGAGGGCTCAACATAAAGCCCGAGCAGTACATGAAGACGATGAAGTCGGACAAGGCCGGGGCATGTGCCGTTCTGGGAATAATGAAGGCAGTCGGGGAGCTCCGCCCAAACGTTGAAGTTCACGCCCTCATTCCTACCGTTGAGAACATGCCCGACGGAAAGGCCTACAGGCCGGACGACATAATCGTTTACAGAAACGGAAAGAGCGTTGAGGTTCACTCAACGGACGCAGAGGGAAGGCTAATCCTCGCAGACGCCCTCATTTACGGCTCGGAGCTCTCTCCCGACGTCATGATAGACATGGCAACTTTAACGGGTGCCTGCGTCGTTGCCCTTGGACACTACACATCGGGTCTCTTCTCAGACGACGAAAGGCTCGTAAGGGAGCTCCTCTCCCTTTCTGAGGAGACGGGAGAGAAGATGTGGAGGCTTCCGCTGGATGAGGACTTAAAGGAGGACATAAAGGGGAAATACTCAGACCTTCAGAACGTCGGAAAGAGCAGGTACGGAGGTGCAATTACGGCGGCTCTCTTTCTCCAGAACTTCGTTGATTCGGAAAAGGTTAAGTCCTGGGCTCACATAGACATTGCAGGCCCCGCATTCTTAGATTCCCCCTGGAAGTACTACACTTCGGGAGCTACCGGACAACCCGTCAGGACGATTGCGGAGCTCCTAATAAAAGAGGAATGAAATCTGTAAGAAAACTCTTCCTCTTTTCCGTCTTGGCAGGCCTCTCAACAGGGCTTGCCGTTTCATTTTACGTCCTACTGACAAAGGCCTTTGCCCTTGCCTTTTACTTGGGCAACCCCCTTGAGACAATACCCAAACTGCCCTTTTGGTACGTTGCATTCATAACAACCTCATCCATCCTCATCGTCAACCTCATAATCGCAAACAACGAAAAGGCAAGGGAATACGGAATAAGGGAAATAGCAAAGGCCCTGGAGGAAAACAGGATAACCTTTTCCTTGGGAGACTTGGCCTTAAAGATTGTCGCCTCTGCAATTTCCATCGGAAGCGGATTTGCAGTGGGAAACGAGGGACCCTCGGCCGCAATCGGAGCAATGATTGCCTACAAGTTCCACAATCTACTGAAAATCCCCAAGAAACTCCTAAAGGTTTCAATAGGAGTAGGAGCAAGCAGCGGAATTGCCGCCGTCTTCGTCTCCCCGATAACGGGAATCCTCTTTGCAGTTGAGAACGTGGCCTACCAACTAATAAGGGACTTTGTAGGCTTCATGATAATGGGGAGCTTTTCGGCATTTCTCGCAGCACTCATCTTTCTAAAACCCTTGGTGTTTGAGTTCTCAATAGGAAAGTCGGTTAAGTTAGACTACGTCTTCTCAATCTTCCTGTTTATACCCGTAATAACAATCGGGATATACGCCTATCTCCTCTTGAGGGACAGACTTCTCTTTTACCTAAACAGTTTGGCCCAGGAGAAGCTCTCCCTCTATCAGAGGACCGTTTTAATTTCGCTCATCGGTGGGTTTACGGTTGCCCTTCTCCTCAAAACCTCGCCCTTTACAGGATTTTCGGGCCACGAGGTTGTTGAGGAGTTAATAAACGGAAAGTTCAAAATCCCCCTAACAACAATCTTTCTCCTCGTACTGCTGAGAATCGTTTCAAACGCCGTTTCACTCTACTCAAACGCAGTCGGAGGGCTCTTTATAACCCTCATGAGCATCGGAGCTCTCATAGGTTACGGCTTTGGCGAAGGAATGGGGCAGTTCGGCTTTAACGTTGAACCCTTCTACTTTGCGGCAATTGGGGCGGCAGTCTTCGTCGGGGTGGTAATGAAAATTCCCTTTACGGCCGTAGTTTTAGCCCTTGAGACAACGTACGACTACAATGTCGTCATTCCAGCCGGAATAGTTATCTCGGTTGTAGGACTGCTAACAAACGTTGTATTCAACATAAGGAAGGGAACCTTAAGGAGGAGAGAATAAAGAAAGATGAGAACTTACATAACCTATGAAGAAGCCCTCAGGATAATAACCTCTCAGAACCACCTACTTCCGGAAGAGACAGTTTCCCTCTTTGAAGCTCACAATAGGGTTCTCAGGGAAGACTTAATTGCGGACAGGGATGACCCTCCTGCTCCGGTTTCAGCGATGGACGGTTACGGAGTAAGGGGGGAGGACGTTGAGGGAGCTCCCGTTGAGCTTAAAGTTATCGGGGAAATTCCGGCAGGCAAAGTTCCGGAAATTGAACTAAAAAGAGGGGAAGCCGTAAAACTGTTCACAGGTTCACTCATTCCAAGGGGCGTAAATACGGTCGTTCCGGTTGAATACACGGAAGAAAGGAGAGGAAAGGTACTAATCAGGAAACCTCTCAAAAAGTGGCAGAACGTTAGGCCGAGGGGAGAAAATTACAGAAAGGGGGAGGTTCTGGTTGAGAGGGGGACTGTTTTGGGAGCTCCCGAAATCGGAATTGCATCCTCAGTCGGAAAGCCCTTTTTAAGAGTCTCCTCAAGACCAAGGGTGGGCATAATCGCAACCGGAAGCGAAGTTTTTGAACCTTGGGAGGAGGTTAACTCGCCCTCCCAAATAAGAAACACCAATGCCTATACCCTCTACTCCCTTATAAAGGAAGCCGGAGGAGAGCCCGTATATCTTGGGAAAATTAAAGACTTAAGAGAGGATACCGCTACAAAAATAAACGAAGGTTTAAGAAACTGTGACGTCGTCATTACAACGGGCGGAATTTCTATGGGGGACTACGACTTTGTTAAGGAGGTCGTTGAGGAGGTCGGCATAGATGTCCTCTTTTACAAGGTAAAGGTAAAACCGGGAAAGCCCGTTTTATTCGGTAGAAAGGGAGAAAAGTTCTTTTTCGGGCTTCCGGGATTTCCGGTCTCAACGGTCGTCAGCTTTAATCTCTTTGTCTTTCCCCTCTTAAGGAAGATAGAGGGAGCTGTGGAGCTCCTTCGCCCGACCGTAAAGGCTCTTTTAAAAGCAGACTTTAAGAGGAAAAAGGCAGAAAGGAGGGAGTTTGTGAGGGTGGAAATTTCCTTTGAGGACGGAAAAATTTGGGTTACTCCCTTAAAAAATCAGGGGTCTGGAGTTTTGACTTCCCTCGTCGGAAAGAGAGCTCTCATGGTAGTTCCTGAAGGAACAACGGAAATTAAGGCCAACAGCGAGGTTGAAACTATACTGATTAAATAGGGAAGGATTAGTGCAAGAATCACAACTAATTAAACGGTCATTCAACTGTAAAAGTCTTGTATTCTTATGGTGAGTATATTACCTTAATTAATCAGGAAAACCTTTCTTAAAAGAGGGTTTTAGGAAATTGAAAGTAAAAAAAACAGGAAAGATTCTTCAGGAAATAATTCAAGTTTTGAAGGAACATAGAAAGGAGCTCAGGAAAACGTACAAGGTTAAACGTCTTAAGGTTTTCGGTTCCTATGCTAGGAATGAACAAACAGAAAAGAGTGACCTTGATTTAATGGTTTCCTTTGAAGAGACGCCTACTCTGCTTGAATTCATTGACCTTAAAGAGTATTTAGAGGATATAACAGGAATAAAAGTGGATTTAGTTACAGAAGAAAGCATAAGTCCTTATGTAAAGCCATATATCAAGGAGATTGAGGTATTGTAGTTGAAGGAAGCAAACGTATATCTAAAACACATCCTTCAAGAATGTGAGTTTTTGATAGAGAACTCCTCAGGTATTTCATTTGAAGATTTCTCAAACAATCCTGTGCTTGAACGAGCGTTTATTAGGAGCCTTGAAATCATAGGCGAAGCCGTTAAAAAACTTCCTTTAGATTTGAGAGAAAAATACCCTGAAATTCATTGGAAAAAGATTGCTGGAATGAGAGATGTTCTAATTCATGATTACTTTGGGGTAGATTACAAGCTTGTTTGGGAGACAATTCAAAGAGAAGTGCCTATTCTTAGGATGCAAATACAAGAGATATTGATGAAAATGGAAGATAATAAAGCTCAGCAATAGTCCGACACTTGACGGGAGACAAAAGGACTATCTATGGGTTCACTTTTAAAAAGGGGCGGGGAGGCCCCTAAGGGAAGCTAAAACTCAAACTCAGCCCTTA
>CAZEDJ010000067.1:0-6274 GCA_964511045.1 uncultured bacterium
TCGTTATAGGTCTTCCGACAACTATGTAATCGGTTCCTAAATCTACGGCATCCTTCGGAGTTACAACCCTCTTTTGGTCATTTCTTTGAGCCCAGGAGGGTCTTATTCCAGGAGTTACGGTTATAAAGTCCTTCCCCAAGTTTTCCTTTATCAGTTTCACCTCTTTTGCAGAACAGACAACTCCGTCAAGACCCGCCCTTTTTGAGAGCTCCGCCAACCTCAAAACAGTCTCCTCAACCGAGGATTCAATTCCTATGCTCCTCAAATCTTCATCGTTCATACTCGTTAAAACCGTAACTGCAACAAGGAGAGGCCTCCGAACGCCGACTTTTTCAGAGTACTCCCTGTTAAACTCGGCAATCTCCCTTAAGAATTCATACCCTCCCAGAGCGTGAACGTTGTACATCCACACGCCGGCCTCAACGGCAACTCTCGCAGCAGACTTCACAGTATTGGGAATGTCCAAATACTTGAGGTCGAGAAACACATTGCAGTTTCTCCTTCTAATCTCCCTCACGATTTCAATTCCGCACCTTGAAAAGAGCTCCAAACCCACCTTGAAGTGTTTAACGTTTTCCCTCACGTCATCAACGAGTTTTAGAGCCTTTTGGCACTCATCAAAGTCAAGGGCAACGATTAACATTAGAGCTCCTCCACCATACAGACAAATGTGGGTTTAACGATGACGTCAAGCCTGTCTATCTCACTAACAGCCCGGTCTATTTGGGACTTTTTTGCCGGATGGGTCGTCATAACTATGGGAACTCCGCCGTTAAAGTCTATGCTCTTTTGAAGGGCACTCTTTATGCTTATCCTCTCACTCCCGAGGATTTCGGCGATTTTGGCAAGAACACCGGGCCTGTCAACGGCAGTGAACCTCAAGTAAAAGGAGGAAACGAAGTCGTTCGGCTCTTTAATCTCCAAATCTCCTTCCTTTAAGAGACACTCCGGAATTGAAAAGGTGTTTCCAACTGCAAGGTCAACGATGTCGCTGACTACTGCACTTGCAGTCGGTTCCCTTCCGGCTCCCCTTCCGTAGTAGAGGGTCTTATCAACAAAGTCCCCCTCTATCAGACAGGCATTAAACACTCCGTTAACGCTCGACAGGATGTTCTCCTCAGGAATCATCGTAGGGTGGACTCTTACCTCTATCCTTCCCTCAGAAAACTTTGAAATTGCAAGGAGCTTAACGGAGTAACCGAACTCCTCCCGGGCAATTTCAATGTCAAGGGGGGTTAACTCCCTTATTCCCTTCACAAAAACGTCCTCTGTCCTTATCCAGCGACAGTAGGCTATGCTTGATAGAATCGCTATCTTGTGGGCTGCATCGTAACCGTCAACGTCCAGTGAAGGGTCGGCCTCTGCATATCCCCTCTCCTGAGCTTCCTTTAGAGCTCTCTCAAAGTCTATCCCCTTTTCTGACATCTGCGTCAGGATAAAGTTTGCCGTTCCGTTTATTATTCCGTAAACTGCCTCAATTCTGTTTCCTACAAGCCCCTCTCTCAAAGCCTTGATTACCGGAATCCCTCCGCCTACGCTGGCCTCAAACTTTACAGAAACGCCCCTTTCCCTCGCCAGCGAAAATATCTCCCTACCGAAATCGGCAAGAAGGGCCTTGTTTGCCGTTACAACGTGCCTCCCCCTCCTTATGGACTCCTCAATTACCCTCTTTGCAATCCCTGTTCCCCCGATAAGCTCAACAACAACATCAGACTCAACACTGAGGGCTTCAAGGCCGTCTGAGAATATTCTCTCCTCGGGAACCCCGAGAGACCTTGGCCTCTCGGTATTTTTATCTGCAACAAAAACTATCTCAATGGGTCTTCCAATCCTCTCCTCTATCAGTTTCCGATTTTTGTAAAGGAGCTCTACAACTCCCCCTCCGACTGTTCCGCATCCCACTATCCCTACTTTAAAGCTCTCCAAGTTCTCCTCCTCTAAACGTTGATGTTCCTGAGACCGTACTTTTCAAAAGCCCTCTTTATTCCCCTAACGGCCTGCTTTATCCTCAGCTCGTTTTCAACGAGGGCAAACCTTACATACTTGTCCCCGTACTCGCCGAAACCAATTCCCGGAGAAACGGCAACCTTACCGTCTAAAAGGAGCATCTTTGAAAACTCCAGAGAGCCCATGGACTGGAACTTTTCCGGAATCTTTGCCCAGACGAACATCGTCGCCTTAGGCTTTTCAACAGACCAGCCAATCCTGTTAAGTCCCTCAACCAATACGTCCCTTCTCCTCTCGTAAATTTTCCTGTACTCCTCAACGCAGGACTGGTCTCCCTTCAGGGCAATTATTGCCGCAATCTGAATGGGCTGAAACATACCGTAGTCTAAGTAACTCTTCATTCTGTAAAGGGCGTGGATTATCTCGCTGTTTCCGGCGGCAAAGCCGACTCTCCAGCCGGCCATTGAGTAGGTCTTAGAGAGGGAGTAAAACTCAACGGCAACCTCCTTTGCTCCCTTTACCTGAAGGATGCTGGGGGGAGTGTAGCCGTCAAAGGCTATCTCGGCATAGGCGATGTCCTGAATCACTATGAGGTTGTTGTCCTTTGCAAAGTCAACGATTCTCTCAAAAAACCGAATGTCAACAGTTGCAGTTGTCGGATTGTGGGGAAAGTTGAGAATCAAAACCTTAGGCCTCGGCCAGCTCTCCTTAAAGGCCTTCACTACCGATTCAAAGAAGGCGTCCTCATCAAACCCCTCTTCGGTCAAAAGCGGAACGTTTCTGACGTCACCTCCGGCTATTATTATTGAGTAGGGGTGGATGGGGTAGGCCGGAGTCGG
This sequence comes from uncultured bacterium, assembly GCA_964511045.1. Classification (GTDB taxonomy): domain Bacteria; phylum Aquificota; class Aquificia; order Desulfurobacteriales; family Desulfurobacteriaceae; genus Balnearium. The sequence goes on from CAZEDJ010000067.1 coordinate 2,787, forward strand.
AACGATGGCAACGTCTCCGGGATTTATAAGGGTTAGGGCAAGGTGTGCCAGCCCCTCCTTTGAACCTATGGTTGTAATGACTTCCGTTTCGGGGTCAAGCTCAACGCCGTACTTTCTCTTATACCAAAGGGCAAGGGCTTCCCTCAGCTTGTAGAGTCCCTTGGTTTGAGAGTACCTGTGGTTCTTTGGATTCTGTGCAGCCTCACACAGCTTATTGACTATGTGCTGGGGAGTGGGAAGGTCCGGATTTCCCATTCCGAGGTCAACTATGTCCTCCCCGGCCCTTCTCAACTTCATCTTCAGGTCGTTAACTACAGAGAAAACGTAAGGGGGAAGTCTGTCTATTCTGGCAAACTGAAACTTTGGCATCTTTAACTCCCAAGAGAAGTGGAATTTAAATTATAAGAATTTATAGCTTCCTATTAGCCAAGTTTTCTTGAATTTTAAGGGAGATTCTGATTAGAATTTAGCTGCACGGGTGAACGGGAAGTCCGGTGAGAGTCCGGCGCTGTCCCCGCAACCGTGAGCAGGGAATAAAAAGGGCTTTAGCCACTGGAGTGACGGGGTGAGGAGCTCCCACTCTGGGAAGGCTACTGCCCACTGAGACCCTGCAAGCCGGGAGACCGGCCCGTGCAAAAACCTAACCGTCCTGCGGGGGTTCGGGACGGGGAGGAGAGTTGGCAAGGTTATTTATCTTTTTGTTATTTCTTCTATTTTGGAATAACGGTTATTCTTATGAGAGGATTGTCTCCCTATCCCCCGCAATTACAGACGTAATAAGCTATTTGGGGGAAGGTAAAAAGTTAGTAGGCGTTACCATATTTTGTAGCGGTAAGGTTTGTAGGGGAAAGGAGAAGGTCGGAGGAATTGTTAACCCAAACGTTGAAAAAATTTACTCTCTGAAGCCGGACCTCGTCATCTCAACCAGCCTAACGCCAAGGAGAGAGTTAGAACTAATAAAAAAACTCGGTGTTAAGGTTCTCGTATTCAGATTGGTTTCACTTGAGGACGTTGAAAATGTAACGGAGAGTTTGGGAGAGCTCTTTGGAAAGAGGGGTAGGGGAGGGGAGCTCCTAGAAAACTTAAAGAGAAAAGCCTCTGAATCACTCAGCTGTCTGAAGGGAAAGAGGGTCTTGATACTCCTGTCAACAAAGCCCCTCTACTGTGCAGGAAGTGGAACCTACTTGGGGGAGCTCTTAGAGCTCTCCGGTGCAAACGTCGTTCCAAAGGGCGGATTTAAGCCCGTTTCCGCCGAGGAAGTCTTAAGGTTAAAACCCGACGTTGTTCTCGTTATAGGAAGTAAGGAACCGGAAATTTTGGAAAAGCTCGGGTTAAACCTCGTTCTCTTTAGCAAGAAGGACGAAGTTCTCCACCCAAGTCCTGTTTTACTCAAAGGCGTTGAAGACCTCGGGAGGGAAGTTTGCGCAAAATAGTTCCCGTTTTCCTTCTCCTAATTTCCTCGCTTCTCCTTCTGCTTTACAAAGTTCCAGACTTAAAAGTCCTTAAACTTTTGAGAATTCCGGAGCTCCTCCTAACGGTAGGGTTCGGCGGAATTTTGGGAGCATCGGGAGCTCTCTTTCAGGGAGTCCTGAAAAATCCCCTTGCAGAACCCTACACGTTAGGGGTCGCGTCGGGAGCAGGACTGGGAGCGACACTCTTTTCCTACCTTAACCTCTCTGTTGAGTTGGGAGCTCTCATCGGAGGCTTTTCGGCAGTTCTCATACTCCTCTTTGCCTACTCCCTCTTTAAGGACTCCCTCTCCATCCTCCTCTTTGGGGTTGGAATCTCCTCACTCTTTTCATCGGTCATCCTGTTTCTCTACGCCCTCATGCCCTCCTACTCCCTTCAAGACGCCCTCCTCTTTACCCTCGGCTACATCTATCCGACTTCCACAGAAACTGCCCTCTTTCTCTTTTTTACATCCATTTTCTTTCTAACGGCCTTTCTCCTAAAGTCCCGCTCGTTGGACCTCCTTTCACTTGGGGACGAGACGGCTTTTTTTAGCGGAATTGAGCCGACGAGGGAAAGGGTTGAAATCCTGATTCTCTCATCAATTCCCGTCTCCCTCTTTGTTTCTTTCTGCGGAATAGTTGGATTTATAGGGGTGGTTGTTCCCCACATATCCCGCTTCTTGGGTTTTAGGGTCGGGAGGGAGCTCCTCATCTACTCCTTTGTCTTGGGGAGCTCCTTTTTGACTTTATCCCAGTGGCTTTCAAAGAACCTCTTTGGAGGGGTTGTTCTTCCGTCGGGGGCCTTAACGGCCTTTTTAGGAGTTCCCTTTTTCCTCTACATCCTTTGGAGGTACTCCGGTGGTAGAGGTTAGGGAGCTCTCGTACGGGATTCTAAAGGAGGTGAGCTTTACCCTTGAAAAGGGGAAAGTCCTTGGAATCGTTGGAAGAAACGGCTCCGGAAAGACGACGCTCTTAAAGTGTATCGGAGGTTATTACTCTTACGGGGGAAGCGTAAAGGTAGGGGGAAGGGAAATTTCTGAAGTTTCACCGAGAGAGAGGTTTTACCTCGTCAACTACCTGCCTCAGAATTTCTCCTACCTCTTTCCCTATAAGGTTAAGGAGTTCCTATCAATTACTACGGGAAAAAGGGAAATCTCACAGGTTTTGGAGAAGCTACAAATTGAGGAGCTTGAGGACAGGTTCATAAATACCTTAAGTGGCGGGGAGGGAGTTAAAGTTCAGCTGGCAAGGCTTTTACTCTCAAATCCCAAGGTCTTTCTCCTTGATGAGCCCGTAGCCTTTCTTGACGTTACCGTCTACTCCCTCATAGGAAGTATCGTCTCCGAGGTAAGGAACAAGGGAAAGACTATTCTGATAACGGCCCACGACCTCTCATTTCTCCACGATGTCTGTGACCTCTTCCTCGGAATTGAGAAGGGAAAGGTCGTTTTTTTTGGAGGGAAGGAGGCTTTCATTGAGGGAATCGGGAGAGTCTTCGGAAATTCCTTGGTCGTTGAGGAAGTCAACGGAGAAGTTTTCATAAAACCAAAAGGAGGTGGAAAGTGAGAAAGGGACTTCTTATCCTTACGGCACTTTTGATTTCAGGAGGAGCAGTTGCCGGAGAAAACGAAGGAGAGGTAACTGTAACAGCAACGAGGGTCTCCGTTCCCATTGAGAACGTCGGCGACGACGTTGACATTATCACGAGAGAGGAGATAGAGGAGTTAGGTCTAACCTCTATAACCGATGTTTTAGACTACATTGCAGGAGTGAATTTCTATTCAAAGGGGGGTTGGGGCAAACAGACAAACGTCTTTATTCAGGGACTTTCAGGAAAGTATATCTTAGTTCTACTAAATGGAATTCCTATCAACGACCCTTCAACACCAGACGGAAGCACAAACTTTGAGTGGATAGACCTCAATAACGTTGAAAGGATAGAGGTTCTGAAGGGTTCTCAGAGCTCCCTCTACGGTTCAGAAGCAATCGGAGGGGTTATAAACATAATAACGAAGAAACCGAAAAAGAGCGAGTTTT
>CAZEDJ010000068.1:0-6232 GCA_964511045.1 uncultured bacterium
AAGGGCTTAGAGGAAGGGGAAGAGGAGGAGAAGCCTAAAATAAAGGTAGTAAAGTAATCCCCCTCCTTTGGTAATATTTTGAGACACCAAAGGAGGAGGGAGTTGTGAGAAAGGTTCTTCTCCTACCGATTCTTTTTTCTCTCTTAACGATTTCCTCAAGGGCAGGAAACGTTGACACCTTCGGAATAGGCTCAAAGGCAACGGCCTTGGGCGGAGCCTTTTCTGCGTATGCAGACGACCCCTTTGCCGTTTACTACAACCCCGCAGGCCTTACACAGATTGAAAGACCTACGTTTTCCGTGGGTTTTGAAGTCTTAAATCCTACAATAAAGGTTCACAACTACAGAGCCGTTGACGGTGACGGGAACAGGGTTCAACCCTACAATGTCTCATTTACCGATAAGTCCGACAACTTGGTCGTTCCCCACGTCGGGTTTGCCTCTCACCTTTGGAACAACCTCTACTTCGGAATTGCGGCCTACATCCCCTACGGTCTTCACATAAAGTGGGAGGACAACCCTGCGAAAAACCCCGGTGCCTACAACGGATTTGAGTCCTACTACGTTAGGGGAGTTGTTACTCCGACCATAGCCGTGAAGCTAAACGATAAGCTCTCTGCAGGCTTCGGTATATCGTTCGGCCGTTCCGATGCCGGAACTCAGAGGAGGATTTACGCCCCCTCAATTCCTACGATTCACAACAGGGTTATTGAGGGGGAGCTCCACGACGACTTCAACGTCTCCTTCAACTTCGGGCTCCTCTTTAAGCCTTACGATAACCTCTCCGTCGGCCTGACCTACCGCTCAAGGACGAAAACGAACTTTAAGGGAACCGTTGAGGTAAAGGGAATTGAAAAGGTCAATGCCTCAACGAGCATTGACCACCCCGACCAGCTCCAGTTGGGGCTCAAGTACAGGCCGAACGAGAGGCTCACATTAACCGCCGACCTTGTGTGGACAAACTGGAGCATTATTGACGGATACACCGTAAAGTTTGATAAACCTCTCCTCGGGAAGAAGGAAGAGGTCTTTCCCCGAGACTGGAAGGACACCAGGCAGATAAGGCTGGGAATTGAGTACAAGTGGAGTGACTTTTTAACGTTGAGGGGAGGTTACTTCTACGACCCCTCTCCGATTCCAGACCACACCTTTGACATGCTCTGGCCCGATGCCGACAAAAAGACCTACTCCGTCGGTGCGGGCTTTCACGTGGGGAGACTTACGATTGACACGGTCCTCCAGTACATAGTTGCAGAGTATAAGAGGGAAATTGGCGGAGAGAGCGTTAACCTGAACAAGAGTTATCCCGGAGTTTCCGGAAATCCGGGAAGGGTCTCAATGTCTGCCGACGGGCACCTTTGGGGATACGGAATAACGCTGAGCTACTCCTTTTAGGGGGAAGGGATGAAGAGGTTTCTTTCTCTTATTTCGGCAGTTGTTATCATTTCCTCCTGCGGAGGAAGCCTTCAGAGCTCTTCCGGCGTTTCGGAGCAGGAGAGCTACAACCCTGTTGATAGGAGTTACTTGGTGTTTGACCCTTTTTCTACTGAAGAAAACAAGCCCTTGGGAATTCCCTTTCCAAACGACCTCTTTTGGAGTGGAAGTAGCAGAGCTCCCGGCTACGTTCACCTCTCCACCTCTACCTCCGACCCGGCAAAGAGGGCGCTGTTTGAGGCCATAAACCAACTTGAGATAGAGGGACTCAGTCCCAATACCCCGATTTTCGTTCCCCTCTCATCGGAAATTCCCCTAAACTTAAACACTTTAAGAAACAGGTACCTTTTGGTTGACCTGACGGTTTTAAGTAACCTGAATGAAAATCCTTCCCTTGCAGGGCTTTTAGTTCAGTCAAACAGGCTCTACGTCTCTCAGGACGGTAGATACTTAAAGTTTTATCCCGTAAAGCCCCTTGAGGCCGGACACAGATACGTTTTTATTCTCCTCAACGGAATTGAGGACGTAAACGGCAAGTTACTCCTTCCCCCTCAGGTTTACAGCGAGATTGAGGGAAAGGAACCCCTTTCAGACGAAAAGTTAGAGGCGATAAGGGAGAGATATCAGCACCTCTACGACGAGGTTTTTCCTGTAATTTCAAAGCTCATTGGAGTTCGCCTTGATAGGGAGAGCGTTCTTGAGGCATTTACCTTTGCAACTGCAGATAAAACCCTTTCCGTTTCAGACCTTTCATCAATTGAAAAGTACATTTCCGGTGAAAGTAGCGAGCTTCAGGTTAAAGGCCTTCCCTACTCCTCTATTGATTCAGATTACAGGACGTTTGATAGTGAGAACAAAACCGCCTCTGCCCTTTACGGAGCTCTCAACATCGTCTTGAGCAATCAGCAGTTGAGAAATTGGTTGAGTTCGGAGAACCTCTTTCCAGCATTTGACATAACCAAACTTGGGGAGCTCTTTGAGAAAATTAAGGCCGGAGAACCGTTTGACTTAAAAGACTACGTAAAGTTCATTCCAATTTTTGAGGGAAACGGGAGCAGTTACAACGGAACCCTCTACATCTTTCAGCACGGCCTCGGAGGTAGTAAGGAAAGGGCTGAGAGCCTCCTTAACGACATTGACCTGCCCGTTGTTGCAATTGACCTCCCCTTTCACGGGGATTACGTGAAGCTGACCGAAAATAGCTCCTTTGAATGCGGGGAAGGTAAGTGCTATTTAACTGGAAACGTTGCAAGGGACAGGCTTAACATCTATCAGTCCGTTTTCAATCTGAGGCTCTTGGAGCTCCTTTTAAGAAAAGGAGTTTACGACATAAACGGCGACGGGAATCCCGACAGTGTAAGCCACATCTACTTCTTGGGCGTTTCAATGGGAGCAATTACGGGTTCAATTTACTCTCACTTCGGAAGTCCCGAAAAGGTTGTTCTGAATGTCGGGGGCGGAAACTACGTTTCAATAATAGATGCGGCCAAAAACGAGCTTATTGAGGGTCTTCTCAAGTCAACGGGCGTTGAGAGGAACACCAACGCCTACGCCGTCCTTTTGGGAGTATTCCAGCTCGTCCTTGACCCCGCCGACCCTGTTTACATAGGAACCGACAACGGCACGAACGTCATCCTTCAAAATGCCTGTTGCGATACGGTAGTTCCGTTTGTTTCAAACAGAGCTCTATCGCAGAGGGTTGGATTTGATAACTTCACGAGGCTCTCAACCGATGCCGACTTTTCAAATCCCCCGTCATCTGCCGGATGGTACCTCTTTGGTGATGAGAAGCACTGGGTTCACCACGGCTTCCTGATTCACACAAACCTTGAGGGCTATCCCGAGGTTCAGGGGCACACCACTTTAGACTACCTTGAAAGGGCACAGAGGGCTGCAAGGAAGCAGATTGAGGAGTTCTTTAAGGGAAATTGAGTATGGATTTAATCGTAGAGTTCATCAAAGCCTTTTGGAGTTTAACGTCTCAGATGGCTCCCTACCTCCTATTTGGACTCCTTTTGGCCGGATTTCTCCACGAGGTCATTCCCGATAACTGGATAAAGGAACACCTGGGAAGGAGGGGAATTTCTTCTGTCTTAAAGGCCGTTTTGTTTGGAATTCCCCTTCCGCTGTGTTCTTGCAGTGTCATTCCATTTATCAATTCTCTGAAGAAAAAGGGGGCAAACTCCGGAGCCGTTTTGGCCTTTACGATAGCAACGCCCATAACGGGAATAGACTCAATCCTTGCAACCTACGGTGTTTTGGGACTTCTGTTTACTGCTTTAAGGGTTTTGGCTTCAACTGTTATTGCGCTGTTTGCCGGGATTTTGGGTTTGAGGTTTTTGGAGTTAGAGGAGAGAGAGGAGAAAAGTTGCGGGTGCTGTGGCTGTTCGTGTTCTGTTAGTAGTGGTGAGGTTAAAGGATTTTCGGTGTGGGGAGCTCTCTCCTACGGTTTTAAGAACATTTTGGGTGACATTTCTAAGCCCCTTCTCTACGGTCTTCTGTTGGGAGCTCTCCTAACCGTTTTGGGAAAAGAGTACCTCGGCGGATTCCTCGGTAACTACGTGTTGGGTTACGTTTCCGCAATGGCGATTGCCGTTCCCATGTACGTTTGTGCCACCTCGTCCATTCCCGTTGCTGCATCCCTCATTTTGGCGGGAGCTCCGGCCGGAGCCTCATTCGTGTTCTTAACAGCCGGCCCTGCAACGAATGCAGTTTCAATATCGGTTGTTAAGGAGGTTCTCGGAAAGAGGGCTCTTGTAATTTACCTCTTATCGGTTGTCGTTGGAAGCCTTCTCTTTGGAATTTTGATAGACCTTTCCTTTCTAAAGTTTCACGTAAATCCAAGGGATGTGGTTTCCTTTTCGGAGACTCCAAACACCCTATCTCAAATTTCTGCCTTTCTACTTTTGGGGCTCATTGGTTATCACCTGCTTTCCAGGAGAAAATAGGGGGGAAGCCCCCCGCAGTTAGTCCTCCAATGTTGAGAGGTCTCCCGGGTCCATTCCTAACTCCCTTGCCTTGAGAACGCGCCTCATAATCTTCCCGCTTCTCGTCTTTGGGAGCTTGTCAACAAACTCAATTTCGGACGGGACGGCGAGAGCTCCGAGCTCCATCTTCACGTGGTACTTCAGGTCGTCAATCAGCTTTTCTGAAGCGCTGTAGCCTTCCTTCAGAATTACAAAGGCCTTAATAACTTCTCCCTTTATCGGGTCGGGCTTTCCGATTACCGCTGCCTCTGCAACGGCCGGGTGGGAAACGAGAGCGGACTCAACCTCCATCGTCCCTATTCTGTGGCCTGAAACGTTTATAACGTCGTCGGCCCTTCCTAAAATCATTATGTAGCCGTCCTTGTCCTTTACCGCAACGTCGCCCGCAGTGTAGCAGTTCGGGATGGTGTTCCAGTACTTTTCGTACCTTTCGGGGTTTTTCCAAATCGTTCTCATCATTGAAGGCCAGGGGTACTTAATGACGAGGAATCCGCCTTTTTCGGTTTCAACGGGATTTCCCTCCTTGTCAACAACGTCTGCAATAACTCCGGGAACGGGTTTCCCCGCCTTACCGGGTTTCATGGGAAGTCCGTCAATCGTTGTAATCATTACGGCTCCGGTTTCCGTCTGCCACCAGGTATCAACGATTGGACACCTCTCCTTACCGATTACCCTGTAGTACCAGAGCCAAGCCTCCGGATTTATGGGCTCACCCACCGAGCCGAGGAGCCTCAAGGACGAAAGGTCGTACTTGTTTGGCCACTCCTCCCCTGCCCTCATAAACATCCTTATTGCCGTCGGAGCCGTATAAAAAATGTTAACTCCGTACTTTTCAATAATCCTCCACCACCTCCCAAAGTCTGGGTAGTTTGGAGCTCCCTCGGCTATCACCTGAGTTGCCCCTGCAACGAGGGGACCGTAAACGATGTAGCTGTGTCCCGTAATCCATCCGGGGTCTGCGGTGCACCAAAAGACGTCGTCCTCCTTTAGGTCAAAGACGGTCTTCATTGAGTAGTAGGTTCCCACCATGTAACCGCCCGTTGTGTGGAGGACTCCCTTGGGCTTTCCCGTTGAACCGGATGTATAGAGGATAAAGAGGGGGTCTTCGGAGTCCATAACCTCCGGCTCACAGTAGTCTAAGTGTCCCTCCATGAATTCGTAAAAGTCAACCTCCTTTTCTCCTATGAGGTCAACCTTAGGCCTTAATCTCCTCAGAACGACGACTTTCTCAACGTACGGTAAATCCATAATGGCTTCGTCAACGATTCTCTTTAGGGGAATCGCCCTTCCCCTTCTGATTGTTACGTCGGCCGTAATTACGAGTTTTGCCTCGGCATCCTCAATCCTGTGTCTTAAGGCCGGAACGCTGAAGCCGGCGTAAACTACCGAGTGGATTGCTCCTATGCGGGCACAAGCTAACATTGCTGCAATTTGCTCAATGACTAAGGGCATGTAAATGACAATCCTGTCTCCCTTTTTAACTCCGGCCGCCTTTAGGGCGTTTGCAAACCTGTTTACGAGTCTGTAGAGCTCTCCATAGGTAACTACCTTCTCGTTTCCGAGCTCGTCCTCCCAAAAGAAGGCAACTTTGTTCCTCTTTCCGTTCTTAACGTGTCTGTCTAACGCGTTTACGGTTATGTTTGTTTTACCCCCTACAAACCACTTTGCATAAGGGTAGTTCCACTCAAGAACCTTGTTCCACTTTTCATACCAAAAGAGCTCATTGGCAACGCTTTCCCAGAAGCCTTCAGGGTTTTCCCTGAATCTCCGGTACTCCTCTTCGTAGTCCTTTACGTTTGCCCTCTCTACAAA
>CAZEDJ010000069.1:0-6198 GCA_964511045.1 uncultured bacterium
ACTTTACTACCTTTATTTTAGGCTTCTCCTCCTCTTCCCCTTCCTCTAAGCCCTTTTTAAACTCGTGTTTTGCCTGAAAGAAGGCCTTTATGAGGTTTGTTATTTTGTCCCAGCCGAAAATCACGCCGACGACCAGGAGGAGAACGAAAATTTTAAACAGCAATTGACACCTCAAAATTCTATTTTCCTAAAGAATACCAAAAGGGGCGACCGCCCCTCTCCTTAACCTCAGCCAAAGGGAGAACAGTAGTTGGCAATGTCTATTACCTCAACGTCCTCAGAACCGCAGTAGGGACACTTAATCTCCATCAGCTGAAGGGGAGAGTAGATGGCTTCCTCAAACTCTGCTCCGCACTTGTTGCACTCAAAGATATAAATTTGCATCTGAACCTCCCGTTAGTTGTAGTCCTTAATTTAGGAGTTTCAAGGGGAAATGAAAACCATCAAAGTTTTAGAATCTTCAGAATTTAACGGAAAGAGCGGGCGGGCAGAGCTCTTAGTTGACGGGGAGCTCCAAAAGTTAGACCTCGTAAACGTTGAAAGAGAGAACCTCCCTTTTCACTATCCCCTCTTAAATCCCCTCCAAACGGCCTTTTACAGATTCTACGAGAAAGGAAACGCCCTCGTCTCCTCGCCTACGAGCTCGGGAAAGACCCTCATCTCACTCCTCTTTCACCTAAAAAACAGGGACGGAAAGTTTATCTACACAGCCCCGACCCGCTCGCTCATCTGGGAAAAGTTTAAGGAGTTTAAGCCCTTCTTCAAAAGGGTCGGGATAAGAACGGGAGACCTCATAGAGGAGCTCTCCGAGATAAACCAGCCGTCGGTGGTCTGCACCTATGAGAGCCTCATCTCGGCAGCCAGAAACAGGGCATCGTGGTTTGAGGAGGCGGGAGCTCTCGTAATTGACGAAATCCACATCATCAGGGACCCCTCTCGGGGAGCAGTGGTTGAGGAGATTGTGAGCTATGCTCTTGAGGAGGGAATTCCCCTCCTTGCCCTCTCTGCAACGATTCCGGGAGCTCCGGAACTTGCAAAGTGGATAGAGGCCGACCTCCTGATTGAGTCTGAGTGGCGTCCTGTTCCCCTTGAGAGGAAAGTTTTAAACTTCTCAAAGTTTTTAAAAAGGGTAAAGTTGCCAAAATCAAGCCCCGAGGAGAAGGTCGTCTCACTCCTTGAGGAGCTCAAACCAAAAGGGAAGACGATTGTTTTCCTGCCGAGGAAGGACTTGGGATGGGGAGCTCTCCAGGTAGAGAACATCCTCTATAAGAGAAAAATCCTGAACGAAACACTGCCCTTTACCCCCGAGGAAGCCCAATCGGAAGAATCGGTCGCCTTCCACAACGCAGACGTTCCGCAGGAAGAGAGGGAGGAGGTAGAGAAGTCCTTTAGGGAGGGGGACTTAGGAAGGCTCTATGCAACCCACACCCTCGCCTACGGAGTCAACCTGCCCGCAGACAGCGTCGTCATACTGGTAAGAGGGAGGTTTGACAGGCTGACCTTAGAGTACAAGTTCTTCCCGGACCCCTTAACAATCCTCCAGATGGAGGGGAGGGCTGGAAGGTTCGGACTTTCAGAAAAAGGCTACTCCTACATAGTGGTCAGCGGTGCCAAAGAGAGTGCCGTTGAGGAGGCCCTAAAGAGGGAGATGGAGATGCCCTTCTCAACGGCACTTTCTTCGGGAATTGAGGGAAGGGAGGGAAGTGCCTGCCCCAACAGGAGAAAGGCCTACCTGAGCCTGATGGTTCTCGGCCCGCTCATAAGGTACGGCGGGGGATGGAGGAGCTCCCTCTCAAAGATGTTCAGCATAAAGAGAAATCCGCTCCTTTTAAAGGAGGTTGAGGAGATACTTGAGGAGCTCTCTGAAAAGGGATTCCTTGAGGACGGAAAACCTACGAAACTCACGAAAGTTCTCGTCTCCTCCTTCGTATCCCCCTTCTGCTACGAGGAGTTCTCAAACAGGTTGAAGGCATCGGAGGGAGTAATCTCAGAAAACCCGACCCTCGGATACACATTTTCCGTAAGGCCGCTGATTAGGAGGGAGTTTAACCCAAAAACCGTGGAGCTCTTTACCGGAGACTCATTTAGGTCTGAATCCCTTAAACTCTCTGAAGAGGTGGAGAGAAAAACGGGAATTGATGCGAGGGACAACTGGGAAGTCCTCTCCTTCTACTCCCTCGGCGGATTCTACCCGTTTAAAAACGTTGCAAGGCCTCCGGGGGAGCTCTCAACCCTGCCGACGGAGAGCTCCCTCTTGGGACAGCTCCTTTGCAGGCTCAACGTCCTTGAGTTTGAGGAGGTTCACAGAATTGTTATGACCGTTCGCTCCGGAATTCCCTACGAGTTCTCACTCCTTGGAAGCATAAAGGGACTCGGTTACATGAGGGGGAATGCCTTGGCAACTGCGGGAAGGCTCCTAAAGTACCAATCGGAAATTCCAATAATAAACGGCCTAAAGGAGAGATTGGATGATGTACTTGACGCAGTAAGGGAAGCCCTCTCATTCAGGTACGACAGAGTAAACCAGATAGAGAGGGAGCTCTCCCTGATTGTTAAAATGGTGGATAAGGTTAAATTTCCCCTCGGCGATGAAAGGCTCCTGAAGTTTCTCTCCTCTATATTTATAGGCAGGAGAGAGGCCGTGAGAATTTCAAAGGAGAGAGCTCTGGAGGTACTGTTTGAAAATGTCAGGGGAAAGGAGAAAGGTTAGAGTAAAGATAGACGGGAAGCCCGTTGAGTTTGAAATCGGGAAGGAGCTGAAGGGAGCTCCGACGACGGGAATCCTCAGACTGATTGAGTACCGCTACCTCTTTCCCTCAAGGTCTATAAAGTACGTTGAGAAGGACGGAGAGAAGCTCCACCCCTCAAAGGTTGACTTTATAAAGAACCTTGAGGAGCTCAACATCGTAACAGAGCCCGCCCAAAACATGGTGAGAAAGCAGATAGAGCTCGCCCTCATTGCCCTTGAAGGGATGAGCTCGGCAATAGACCAGATAGCAGAGGACTGGCACTCAAAACCGGAGCTCGCAAGGTTGATGCTCCACAACCTCCTTGACTCTTTGGACTGGACTGTGAAGTTGGTTGACAGCGGCTCAAAGATACTCCCCATCTACAACGGAATAGACGAGGAGATAGCCAAACTTGAGGACGCAGTCTTTAAGTTAGACGACCTCATGTACGAGGGAAAGGAGGAAGAGGCCTTAAGTGTTCTCCAGACCGACGTAAAGAGGGCTGTTGAAAAGTGGAAGGAGTTTTTAAGGGGAATGGTTAAGTTCATAAGCTCGGCTCCAGAGGAAACCCACTGATGGTTTACTGTTTCCTCTCCTTCATATTCGGTCTCCTCATGGGGAGCTTCCTAAACGTCTGCATCCACAGAATTCCAAAGGGAGAGTCTGTCGTTTGGCCCCCCTCCCACTGTCCAAAGTGCGGGGAGAGGATAAAACCCTACGACAACATCCCCATCTTAAGCTACATCATTTTGAAAGGAAGGTGCAGAAACTGCGGGGAGAAAATCAGCTTAAAGTACCCAATCGTAGAGTTAATAACGGGAATTTTAACTTTGGGAGTCTTCTGTAAGTTCGGCTTCTCGTTTGACTCCATCTACTACACACTGCTTGTTTACTACCTCATAGTCGTCTCTTTCATAGACCTTGAAACCATGGAGGTTCCCGTTAGGCTGAGCTACTTTGCCCTCCTCTCGGGTATCCTCCTCTCTCCGTTTTCAAACACTCAAACGTTTAAGGAGGCCGTTTTTGGAGCTTCCTTTGGGGCTGGAATAATCCTGTTTATAATTGAAACCTACTACGTTTTTACGGGAAAGGAGGGAATGGGATACGGTGACGCAAACATAACTGCCGTTGTAGGGGCCTTTTTGGGATGGAAGATGGTCTTAGTGACCCTCTTTCTCGCCTCCTTTGTCGGAGCTCTCGTCGGAATCGCCCTCATTTCACTGAGGAAAAAGAGTAAGGAGCTCCCCATTCCCTTCGGCCCGTTTTTGTCCGTCGGAGCTCTCATCTCGCTCTTTTTCGGCCAAGAATTGATAAACTGGTACCTCGGAGGGCTCGGAATATGGTGACCCACCTCAGCCTAAAGAGAATTGAAAACTTTCTCTCATCCGTTGCCGAAGTATTCCTCATCGTAATAACCCTAACCCTTTTGGTTATGTCAATAGCCCTCTTTGTTGAGTTTCTCCTCGCTTCACCCCACCTCATCCACTTTGAGGAGATAATACTCAAGGGACACCTGAAGGAGTCGGTAGAGAGCGTTAAGGAGATAATCTCACCCCTTTTAATGTTCGTCATCGTAGTTGAGCTCATCGTCATGTTGGTTAAGCACCAGCCGAGAATCGTCTTTGACGTTCTCCTCATTGCAATAGCCCGTGAAATCATCATTGCAGGCCACGACTTTAAAAACGTTCTCCTCGGAACAATCTCGCTCCTAATCCTCTTTTTCATAAGAAAGTTCCTCACTCTAAAGGGCATTCCCCCGGGAACCTCTGTGATAATTGACCCCTACATAACGATAGAGTCACTGAACGAAATGTTGGACGTCCACATTCCCTTTGAGGAGGACAAGTACCTCATAGACCTCATTGAGAGGATTGCAAAGGAGAGGGGAATAGTTCTGAAAAAGAGGAAGTCAATAGACATAGCAAACGTAAAGATTGAGATACTTGACATTGACGAAAACGGAAAACCGATACTCGTAAGAGTCATTAAAACGGCATGATTAGGTTAGGCGTTGACCTTTCAATACCAGAAGGCAGCGTAGCCGTCTCTCAAGGGAGTAACGTTTTAGCCCAGTCAAGCTGGAACAGGCCTAAAATTCACTCAGAGGTTGTCTTTCTCAAAATAGATGAAATCCTCAAAACGGCAGGCTTCAGCAGGGAAGATATTGCGGAGGTGGTCGTCACCTCGGGTCCCGGCTCATTTACCGGAGTGAGGCTCTCCGTTTCTTTGGGAAAGGCCTTTAAGGAGTGTGGAAAGAGAGTCCTATCTGCAACAACCCTTTTGGCACTCTCTACGGGCTACGAAAACATCAAATTTACGCCGATTCCGGTCATCTGGGGAAGGAGGGGAAGAGTTTACGCAGAGGTTAAAGGGGAACTGCTTGACGTTTCACCCTCAGAGCTCTCAGAAAAACTCTCCGAAGTGGAAAATCCCCTCATCGTTTACAAGGGGGAGCTCCCCAAAGAGCTCTCAAAATTCCCGAACATTGAGGAAAACACTCCCCTTGCGGTAAAACTCCTAAAGATTAAGGAGGAACTGCTCCTACCTCTCCGTTTTCACTACGTCAGGGAACACGATGCAAAACCTCAAACTTAAAGAGCTCTCAAAAGAGGACGTTAACGATTTAGTAAAATTGGAAAAGGAGCTCTTTAAAAACCCCTACTCAGAGGAGCTCTTACTGAGGGAGCTAAAAACCCCGTTTTCCTGCGGAATCGTTGCAAAAAGAGGAGAGGAAACGGTAGGCTACTGCCTCTTTTGGATGGTTTCAGGCCAGTGTGAAATCCACAGAATAGGAGTAAAGAGGGAGTTTCAGGGAAAGGGAATCGGAAGCCTTCTGATAAAGGCAGTCATAGACCTCTGCAAGAGAGGAGGAATTTCGGAAGTTCTCCTTGAGGTATCGGAGGAAAATGAGAGAGCTCTAAATCTTTACAGAAAGTTCGGCTTTTTTGAGGAAGGAGTAAGGAAAAACTACTACGGAAGTGAAAACGCAATCTTAATGAAACTCAAATTAGGAGGAGAGGATGCTGAGAGACGAAAACCTTAAAGCACTTGCAAGGGAAAAGTTCCACCACTTTAAGACCCTTGAGAAAAAACACCAGGAGCTTGACGACATCATAGACAAGATGGAGAAAAAGAGAGTTCTCACTCCGCAGGAAGAGATTGAGCTGGAAAAGCTGAAAAAGGAGAGGCTGAAGCTGAGGGATGAAATGCTTCTTTTAATGAAGAAAGCTCAGGAGGAAGCTCAAAATGAGAAGTGATGTTTTGAGGGAGTTTGAGAAGCTCCCTGCGAGAGCTCTAATGATGGCAACAGGACTCCAGAGAAAGGACATAGAAAAGCCTCTCATAGGGATAATATCAAGCTGGACAGACCTCGTCCCGGGACACGCCGACATGTTCTCACTTGAAAGGTTCATAGAGAGGGGAGTGGCCGCAGCCGGCGGAACGCCCTTCATCGTAAGAGTTCCGGCAA
>CAZEDJ010000070.1:0-6175 GCA_964511045.1 uncultured bacterium
TTTGATAAAGCTCAAACTGTCTTTATCATCGGTTCAAACACGGCCGAGTGTCACCCGATTCTCTACCGCCGTATTATGCACAACAAACTCAAGAACCCCAACGGTTACATGGTAATTAACGTTGACCCGAGGGTTTCTCCAACCTCAAAAATTGCAGACATCCACATGCAGTTTAAGCCGGGAACTGACCTTGCTCTCCTCAATGCAATGGCCCATGTAATCGTAAATGAGGGGCTCTACGATAAGGAGTTTGTCAGCAAGTACTGTTCATTCCACATTTACACAAAGGGTAAGGACAAAGTACCGCTTATCGGTCACGAAGTCTCCTTTGAGGAGTACAAGAAGTTCTTACAGAAGTACACTCCAGAGTACGCAGCTCAGATTTGCGGTGGAAACATTACTCCCGAACTAATTCGTAAAGTTGCAAGGAGATTTGCAACGACGAGGACAGTTTCAATTTGGACGATGGGTCTAAACCAGAGGACCCGCGGTGTTTGGGTTAACAACCTCGTTACAAACCTTCACCTCTTAACTGGAAATATCTGTAAGGATGGTGCAGATGCCCTTTCACTTACGGGTCAGCCAAACGCTTGTGGTGGTGTTCGTGAAGGTGGAGGACTCTGTCACATCCTTCCGGGACACAGGGTTGTTAAGTCAAAGAAGATGAGGGAAGACCTTGAGAGGATTTGGGGAGTTCCTAAGGGAACTATACCTCCAAAGCCCGGTTATCACACAGTTAAGATGTTCTCGGCCATATCCTACACCGAAGAGGATAGAAGGAGATTCCCGGGTCTAAAACCCATTCACTTCATCTGGATTGAGGAGACTTCACCGCTTCAATCTCTGCCGAACATGAGGAGATTCAGGGAGGGATTTGCAAGGGACGACGTCTTTGTTGTCGTTAACGAGATATTCCCGACGAGGACGACGGAGTTTGCTAACTTGATTCTCCCAACGCCGTTCCACTTTGAAAAGACGGGAGTTTACGGTTGTACTGAGCGCCGTTCTCAGTTAACTCCGGTTGCCGTCAAGGCTCCGGGAAGTGCAAGGCCTGAGCTCCAAATAATTGTCGAATTCGCTCAAGTTCTTGCCAAGAAGTTGAAGAGAGAGAGGGACCCAAGACTTCGTGCAAGGGCCCATACGGTTTACCAGTGTGTAGCTCCGTTTATCAAGGCAGCTAAGAAAGACCCATGGTGGGAGCTTCCAAAGGCCGTTTGGACTGAGTATGCTCAGCACGTAACGAAGGGTAGGGATTCAACGCTTGCAGGTGCAACCTATGAGGTTCTCCTTGAAAGGCCTGACGGTGTCCAGTGGCCTGCACCGACCGTTGAGATTGCAAGGAAGGGTGGAACCCTCAGAAGGTTCGTTGTCGGTAAGGACCCACTTGCAACCGAGTTTGTTAAGAAACACCACCTTGAAGGTTGGAAGGTTGTTGACTACGGACACCTCCACAAGGACCACAAGTTCTGGGTATGGCTCAGGCCTTACAAGGGACCTGCCGAGCCACCAGATGCTGAGTATCCGTTCGTCCTCTCAACGGGAAGGGTTATTGACATGTGGCACACCGGTTCAATGACCGGTCGTATTCCTGAACTTGCCGGCGATTACCCCCATGCCTGGGTTGAGATTAACCCGAAAGATGCTCAACGCCTCGGAATTAACCCCGGTGACCTTGTCCTCGTTGAGACACGCCGCGGAAAGAATATACTTCCTGCAAGGATTTCAACCGACGAAGGTCCGATGGAAGGAATGGTCTTTGTCTACTGGTACGACCAGGACAAGAGCAGGATGATTAACTTCTGTACACTTGATGCCTTTGACCCGGGTTCAAAGCAGCCTGAGTTTAAGATTTGTGCCTGCCGTATCAAGAAGTATGCTCCTGCTCAGCCCCTCAAGCAGTACCTCGTTAAGCTCGTTAAAGTTGACGGTGGCTACCTCCACAATGCCGAGCTTGACCCCAAGGAGAAGTAATTGTTAGTTTAGGGGAGGGTTAACCCCCTCCCCTTTTATTTTCCTGACTCAAATTAATTAGCTTTTCAGAATATAAAAGAGAGGTAATTATGCCTATTGTTAGTTGTGTCGTTACGACAGTTCCAGAAAAGGGAAAGGAAGTTGAGCTAAAGCTCTTAGAAATACCGGGAGTAGAGGTTTACGGGGGAGGTTTAAAGGAGGAGGAGAACGCCTATCACATTATTGTTGTTTTGGATGCAGAGCGTTACAGCGAGCTTGAGGCAATGGAGAGAGCTATAAGGGACATTGACGGGGTTCTTCAGGTTGCCATGATAGAGGCCCATTTCCTTGACGAGTTTGAAAAGATAGAAAGAGGAGAGATTTACCCCGAAAATCCCTTCAGGGGACTTAGAAAAGCGGAAAAGGAAGCAGAGAGAGCCTGGCTTGGAGAAGATGAAAATGAGGAAAGGGAAAACTGAGGAAAGGAGAAGGTTTCTAAAAGTTACTTTAGGAGCTTTTATTTCTGGAGTTCTGACTTCCTGTAACTTAAAGGACTTAAAAAATCCGAAAACAATGGTAAAAAGTCCTATTGGTCCGAATGTTTTGAGGCCTCCGGGTGCCGTTCCTGAGGATATATTTGCACAGAAGTGTATTAGATGTGGAAGATGCGGGGAGGTTTGTCCCTACCACTGCATCAAGTACTTTGATATCAGGGACGGTGGCGTTTTCTCAGGTACTCCCCACGTTGATGTCCTTGAAAAGCCGTGTTACCTCTGTATGAAGTGTGTCTATGTCTGTCCTACCGGTTCTCTCGTTCCGTGTGCCAAAGAAGACGTAAGAATGGGGGTTGCCGTAATCAACAGACAAATCTGCGTTACCTGGCAGCAGGACAAGACGGGCCTTATGTGTAAAACGTGCTTTTCCGTTTGCCCATTCTCCGGAATTGCAATAAAGATTGACCACGACTTTAGGCCTTACATCGTTGAGGAGAACTGTACCGGATGCGGAATATGTGCCTACTCCTGTATTGCCGATACTTTGCCCGAAAATAACGGAAAGAAGGCAATTACCATTATGCCGATTAAGTGGAAGAAGATTAAGGAAATAAAACTTGAGGACATAAAGAAAACCTGAGGGAGATAGAGGTGGCCGCGAAAAAGGCTCTTTGGAAGCGAATAACCATTTGGAGGTATCTCTTCTTAACAGCCTGCTTTGTTACGGTTGTTGGTAACCCTTTTACAAACTATTACTGGGACATAAACTTCATTCAAGGGTGGTTCCAGTCTCTGGGGGTCGGTAATCTTTGGGTAGTTTCTCCTTTGGAGGGTATTGAATCAATTTTGACTGCAAAGTTCTTCTACATGCCCTCTTTGGTTGGAATGGTTGTTCCTGTAGTTTTGGCCTTTTTAATGGGAAGGGTCTTTTGCAGTTGGATGTGTCCCATAGAGTTTCTCTCTCTATTAACTGATAAGGTTTTGGGACTTGTTCCAAAGTATGGGAGTAAGTTAAAGTACCGACCCGATTTGATTAGGTTTGCAAAAAGGACACTGTGGTTTGCCCTTGTAACGGAACTTTTAGTTACAATGATTATCGGTTATCCGATGTTTGTCTGGTGGTCTCCTCCGGGGTTGGTCGGAAGGGAGACGATGTTTTACGTCTTTTACAAACACATAACTCCTGAAGTCTTTATTGTCGTTGTTGTCCTTCTCTTAAACCTCATGACGAGGAGGTTTTTCTGCAGATACCTCTGTCCCCTCGGAGCTCTCCTTGCCCTCATCGGTAAAAAGCGCCAGTTGGTTATTCACTATGATAAGGGCGTTTGCGTAGGTTGTAAGATATGCGATACAAGATGCCCGATGGGAATTAAGCCAAGTGTTGGAGAGAGCCAGAGCGTTTACTGCTGGAACTGTGCCGAGTGCGTTGATGTCTGCCCCACAAATGCCCTCAACTTTGTCTGGAGAGATAAGGGAGTCTTAACTGCTCCTCCTCCAAAGAAAGAGCAGTTAAGTTGATTAAGGTCATTTGACAGTAAATTTATTATTCAATAAATTAAGCCTGAAAATTAACTTGGAAGGAGGAAAGGTATGAGAAAGGTTTTAGGAGCTCTTGCCCTTACGGCACTCTTTGCAGTTCCTGCCTCTGCTGGAGTTTGGGAAACTCAGTGTGCCGGATGCCACAACGGAAGCATGGCTCCATCAAAGGCCCAGTTAAAGGCAAAGTTGAAAACCCCTCAAAAGTTCATAGAGGCTGCTAAAAAGTCAACGAATCCAATGATGGCTGCCGTTAAGAACAACGATGCTGCCCTAAAGGCTGCAGCAAAGGAAGTTTTCGGTAAGTAAGTTTTTAGGGGGGGAATTCCCCCCTGTTAATCTCAAATATCCTGTAAATTCCCCTAAAGGTTAGATATCCGTCGTAAATTCCCTCCACGAAATTCACCATTAGTTTACCGAATCCTCCGGTAATTACCGTCGGGTAACCAAACTTTTCCTGAACGAGCTTTAGAGCTCCGACACTTGAAATGGTTATCCCAGAGGATATGCACTCTTCCGTTGAGCTTCCGGGATTTAGAGAAGGGACGACTTTGACGTTGGGGAGCTCCGCAGTTGAGACGTTGAGGGAGTCGGCCATCGTTTTTATCCCGGGGAAAATGTATCCACCTAAAAATCTCCTGTTGGATACGATGTCTATAACGGTGGCGGTTCCAAAACTTGCAACTATAAAGCTGTCTCCGTAGTCAAGTCCTCCGACGATGTTAGAAATCCTGTCGGCTCCAATTTTCCCGCCGTAATTGACCTCTACGGGAAGTTTAAGTCTTGAAGAAACGAAAAGTGCCCCAGGGAACCTTTTTACTATTTCCTCAGAAACTTCTGGAACGACGGAGGAGACTGCAACCTCACAGAGTGAAAACTCTGATAGGAGCTCCAAGTTAAATCCCTTCGTTTTTTCACTGAAAACGACTTTAAATTCCCTTCCGTTTTCCGTCAGAGCTCCCTTTATTTTCGTGTTTCCAACATCTATTACCAGAACCTTACGTCCTGTACTCTGCATTTATCCTCACGTAGTCGTATGAGAGGTCACAGGTGAGATATTCAAATTTCTCACTTCCCTGGTTGAGAACGACCCTTATTAAAACTTCGGAATTTTCCTTCATGTAACTGAAAACCTCATCTTCGTTGTAGTTAACTCTCTCTCCCTTAAAGAGGAGGAAGTTACCGATGTAGATTTCCATCTTTTCCTCTTCAACGCCGGCCATTGCAGCACCGGCAGCTGCGGCTATCCTTCCCCAGTTGGGGTCACATCCAAAGAGGGCCGTCTTAACCAGGGGGGAGAGGGCTATCTTCCTCGCAACTCTCCTTGCCTGTTCCCTGCTAACTGCCCTCTCAACCAAAATCCTTGCAACCTTCGTTGCACCCTCACCGTCTTTAACTATCTGGTATGCAAGCTCCTTTAAAACTTCCGTTAAGAGAGCTCTAAACTCGCCGTAATTTTCCTCACCAACCTTTACTTTGGACTTTCCGGTTGAGAGGAGAAAGACGCAGTCGTTTGTACTCATGTCCCCGTCAACGGTGATTGAGTTAAACGAGACCTCAACGGCCTCTTTCAGAGCTCTCTCTAAGAGCTCTTTCGGGACTTCGGCATCCGTTGCAACGAAGGAGAGCATCGTTGCCATTGAGGGGTCAATCATTCCGGCTCCCTTTGCTATTCCCCCTACCACAAATCCCCTTCCCTCCCTGAAGGAGAGCTTTGGAAACGTATCGGTCGTCATTATTGCCCTTGCAGGCTCCTCCCCGTAGGACTTACCCAACCTTGAGACGGCCTCTCCGATTCCCCTCCTCACCTTCTCCATCGGTAAAGGTTCCCCTATAACCCCCGTTGAGGCGACGAGGAACTTTCCCTTTCCCGTAAGCTGAGAGGTTAGCCTTGACATTTCGGCTGAGTCTGAAAGTCCCCTCTTTCCCGTGCATGCGTTGGCGTTTCCGCTGTTTGCTACGATTCCCGAAACCTTACCTTTAATCTCCATGCTGAACTTTATCGGTGCTGCCTTAACGTCGTTTTCCGTAAATACGGCCGCAAATTCCGACGGACTTTCGGTTGCAACGACCAGTATGTCGGGCCTGTTTAGGGGCTTTTCGGTCCTCTTTATCCCGGCGTAGGCTGTTCCGCACAGTATCCCGGGCACTTCGGCCAATCCCTTCTTCAACTCTTCCCTCCAAACTATAATTTT
>CAZEDJ010000071.1:0-6147 GCA_964511045.1 uncultured bacterium
GAAACGGTAGTTTTACCCGTTCCGGGAGTTCCAGTTATGGCAATTCTCATTAGGTTCTCCGAAGGTTTTCTAATAAAATTACACCAAAATATTCTCGGAGGAATCGTTGCCAAAGAGAGAGGACCTTAAAAAAATCCTGATAATCGGCTCAGGCCCCATTAAAATCGGTCAGGCGGCAGAGTTTGACTATTCTGGAACTCAAGCCTGTAAGGCCTTAAAAGAGGAAGGATACAGCGTTATCTTGGTAAACTCAAATCCAGCAACGATAATGACCGACCCGGACATTGCCGATAAAACCTACATTGAACCGCTTACCGTTGAGGTTTTAGAAAAGATTATTGAAAGGGAGAGGCCAGACGCCCTCCTTCCGACCGTAGGAGGACAAACGGCTCTGAACCTCGCCGTGGAGCTCCACGAAGCAGGAATCCTTGAAAAGTACGGAGTTGAGCTCATAGGGGCAAAGGTAGAGGCCATAAAGAAGGCAGAGGATAGGGAGCTCTTTAAGGAAGCAATGCTGAAGATAGGGCTTGAAGTTCCAAAGAGCGGTCTCGCCCACTCTTTAGAGGAAGCATTAGAAGTCCTTGATTACGTTGGCCTTCCTGCAATAATCAGACCGGCATTTACGCTCGGAGGAGAGGGCGGCGGCGTTGCGTACAACAGGGAAGAGTTTAAGGAAATCGTAAGAAAGGGACTTGACGCTTCACCGATAAACGAGGTCCTCATAGAGGAGAGTGTTTTAGGGTGGAAGGAGTACGAGCTTGAGGTAATGAGGGACCTCAACGACAACGTCGTAATAATCTGCTCAATTGAGAACTTTGACCCTATGGGAGTCCACACGGGAGACTCCATAACCGTCGCACCGGCTCAGACCCTAACGGACAAGGAGTACCAAGTCCTCAGGGACGCCGCAATATCAATAATCAGGGAAATCGGAGTTGAAACCGGAGGCTCAAACGTCCAGTTCGCCGTGAATCCGGAAAACGGAAGGGTAATAGTCATTGAGATGAACCCGAGGGTCTCCCGCTCCTCCGCTCTGGCCTCAAAGGCAACGGGATTCCCGATTGCAAAGATTGCCGCAAAGCTTGCAGTGGGATACACCTTAGACGAGCTTCCGAACGACATAACGAAGAAAACCCCCGCATCCTTTGAACCCTCAATAGACTACTGCGTAGTGAAGTTCCCTAGGTGGGCATTTGAAAAGTTTCCCGAGGCAGACCCCGTTCTAACGACAAGGATGAAGTCCGTCGGTGAAGTGATGGCAATCGGCAGGACATTTAAGGAGGCCTTGAACAAGGCGATACGCTCACTTGAGATAGGAAGGTACGGCCTATCACTTAAAGGGGTTGGGGAGCTCTCTGACGAGGAGCTGGAGACGAAAGTTGCCGTCCCGACGCCCGACAGGGTGTGGTACATTGCAGAGGCATTCAGGAGAAACTGGGAAATAGACAGAATTTACGAGCTCTCAAAAATAGACAGGTGGTTTCTCCACAACCTAAAACAGCTCGTTGAGGTTGAAAGGGAGTTAAAAAAGCACTCAATAGAAACAGTACCCGACGAAGTCCTCTTTTGGGCAAAGAAGTGGGGATTTTCGGACAGGGAAATAGCAAACCTCTTAAAAACCGACGAGGAAAGGGTAAGGGAGAGGCGAAAGAAAACATCCTCGGTTGTCTTTAAAACGGTTGACACGTGTGCTGGAGAGTTTGAGGCCTACACGCCCTACTACTACTCAACCTACGACGGAAGGGAGTGTGAAGCAAACCCCAGCAGCAGAGAGAAGGTAACGGTTTTTGGCTCAGGGCCCAACAGAATCGGTCAGGGAATAGAGTTTGACTACTGCTGCGTTCACGCCGTATGGGCACTGAGGGAGTTGGGTTACGAAGCCCACATGGTCAACTGCAACCCAGAAACGGTCTCAACGGACTACGATACGTCCGATAAACTCTTCTTTGAGCCCCTTACCTACGAAGACGCAATGAACATCATAGAGAGGGAAAAACCGTTAGGGGTTATGGTTCAGTTCGGGGGACAAACCCCTCTCAAGCTCTCAGTTCCCCTTGAAAGGGCGGGAGTCAGGATATTAGGAACCTCGTCTGAGAGCATAGACATTGCCGAGGACAGGGAGAGGTTCAGGGAGCTCCTCAACAAGCTCAACCTCAAACAGCCCCCTTCGGGAATCGCCCGCTCATTAGAGGAGGCAGAGAGGATAGCCGAGGAGATAGGTTTCCCCGTTCTGATGAGGCCTTCCTACGTCCTTGGGGGAAGGGCAATGAGAATCGTTTACAACATGGAGGAGCTCCGACAGTACATGGCAGAGGCCGTTGAGGTTTCGGAGGAAAAACCGGTCCTCATTGACAAGTTCTTAGAGGACGCCGTTGAGTTTGACGTTGACGCCGTTGCAGACGGCGAGAGTGTAGTAATAGGCGGGGTAATGGAGCACATAGAGGAGGCGGGAATCCACTCCGGAGACAGTGCCTGCGTTCTGCCGACCTTCTCCGTCCCGAGGGAAATAGTTGAGAAAATAAAGGAGATAACGAGGAAAATCGCCTTAGAGCTGAAGGTAAAGGGGCTGATAAACATTCAGTTTGCCGTTAAGGACGGGGAAATTTACATAATTGAGGTTAACCCAAGGGCGTCAAGAACCGTTCCCTTTGTCAGTAAGGCCACGGGAATTCCACTTGCAAAGATAGCAACTAAGGTCTCTATGGGAAAGAAGTTGAGGGAATTGGGAATTGAGGAAGTTGAACCCGAATACTTTTCGGTAAAGGAAGCCGTCTTTCCCTTTGACAGGTTCCCGGAAGTTGACCCAATCTTAGGACCCGAGATGAAGTCAACCGGTGAGGTTATGGGAATTGATAAGGACCTGGGAATTGCCTTCTACAAAGCTCAGCTTGCAGCGGGGTCAAGGCTTCCGCTTGACCCTTCCTGCGGAAAGGTCTTTATAAGCGTAAAGGACAAGGACAAGCCGAAGATATTCGGAATAGCCGAGAAGCTCTCAAAGATGGGATTCAAAATCGTTTCAACCGAGGGAACGTACAAATTCCTAAAGGAGAAGGGAATACCCGTTGAGTTGGTCTATAAAATACAGGAGGGTAGGAGACCGAACATCGGTGACCTTATAAAGAACAACGAAATTTGCCTGATAATAAACACTCCCACGGGAACAAAGTCCAAGAAGGACGCTTACAGTATAAGGAGGTTGGCGGTTAACTACAGAATTCCCTACTACACCACCGTAAGGGGGGCAACGGCCGCCGTCATGGCAATTGAATCCATGAGGAGAGGAAACTTGGAGGTTAAACCCCTTCAAGAATACTACGGAGGAGAGTAATGGCAGAGGAGAAGAAGGAAAATCAACAGCAGGTAATAGTCGGAAGTATGCAGTACAGGGTCTCTATGGCCGAAGTTGACGCTTACGGAGTGATGTACTACTCAAGGTTCTTTGAGCTCTTTGAAAGGGGAAGGACGGAGCTCTTCAGGGCACTCGGAATGGAGTACAAACAGGTTCTCCAGCAGAGACAGATTCTAATGCCGGTGGTTGAGGCCGCCTGTAGGTACGTTGCTCCCGTCGTTTACGACGACCTGATAACCCTTGAAACCGCAATAACGAACATAGGAACGAGGGGAATCAGGTTTGATTACAGGGTTTTGAGGGAAGACGTCGTTTTGGCCGTCGGATTCACCCAGCACATCTTCATAGACCCTCAGGGTAGGCCCGTTTCCTTTGGGAAGGAAGTGATAGAGCTCCTAAAGTCAAAGGGCCTCATAAAGGAAGTCCAGGAGGAGAAGGAAGAGGATAAGGAGGAGGACATCTCCTCAAAGCTAAAAAAACTGATTGTTGAGAGGTCTGCCGATAAAAAGGAGGACAACTGATTTAACCCTCTTTGAGGAGTTCTTTAAGGAGAGGGAGTTTATCTGGAAGCCGGGACTTGAAAGGATAAGGAGTGCCGTTGACTCCTTAGGCAAAAAGGACTATCCCAGCATAATAGTCGGAGGGACAAACGGAAAGGGCTCAACGTCCCACCTTGCGGCCGAAGCACTGTTAAAAAACGGCCTGAAGGTGGGGCTATTCTCCTCACCCCACCTCTTTAGATTCACAGAGAGGATAAAGGTCAACCTGAAAGAGGTTCCTCAATCAAAGGTTGACGAGGCTTTTCTCAGGATAAAGCCGATTGTAGAGGAGTTCAATCTCACCTACTTTGAAGCCTCACTGATACTTGCCCTTGAAATTTTTAAGACAGAGAGTGTGGACGTTGCAGTATTTGAGGTAGGTCTTGGCGGGAGGTTGGACGCAACGAATGCCCTAAGGCACGACGTAGCGGTTTTAACGAACGTCTCAATAGACCACAGAAACTACTTAGGTTCAACTTTAAAGGAGATTGCAGGGGAAAAGGCAGAGATATTCAGAAATGCTAAATTCGGTGTCATCGGAACGGAAGATGAGACGGTTGTAGAGACGGTTGGGAATCTCTTTAACGGAGAGCTCCACCTCTACGGAAGGGACTTTTGGGCAGACGGAATTTCTGTGAGCCTAAAAGGTACAGAATTTTTCTACATGGGGTCACTGCCGATTAAGGTCTCCCTAATAGGTGAGTTTCAGGCCGTCAACGCTTCGGTAGCAATAAGGGCATCTCAGATTCTCACAGAAAAGGTTATGAAAAGGAGATTCCTCATCCCGAGGGAGCTTAAAACGAAACTTCCCGGGAGGTTTCAAGTTTTAAAAGAGGAACCGCCGGTCATCTTTGATGTAGCGCACAACGAGGGAGCTCTCTCAAAGCTCTTTAAAACGGCAGTCAAACTGAAAGTTCTCGGAGACGTTTACTTCTCCTCACTAAAGGACAAGGAGATTGATAAAAACCTCAAGGTGGTTTCAGAATACCTGAAAGTTTCCGGAGGGAATCTCTTTCTATTAGAGATAGAGAACGAGAGGGGAGCTCCCATCAAAACCCTCTTGAAGCAGGCCGAAAAACTCGGAATGAAGCCAAAAGTCCTGAAAGAGAGGATAGACGTAAGGAAAATAGAGAGGCCGGCAATAATAACGGGTTCCTTTTATTTAGGAGGCCTCATTGAGGGAGCTTGAGTTTAAGTGGAGGAGAAGGAGACCTGAGGACTTTATAGTCAAGGAAGTTTCGGACTTTGAGGAGGAGAGAGAGGGGAACTTCTACCTCTACCTCCTTGCAAAGAGAAACCTCACGACGAGGGAGGTCTGCAGTAAGCTCAACCTCTCCTACGCCGGGATGAAGGACAAGTTTGCACTTACATTTCAAAAAGTATCATCGCAAAAATTTTTGGGAAACTTTTACTTTGAAAACTTTGACGGAGAGAGGTGGTTTAAACTGAAGTTCATAAAGAGAATAAGGAGAAAGGTGAAAATAGGTCAGCTTAAGGGAAACAAGTTCGCAGTAAACGTTTCGGGATTCAGAGTTAGGGATTTAGAGGCATTCGTAAACTACTACGACACTCAAAGAATAGCAAACAACTGGCAGAGGGGTAGGGAGTTACTGAGGAAGTTGGAAAAAAGTGGAAAGAGGAAGCTCTCATGGAGCGAAAACTTCCTCATAGATTCATACCTCTCATACCTCTGGAACAGGTCACTTGAGGAATTTCTAAAAGAGAGGTTTTCCGGAATTTGGGTTGTTGAAGATGGAGAGAGGTTCTTCATTCCGGAAGAACTCAACCTATCCGAAATTCCAAAGTTTTGGACAATCTTAGGTTATAAGAAGAAACTCCTTCAATCTGAGGGATACTACGAGAGGATTTTAAGGGAGGAGGGCTGGGAACTTCAGTCCTTTTTGGAGCTCCTCAAAAGGCTTAAAATTAAGGGAGATTACAGGATGACTTACGTAATCCCGAGAAACGTAAGGAGAGTCGGAAACTACATCCACTTCTTCCTTCCAAAGGGCTCATTTGCGACAATGTTCTTAAAACACTCTTTAGAGCTCTGAGATGGCCGTTGAAAAGCTAAAGGAACTTCTATCTCCCTGTCGGCTCTGCCCGAGGAAATGCCTTTCCGAAAGGAGAATGGGAGAGGTAGGCTACTGCAGGGTAACCGACAAACCGATGGTCTCGTCGTTCGGCCCCCACTTTGGTGAGGAGCCCGTTCTAGTCGGATGGGGAGGTTCGGGAACAATCTTCTTTACGGGATGCAAC
>CAZEDJ010000072.1:0-6049 GCA_964511045.1 uncultured bacterium
ATAAAGTAAGCCGGAACGTTTTTCTTTGCGTAATCCGAATACTTCTCTCCATCAAGTGCAGCGGCGATTTCCCTCGTGTAGAGAACCTTTCCAGTTGACTTGTCGTACCACGTTACGAGGGTAAGGGGGTCTGCAATTCTGTACATAAACTTCTGTCCGCCGGGAACATCGGGTCTAAATCCGTTGTTTATAATGACCGGAGCCCATGCCCACGGGAATGAAATGTCGGGAACTTCCCAAATTCCAAAGCTTGACTGGTTCAATCTTAAGGCAGCCTGTCTCGGGTCAAAGTCCGCCTGATAGATTGGAACGAGGGTATCCTTTCCGTTATCGGTTCTTGTTATGCAGAAGGGCTGGGGAGCTCCGTATCCCGCAATCGGCATGAAGGGACCAAATCCGGGGGTGAACATTTTTTCAGGTAAAGGAATGGTTGTTCCGTTGTCTAAGTTGTAACCGAGGATTCTGTTGTCAAAGTTGTAAGAGTAGCCGACGGCGTCGTAGAAGGTTCTAAATGTCCAGTGGGTCTTAAACGGAATGTGACAGACCTCGCAGGATATCTTTTCCATATGCAATGCAGCATTTCCTTCTACACCAAACCTTTCTTGGTGAACCTCAGCTGCAAGTTGCCTTGAGCCACCAAAGTGACAGTCAAGACACGTTTTCAGTGAAGGGTTATAGTCTAATGCTTGGTCCCAGTGTCCTCCCCAGTCGTTACCCTTTAGGAAATCGTGGTGAATCGGATGGTACTCTTTTTCTTCCCGCGAGAGAGTTCCTTCTCCGTGACAGGAGAGACAGGTCATCTCTCCTTTTTCACTGTCAAAGTGAACATCATAACCGATAGGAATATCGTCTATTGATTGAACGGATTTTGCCGTCAACATTCTGTGGAAAGCCTGTTGAACCTGAGTGTCATTGGAGAAATCTAGGCCCTCAAATGCATTAGACGGAAGGTTCCCCTTATCTTCTCCTCCAATGTGAAGGTCGTAAGAGAAGACGTCTCCCCTCTTAACTATTTCGGCACCAAGTCCGAGGGTTCCCTTCCTCGTCACCCACGCGTATGTAGAGTTTCCATCGGGTAATACTCCATCCTTATACGGAATAGCCATATGACAGTAGGAACAGACATATCCCCAAGCCCTATTTTTGTCAGGACCTTCTGCAGGTTCTGTCATTTTGGGGTATGGATCATCTGCCGTTCCCAATTTTTTCGGTACTGAGTAGTTGTAGTCTTCCGGAGGAACTTCTGTTGATGGAGTGTTCTTATCTCCTACTCTGTTTTCAAGAATGGGAAGGTCAACCTCTCCCTTTTCGTTAAACTCATCTACATCGTAGTAAACTTCCGGCTTCCAAATGCCGTCTTCCTTTACAAACCTTACGTAAGCAAGGGGAACTCCATCTTGGTCTGTATCTACACCCATGAGGGATGCCGTTGAGATGTACTTAAAGAAGAAGCCTGCAAACGTCCTGTAAACAGTTTCACCGTTGTCATCCTTAAACGTTACAGCCCCACCGTTAACATAGACATCTCCGCCGTCCTTGTCCTTTGTACTTTCGGGGTGCTCAAAGTATGTGACCCTTGCTACTTCCCGCGTAGCTCCATTTGGGTTGTTTGGATAGATGAAGAACTTTGACCAAGTTCCATTGTTTGTGCTTATTTCGGTAGCGTTTACTCCATACAGTTTTTCAAGGACTGATAGTGGTATGGAGTTATAGTAGGCTGAATCAACCTTTGCTACCGTTTTTCCTCCAATTTCCTCTCCAACCTTCGGAGGAACACCCAATGAAATGACGATTGTTTCGTTGTCGCTCGTCATTCCCTTAAAGACCATAACCCTCGGGTTTGCGGGCATAATCGGCTGAAGAGTTGTGTTGTTTATGGTCGTTTTTGCCATTTTGTTTGTTTGAGTTGCATCGGCGTGGCACATGAAACAATCTGTGTCATTTACACCTGAACGCTTGAAGTTAAAAACTCCCGGTTTTCCGATATAACCTGCTCCGACCTCATAGTCTGAATATCCTAATAAGTCTCCGTCTATTCCGACTTTCTTGAGTAGAGCATCATCGTGGATAAACCATTCCCTGCTTTCAAGGGAATCAAAGTCGCTTCCGAGCTTTTCCTCTAAGACTTCGTCTAAGGGTTTGTTTTCCCTTCCAAACTGGGCTGCTCCACCGCCTGCGTGACAGGAGTTACAAGTAATGTTGTGGTTGACGGTTCCCATGTCAAAGTTAAAGCCTTTGTAGGCACTCTCATCGGCGGGATTGATTCCGTCAACTGCTCCGTCCGGAACGGCAGGGTCTTTGAGTGGGTGTTTTGCCGCCAACTGGCGGTATGAAGGTGGTCACCAGCCTCCATAGTGGGACTTTGAACGGAAGTAGCGCATTTTCAGAACTACGTTTGTAACAAAGTCCTTAGCTCCGGTATCGTCGCCGTAGGTTTCCCTGTTGTCCATCCATCCCATGTCGTGGAGGCCAACTGCACCGTGGTGGGAAGCCCTAACGTCTGTGACTATACTTTCGTGACACTGTCCACAGGACTTCTCAAAACTTACGGGATTACCCCTCTCTAAAACTTCCTCTGTTCCGTTGTTTGTTATTAGGGTAACGTTGTCTGTTGCATTGAGTGATTTGTAAACAGGATTTCCTTCAAGGTCAAGGAGTTTAACTTCGGGGTGTTGAGCAAGTCCCTGTGATGCGAGAACGGTTGATAGTATGAGGCCCGTAGTTACCTTTAGACTGCTCCTTCTCCACTTCCTTCCCATACTTTCCCTCCAAAATTTACAAAACATTTACAAGTGAATTGTATCAAATTTTAATAAACGGGAAAGTATGTTAGGAAATTTTTATATTCGGAAAGTTTCAGAGCCTTTCCTCTACAAGTCTCTTAAACTCCTCAAAGGCCTCCTTCAGTCTAGAAATGTCCTGAACTCCCCCTTGGGCAAGGTCTGGCCTTCCTCCTCCCTTTCCTTTTAAAACGGGGGCTATTTTTCTCAAGATTTCACCTGCATTTAGCTTGTCGGTTAAGTCCTTTGAAACTGCAACGACGATACCGGCCTTTCCGTTCTTTACTCCGACGAGGAAAACGGCACCCTTCCCTGCTTTGTTTCTCATAACGTCTGCAACTTCAACCAACTCTTTACCTAAAAATCCGTCAAGTTTTGCAGTTACTACCTTTACGCCCTTGACGACCGGAGCTCCCTCAACAATCTCATCAACCTGTGAAGTTGCCAACTTCTTCTTTAACCTCTCAAGCTCGGTCTCTTTCTCCTTCAGCTCCCTCTTTAACCTCTCAATTTTCTGAATTAGCTGTTCCTCGGGAGAGTTGAGACTCTCCTTGAGGGTATCTATTAACTCCTCCTTTTCCCTTACAAACTTTAGGGCCTCCTTTCCGACCAAGGCCTCTATCCTTCTCGTTCCGGACGAAACGGATGACTCTGAAACGATTTTAAAGAGCCCTATATCACCGCTCCTCTTTACGTGGGTTCCGCCGCAGAGCTCCACGCTAACCCCTCCAACGTCAACCACCCTTACGACATCTCCGTACTTTTCTCCAAACAGGGCAATTGCCCCCCTCTCAAGGGCCTCCTCAAGTGGGAGCTCCTCTACCTTTACCGGGTAGTTTTCAATAATCCAGTTGTAAACCATCTCCTCAACGTTTTTCAGCTCTTCCCTTTCCGGGGCTTCAAAGTGGGTAAAGTCAAATCTCAAACGGTCTGCCATAACTAAGGAGCCTGCCTGTTTTACGTGGTTTCCTAAAACTTCCCTTAAAGCCTTGTGGAGGAGGTGGGTTGCGGTGTGGGCCCTCATTATTGCCTTTCTCCTTTCCGTATCAACAACCGCATTTACAAACTCACCTACTCTTAAGGAGCCCTTTAAAACCTTTACGCTGTGGCCTATGAGGTTTTCCGTTAGGTTCTGGGTATCGGTAACTTTGCAGTAACAGTTGTTTCCTTCCATTATTCCGGTATCCCCGACCTGACCTCCCTTTTCGGGATAGAAAGGTGTCCTGTCAAGAATTACAATTCCCTCTTCTCCTTCCTTTATCTCCTCTACGAGCTTTTCTCCCTTCAGGATTCCCAAAACCTTTGAGTATTCCTCCAAATGCTCGTATCCCGTAAAGAGAGTCGGGTGTTTTTCGGAGAGCTCCTGAATCTCAGGAGAAACGACCTTCTGAACTCCTCCCTTCCAAGCCTTCCTCGCCCTCTCCTTTTGCTCCTCTAAGAGCCTTTCAAACTCCTCAACGTCAACCTTCATTCCCTCGTCACTTGCAACCTCGAGAATGAGGTCTAACGGAAATCCAAAGGTATCGTAAAGTTTAAAGGCTTCACTGCCGGGGATGGTGTTCTTTCCCTCTCTCCTCAATTCCTCAATGAGCTCCTGAAGGATAAAGAGTCCCTTCTCAACGGTCTTCTTGAACCTCTCCTCTTCCCTCTTAACAACCTTTTTCACAAGCTCCCTGTTTAGAACAATCTCCGGATAGACGTCCCCCATCAGTTCAACTACCCTTTCGGTTCCCTCAAAGAGGAATGGCTTTTCAATTCCGAGGAGCCTGCCGTGTCTTGAGGCCCTCCTGATTATTCGCCTCAAAACGTAGCCCCTTCCCTCGTTTGAGGGGAGAACTCCATCCGATATGAGGAAGGTCATTGCCCTCAGGTGGTCTGCTATGACCCTCATTGATGTGGAGCTCCTCTCTTCTTTTCCGTAGGGGATTCCGGAAATCTCCGAAGCCCACTTGACCAGCGGAAAGAGGAGGTCGGTCTCGTAGTTTGAGGAGACGTTCTGAAGGACGGAAGCTATCCTCTCAAGTCCCATTCCGGTATCTATTGAGGGTTTTGAAAGGGGGTGGAGCTCCCCCTTTTCGTCCCTTTCGTACTGCATAAAGACGAGGTTCCAGATTTCTAAAAACCTGTCACACTCGCAACTTCCTATTCCGCAGTTCTCTCCGCAGGAAAACTCCTCTCCCCTGTCGTAGTAGATTTCACTACACGGGCCGCAGGGACCCGTTTCCCCCATAGCCCAGAAGTTGTCCTTTTCCCCCAACCTGTAAATTCTCTCCTCGGGTATTCCTATTACCCTGTTCCATATTTCAAAGGCCTCGTCGTCCTTTTCGTAAACCGAGACGTAGAGTTTTTCCTTCGGTAGCTTAAAGACTTCCGTTACGAGCTCCCAGGCAAACTCTATTGCCTCCCGCTTGAAGTAGTCTCCGAAGGAGAAATTTCCCAACATCTCAAAAAAAGTGTGGTGTCTGCCCGTCTTTCCGACGTTTTCAAGGTCGTTGTGCTTACCTCCCGCCCTCATGCACTTTTGACAGGAGGTAGCCCTCTTAAATGGAGGCTTTTCCCTACCGAGAAAGTAGTCCTTAAACTGAACCATTCCGGCATTTGTGAACAAGAGGGTAGGGTCGTTTTTCGGAATTAGGGGAGAGCTCTTAACCCTGACGTGTCCCTTATTCTCAAAAAACCTCAGAAAAGATTCCCTTATCTCCTTGCTGCTCCACTTCATGCTTTCTCCAGTTCGGAAATTTCGGCCTATTTTAACCTAATCCTTTGCCATTCTGATTATTTCCTGAACTTCCCCGAATGAAAACCCCCTCTGTAGTAGAAACCTCTTTGCCCTCTCAACTTCGGTTCTCCTTCTAAGGGGATACTTTCTCTTAACTTCCTCTACGATGAAGGAGTAGTCGTAAGGGACGGATACGAAAACCTCATCTATTAGACTCTCATCAAATCCCAATCTTTTAAGGTTATGCCTTATTTTCCTCTTTCCCCATCCCCTTTCCATCCTTGAGAGAAAGTAGTTATAAATGGCATTTCTTTCGTTGATGAATCGGTTTTTGAGGAGCTCCTCCTTTAAGAGGGAAATCTCTTCTTCTGTTATTTCGGGAAATTTCTCCTTAACCTTTTTAAGCAGGGCCTTTAGTGAGTAGTCCCTCCGCGAAAGGAGGGAGATGGCGTAGGAGAGAGCTTCCTTAAAATGCCTCTCCACCTGAGAAAATTCCTTCCATCTTTAGTTTTAAGTCGTCCGGGCGGGATGCGTACCTTAGGGCATCCTC
>CAZEDJ010000073.1:0-5966 GCA_964511045.1 uncultured bacterium
GAACGCCGGCCTGTCACGCCGGAGGTCGCGGGTTCGAGTCCCGTCGTCCCCGCCACTTACTTCAATCCCTGTGGTAGGGAGAGCCCCTCAAGATTTCCCTTCCCCTGAATATCTGTTCAAGCAGAACAATTCTTGCTATGTCGTGCTGGAGCGTCATTTTAGAGAGTGAAAGGATAAATTCTGCCCTCTCCTTTACGTATTCTGACGTCCCCTCTGCTCCGCCTACGATGAAGGTTATGAACGGGTGTTTAGAGAGGAGCTCCGCAAATTCCCTGGAGGTTAACTCCTCTCCCCTCTCGTCTAAGAGAACTGAAAAGCCCTTTAGGTTCTTTACTATTTTCTCCCCTTCATCTTCCTTCGTTCTTCCCTTCTTCAGCTCTATTAACTCAAGGTTTTTGAGTCTCTTTAGGTAAAAGTCCTGAGCCTCTTTCAGGTGAGGAGCAATTCTTCCGACAGCTATCAGCCTGATTTTCATGGGGTAACTTCTTCTGGCAGTATCTCTCCCACTTCTATCTTAGGTGCGTCCATCCAGAGGGACTCAAGGTTGTAGAGCTCCCTTACCTCTGGCTTAAATATGTGAATGAGCAGGTCTCCGTAGTCAAGGAGTATCCAGTCGGCATTGTCGTAACCTTCAACGCTTATCGGAACTACTCCTTTCTCTTTTAACTTCTTCTTTATCTCGTCGGCAATTGTCCTTGCGTGGGTGTCTGAGTTTGACGTTAGGATTAAAAAGTAGTCTGCTAAGGAGGTTAACTCCCTCAGGTCAAGAATTACGGGGTTTTCGGCCTTCTTATCAAGTGCTGCCTTAAGAGCCAACTTGAGCTTTTCAATACTCTCCAACTACACCTCCCTAAAGGGTTTCCTTTATTTTCCACCAGATTGAGTGTTTGATTGGATTCTGGACGGGTTCTACCTCTAAGTGTTTCTTACCGTTTAAGATTTCCCTGGCCTTTTGAGCGTACTTTGAGTTTGGATACTTCTCTATGAGGTTTTGAAGGATTCTCTTTCCAACTTGTCTGTTCTCCTCTCCCCTTTTCCTCCAACTCTCCATATCGCCCTTTATGAGCTTAATCCTGTTCTCCGCAACTCTCCTCTCCTCAGAATCCTTTGACTTTAATCTCTTTTCCTCCTCCTTCAGCTTCCTCTTTAACCTCTCTATCTCCTCCTTTGACTGGATGGGCGTGTAGTAGTATGCCCTTCCCAGGAGGTACTCTAATCTGTCGGGTTCCTCCACGTCTGAAAATTCCCTCTTTATTCTCTCGTATCTTTTAATTGATGCCGTGAACTTTCTCGTCATGTCGTATGTTCCAGCTATGTAGACCTGGTGCTCTGCCAAAATCTTCCTTGCAATTTTCAGGTATTCCCTCGCCTTTTCGGCCCTCGGGTCGTTAGGGTACTTTTCCAAAAACTCCTTAAACGCCCTGTAAGCCCTCTCTGCAAACTCAACGTCCCACTGGGGGCCCTTTGTTAGGTTCAGATAACAGACTCCCAGCCTGAAGAGGGCGTCCTTTGCCTTCGGTGAAGCTGGGTAGAGCTCCAAAAACTCCTCATACTTTAGGGCGGCGTTTTCGTAGTCTCCCCTGTTAAAGTAGGCGTCTGCGAGGGTAATCGTTGCTATTTCCTTCTCCTTGGGCGAGAGCTCTCCCTCAAGGGCCTTTTCAAGGAGCTGGGAGCTCCTTCCCCAATTCCCCTCAACTGCAGCCTCTATTCCCTTTCTGTACTGCTCCTGTGACGATTGGGGTATTCTCTCGCAGGAAAAGAGAACCGCAGCCGATAAGAGGGCCAAAGGTAGCTTTTTCATTTCACCTCCCGATTAACCGAGATTATATCAGGAGTGGGAAAGGGTAAACTTCTCCATGTGGTAAGTTTCAACGGGGGTAACTTTAATTTTGACCTTAAAGGTCTGTTCTATTTTCTCTACGATTTCCTTTTCGTCGTTTTCAAGCTTCTCATATACCAAGGGGTGGGCATAAATCCTGATTACTTTTACGTTCTTCCTCTTTTTTAATGTTGAAAGGATTTCCCTCTCAATCTCAAAGGCTATGGTTTCGGGAGACTTGACCCTCCCCCTTCCCTCACAGTAGGGGCAGGTTGTCGTCAGGGTCTTTCCGAGGCTCATCTTTACCCTCTTTCTCGTCATCTCAACGAGCCCCAAGTCCGACATACTGACTATCTTTGTCTTTGCCCTGTCCTTCTGGAGCTCCCTCTCCAATGTTTCTATGAGGAGTTTCTTGTTCTCCTCGTTCTTCATGTCTATAAAGTCAATTACTATTATTCCGCCTATGTCCCTCAACCTCAGCTGTCGGGCTATCTCCCTTGCCGCGGCAAGGTTTACCTCAAGGGCCGTCTCCTCTAAGGAACTGCTCTTTCTGAACTTTCCGCTGTTCACGTCAATTGATACCAGGGCCTCCGTTTCGTCTATGACTATGTATCCTCCTCCCGAAAGGTAGACCTTCCTTGAGAGGGCTTTCTCTATTGCCCTTTCAATTCTGAATTTTTCAAAAAGGGGAGCTTCTCCTTTGTAGAGCTTTATTCTCTGTGAGAGCTTCGGAATGAAGGCCCTTGCAAAGGAGAGTGCCCTCTCGTACTCCGTTTCCGAGTCAATGAGAACCTCCGAGACCTCGTCGGTTAATAGGTCCCTCAGGGTCTTCGGGACTATGTCAAGGTCCTGGTAGAGGCAGGATGGCGGGGGCTTTTTCTCCGCCTTTTCAATTAGGCCTTCCCAGACCTTTAAGAGGTAGTTGAGGTCCTTTCTCAGCTCCTCCTCCGAGGCTCCCTCGGCAGCCGTTCTGACTATGATTCCGTAGTTCTCGGGCTTTATTCTCTGGGCAATTTCCTTCAGTCTCTCCCTCTCTTCACAGTTCTTTATCCTCCTTGACAGCCCCACCTTGTTGACCGTCGGCAGTAGAACGAGGTAGTGGCCCGGAATTGTCAGGTTTGTCGTTACCCGAGCTCCCTTTGTCCCTATCGGTTCCTTTGAAACCTGAACGAGAACCTCCTGTCCCTCTGAAAGGACCTCCTCTATGGGGGGGAGCTCCACCTCTAAAGGTTCCTCCTCAAGGAACTCGTCCTCGTCAAGCTCCAAGTTTATGGCGTCCCTCACGTACAGAAAGGCCTTCTTCCCGATTCCGATTTCAACGAATGCGGCCTGGACGGCGGGGACGATTTTCAAGACCCTCCCCTTGTAAATGTTTCCGACGATTCCCCTCTTTCCCTTTCTCTCAACGTAGAATTCAACTAGCTCCCCTCCCTCTAAAACGGCAATTCTCACCTCCTTTGTAAGTGCGTTTATGAGAACCTGTTTTTTATCCGAGGAGCTCTTCCCTAACAACCTCTGCACTGCTTAGGTCAACCTCCATCCAGTTTAAGATATCCCTTATGTTTAAGGTCTTTCCCTCTGCTACCCTCAACTTGAGCCTGATTTCCCCGTCCTCCTCTCGGACCTCTCTTATAAAGTCCTTTAATTTAACCATCCTTCCCCTGCTGTCCTCAATTTCCTCTCTCAACAGGTTTTCAACCCTGTACTTTCCGAAAGGTCTAATTCTGTAAGTTATCTCCTCTATCCTCTCAATGAGGCTCTCCTTAGGCTCAACCTCAATCCACCTCTTAAAGCTCAAACCTTTCGGAAGGAAGTCCTTTGAGAGCTCTAAAAGGGCGTCAAAGTCGTAGTTTTCCTCTGAGAGCTCCAACTCAACGACCTCCCCCAATCCCTCAATGCCTACGGGCAGTCCTAAGAGGATGTTTATCTTCGGATGGGGATTAAAGCCCTGAGAGTACCTGAGGGGGACTCCGAACTTTCTGAATGTTCTCGTAAAGGCCCTCGTCAGGTCCAAGAGGGATAGGTACTTTGCAAATCCCCTCTTTTCAAAGACGAGGGCAACCTTTCTCCTTAGGGGAAACTCCCTCTTCGGCCTCGGCGGAACTTTAAACTCAATTTTCTCCGGGATAGGGTGGTTCTTCAGCTCAAGAATCTGCTCTGGAGTGCAGGAGCCGCAGGCGTGGCAGCCGACTATTCTGCAGTCGGGGGTCCACTCCTGGTTCCTTGCCTTTTTTAACTCCCTCAGGAGAAACTCTTTAGTGACTACTCCCTCTATGAAGTCCCAGGGGAGCTCCGACTCAAGGCTCCTCCTTCCCGTCTCCCTTTCTAAGTCAATTCCGCTCCTCTCAAAGGCCCTCAGCCACCCCTCCCAGTTGAAGTACTCGTCCCAGCCGTCAAGCTGACAGCCCTCCTCGTGGGCCGTTAAGAGGAGCTCCCCGACCTCCTCCCCTCCCCTCGTTAAGAGGGCCTCAATGAGGGACTGCCTGTAATCGTGAAACCTCAACTTGAACTGTTTTGGAGCTCTCCTCTTTATAAACTTGACCTTTTCGATAACTTCCTCTTCCTTTGAAAAGGCCTCCCACTGAAAGGGAGTGAATGGTTTTGGAACGAATATGGAAATTCCGGCGGCAAGGTGTTTCCTTCCCTTAAATCTCCTACCGATTTTGTAGGTCTGCCAGAGCATGTCAACCAAGGCCTCTATGTCCTCATCCTCCTCAAAGGGGAGTCCTATCATGAAGTAGAGCTTTAACCTGTTCCACCCCCTTGAGAACAGCCCTTCAACGGCTTTGAATAAATCCTCGTTTGTGAGGTCTTTGTTTATTATTCTCCTCAATCTGTCTGAACCCACTTCTGGTGCGAGAGTAAATCCCGTCTTCTTGACCTGCATGATTTGTGAAGCAAGGTCGGGGTTAAATCCCTTAACCCTCATTGACGGCAGGGAGAGGGAAATCACGTTTTTGTAGCAGACCTCCATAACGCTCGGAACCAAGTGGTTAAATCGGCTGTGGTCTGAGA
The DNA here is from genome assembly GCA_964511045.1 of uncultured bacterium. Classification (GTDB taxonomy): domain Bacteria; phylum Aquificota; class Aquificia; order Desulfurobacteriales; family Desulfurobacteriaceae; genus Balnearium. The sequence goes on from CAZEDJ010000073.1 coordinate 4,835, forward strand.
TTGAGAGGGAAGTCAGTGAAGCTTCCTCGTATCCCGTATTCTGGAAGGTTTCCTCAACCAATCTCTTTACCAGCTTCTCGTCCCTTTCCCTGTAAGGCCTGTATATGTATCCAGCCTGACAGAAGCGACATCCCCTCAAACACCCCCTTGCCGCCTCAACCGCTATCCTGTCCTGACTCGTCTCAACGGTCGGAACGGGAGGTGAGGTCGGAAAGAATCCCTTTGGAACTCCCACAAAGACGGCCTTTTTCACGGGATACCTGCCGAACTTGGGAACCCAGATTCCGTCAATTTTCCTTATCTCGGCTAAAAAGTCCTCCTTACTTCCCCCCTCTTTCCTTATTTGCCTAAAAGTTTTTGCAACCTCAACGAGTGTCTCCTCTCCGTCTCCTATTGAGAAGAAGTCAAGGAACGGCGACAGGGGAACGGGGTTGTAAACGCAGGGACCTCCGCCGAAGACTATCGGAATATCCTCCCTTCCTTCCCTCTCCTCCCTTAAAAGGGGAATACCTGCAAGCTTCATCAGCTGAAGTGCGTTTGTGTAGGTTAGCTCTGAGGAAAACGACATTCCCCACAGGTCGTATTCCCTTACTGGTCTCTGCTCCTCTATCGTAAAGAGGGGAATTCCCCTCCTCTCCATGAGCTCCTGCATGTCGGGCCTTGGAAGGTATGCCCTGTGGATGAGAGCAAAGTCTGTCGTGTTGTTTATGATGTGGTAGAGGATTTTTCCGCCTATGTGTGAGGAGCCCACTTCATATAGGTCTGGATAGGAGAGAACGAACCTGACCTCCCTCTCCTTGAATGAGGGAGCTCTGAGGTTGAGCTCAAGCGGTAGGTAAGAGGCTGGCTTTTTTACCGAGTAAATTTCCCTCAGAACTTCATCGTTAAATATCTGCGTCTCCGTCGTAGAAATCGCCTTCGTTGACAAACTCGTCCTCCCGATTGTCTCCTGTTTCTTTCCCGTTTGGAGGGAGCTCCAAGAAAAGAAGAGGAACAGCCGTTCCCAAAGCTATCGGCAGCCAAGGTATTGAGCTTCCAAAATTTCCCTTTCCGCTAAAGAGCTTTCTCACTTCCTCCTCTTTTACGGGAATCTCGTAGCGGTGGTTTGCGGTTCTCAGTGATAAAATGTATC
>CAZEDJ010000074.1:0-5948 GCA_964511045.1 uncultured bacterium
ACCATAGGGGGAACCTATGGAGGGGAAGAAACTCTCCTTTTGGCAGGCAGTTTCAATGGCAGTCGGAACGATGATAGGTGCCAGCATCTTTTCCATTTTCGGATATGGCGTCAAGGTTGCCGGTAACGGTTTACCCGTTGCCTTCGTTCTGAGCGGAATTTACGCCCTGATGGTCGGATACTCCTATGCCCACTTGGGAAGGGTCTTTATATCAAATGCCGGTCCCATTGCCTTTATTCAGAGGGCCTTTGGGAGCTCCCCTTTTGTAGGAGCTCTTTCCATTTTGATGTGGTTCAGTTACGTTATCTCCGTTGCCCTCTTTGCTATCAGTTTTGCCGGCTACTTTTTACCCCTCGTTCACTTGGATTACCGCGTCTTCCATACCGTTGTTGAGGTTTTTATCGTTGCCTTTTTTGGCTCCCTTGCCTACTTTGGCGGTTCAAGGGCCGTTGGAAAGTTGGAGTTCTGGATTGTTCTTTTAAAGCTCTCAATTCTCCTTCTATTTATCGTTGCAGGATTAAGGGTTTTGCATCCGGAGTACCTTAAACCTCACATCTCTAACGACTACCTGAAGGGAATTTTAAATGCATCGGTCATATTTTTCCTCTCCTACATGGGATTTGGACTTATAACGAACATAAGTGAAAACGTTGAAAATCCCCGTAAAACCGTTCCGAGGGCAATATACACCAGCATAATTATCGTTCTCCTTGTTTACGTCGGCGTCTCTGTGGCGGCTATCGGAGCTCTACCCACCGAGGAGCTCGTAAAGTACGCCGAAAATGCCTTGGCCGTTGCGGCCGAGCCTACCCTCGGAAAGTTCGGCTTTTTCCTTCTAAGTATAGGAGCTCTCATAAGCATCTCCTCAGCCCTCAATGCCACGATATACACCGGGGCAAATGCTTCTTATGCCCTCATGAGGGACGGATACATTCCCCTTCCGCACTATTTAGCAGAGAAGAGGTGGATGGGAGAACACCTGGGACTTTACCTTACCTGCGGTTTAGGGCTTTTATTTGCACTCTTTTTCAACGTAACTTCTGTTGCCTCCATGATAAGCATCATAACAACCTCCCTCTACATAGGGGTAATTCTCTCCCACCTCAGGCTGTGGGAAGGGGTAGGGGGAAGGAGGGGACTGGTGTTTTTCAACCTGATAGTTATAACCTTTGTGGCACTCCAGATACTCATTTACCAGTTTAAGAGCAGTAAGGCTACTTTTATTACAACGCTCTTTGTCTTTCTCATCTCCTTCGCCTTAGAGTGGTTTTACTACGGAAGGAGAAGGACTACGTCTCCCTTCATCAGGAGTTGCGATAGAGGGTGAATTGACTATTTTTTATTAAAAAAGCGGGCGTAGCTCAGCTGGTAGAGCATCAGCTTCCCAAGCTGAGGGTCGCGGGTTCAAGTCCCGTCGCCCGCTCCAATCTATTCGGAAAGTCGGGTTGGAAAAAGTAAATAAATTGGACCTAATTTCTTTCTCCATTTCCCTTCTCCTGCACCTTTTGTTCATCTCCTATGCTTCATTTCACAGGATGTTTTCCGTTAAGACCTATCAGGTAGTTAGCGTTGTTCCCCTCTCCCTTGATTTGAAAGTTGAATCTGAGTTTATCGGAGTAAAGTCATCTAAGGGAAAGGAAGGGAAAGGGGCTTTGAGAAAAGTGGCCGACTTGAGCGGGGGAGAAATTTCAAAATCTGAATCAGGAAGGAGAGGGGCAACTATCAGGACTTTTCAAAAGGGAGAGCTCTCAAAACCTTCAGTTGAGTCTTCTCAGTTTGGGAGCTCCCCCTTCACGAGGGCCAAGTCAAGGGTTAAGGGAGAGGGAAGGGGAAGGGTGAAGCTATCGGCAGAGCTCCTTCGGGGAAAAACGGGAAGCCCCAAAGTCAAGTATTCCCCTTTGGCTCCCTACTTGATTGAGGTAAGAAGGGAGATTATGAGGAACTGGAAACTTCCCTACTACACTCAGGATAAGGGATTAAAGAGGGCCGTTGTGGTTCTTACCATAAGGAGGGACGGTGAGATTGAGGAGCTCTCTATAAGGGAGCTCTCAAGTGACGTTGCCTTCAACAGGTCGGCCGTATCCGCAATATACTCCGTCGGTAGGTTCAAGCCCTTTCCTGAGAAGGTGAAGGAGGAAAAAATCAGACTGAAGGTGAAGTTTGAATATAAGTAAGTCGGAACTGCTCTTTCGGATTTCCTCTCTTTGGGTTAAGACATTAAGAGTTGAAAGGCTCTTTCTCTCCGAACCTAAGTTTCCCTCCATAGTCGTCTTTTGGCACGGAAGGATGTTTCTCCTCCCCTTTGCCTTAAAGGACTTTTCAGACAGGGTTTCAATTTTAATTAGCAGACACAGGGACGGGGAGTTGATATCGCAGGTCGTTGAAAGGTTGGGGTTTAAGACCATCCGCGGTTCTGCTGGTTTCGGGAAGGGAGGCGAGAGGGCATTTTTAGAAATGGTGAAGACGTTGAGTGAGGGAAACATCGTTGCCATAACGCCCGACGGCCCCCGAGGTCCGAGGGAGGTTGTAAAGATGGGCGTTGCAAAGCTCTCAATGAAAACGGGAGCTCCCGTCTATCCCCTTACCTTTTCTGCCAACTTTAAGGTTAACCTGAATTCTTGGGACAGGTTTCTAATTCCCCTTCCCCTTTCAAAGTGTAAAGTTGTTTTGGGAAATCCCATCTACCCTCAGCAGTTTCAAAGTGAGGAGAGTTTGAGGGATGAAATAGAGTTAAAATTAAAGGAGCTTGTCTATAAAGTGGACGGGGGAGAGTTGTGAATAACGTAATTGCCTTAATTTCCGACTACGGACTGAAGGACCACTACGTCGGAACGGTTCACGGCGTTATCTACCAGACAAATCCGGAGGCCAAGGTTATAGACATTACCCACTTTGTTAGGCCGTTTGACGTCGTTGACGGAGCTCTGAAGCTCAAGTGGTCTTACAAGTACTTTCCCGTTGGAACCGTTTTCCTCTGCCTCGTGGACCCCGACCCAAAGGCTGACCTCGTAATTGTCGGAACGGAGAAGTATTTTGTGGTCTGCCCAAACAACGGTATCGGTAGTTTAATGTTTGAGGAGGAGCCGGTGGGGAGCCTATACTCAATAACGGCCGAACACTACTTCCTCACCGGCTTTGGAAACTTCAGGGGGAGGAACAAGCTTGCTCCGATTGCGGCGGAGCTCTCAAGGCTCCAGTCACCGGTTTACCTCGGCGAGGAGATTGAGATTGGTAAGTTGAAGAGATTCAAACTTCCCGAACCCCAAAAAGTTGCGGAAAATACTTATGAAACCATAGTTTTGGACGTTGATTACTTTGGCAACCTCATACTGAACTTTAAGTATGATGGCACTTTGCCGAGAGAGGTGGAAATTAACGGGGTTAAAATCAAAAGCTCGTCCGAAAAGTTTAGGGGAGAGAAGAAGGGGGAGCTCCTAATAACGGTCAATCCGGAAAACTACCTCCAGGTGGTTGCCTACATGGCAAATGCCTCTAAACTATTAAAAGCTCTCAGGGGAACAAAAGTAAAGGTTGTATTCTAAGGTGATGGCATGTGGGACGAGGTTTTTGACGTCATTGTAGTTGGTGCAGGACATGCCGGGTGTGAGGCCGCTCTTGCCGCGGCAAGAATGGGTTGTAAAACAGCCCTCTTTACGGTTAACGTTGACAGAATAGCCGAGATGTCGTGTAACCCTGCCATAGGGGGGATTGCAAAGGGAACCGTTGTAAGGGAGATAGATGCCCTCGGCGGGGAGATGGCGAAAAACATTGATGAGACCGGCATACAGTTTCGCCTCCTAAACAGGAAAAAGGGGCCGGCCGTTAGAGCTCCGAGAGCCCAGGCCGACAAGGAAGCCTACAGAAAGAGAATGAGGCGCGTTATTGAAGAAACGGAAAACCTTAAAGTCATCCAGCAGATAGTTGATGACATTATCGTTGAGGATGGACGGGTTAAGGGCGTTGTAACCCACTTGGGGGCAAGGTACGGAGCCAAGGCCGTTGTGGTTACTGCCGGAACGTTTTTAAGGGGAAAGATATTTATAGGTTTTAATGAGTTTGAAGGTGGGAGGATGTGGGAACCCCCCGCCAAGAAGCTCTCGGAGTTTTACGAAAGACACGGGTTCAGGGTTTCCCGATTGAAAACGGGAACCCCTACGAGGATAGACGGGAGAACGATAGACTTTTCAAAAATGGAGAGACAGGACGGTGATGAGCCTCCCCCCTTCTTCTCCTACTGGACAGAACCGAGAGAAGTTGAGCAGGTTCCCTGCTGGCTAACGTACACAACTCCCGAGACCCACAGGATAATAAGGGAGAATCTCCACCGCTCTCCCATGTACGGTGAGTGCAAACTCATAAGCGGCGTAGGTGTAAGGTATTGTCCGTCAATAGAGGACAAAATAGTTAAGTTTCCGCAAAAAGAGAGACACCACGTCTTCGTCGAGCCCGAGGGGAGGGAAACGGTTGAGTTCTATCCGAACGGAACATCAACGAGCCTTCCCTACGATGTTCAGGTTCAGATAATTCGCTCCATTCCCGGGCTTGAGAATGCGGAGATTATAAGGCCGGCCTACGCCATAGAGTATGACTTCATTGACCCTACCCACCTCTATCCAACCCTTGAAACGAAAATTGTTAGGGGTCTTTTCAACGCCGGCCAAATAAACGGAACGACCGGGTATGAGGAGGCTGCCGGACAGGGAATCGTTGCTGGAATAAATGCCGCTCTCCTTGCCCTCGGAAAGGATGAGAAGTTTGTCCTCGGGAGGGATGAAGCCTACATAGGCGTTATGATTGACGATTTGGTGAACAAGGGAGTCAGGGAGCCTTACAGGCTCTTTACCTCAAGGGCAGAATATAGACTCCTGCTCAGGTACGACAATGCCGATTACAGACTTGCAAAGTACGGTTACAAGTTCGGTCTTTTGACGAGGGAACAGTACGAAAGAGTGAAGAGAAAATATGAGACCGTGAAGGTATTTATAGAAAAGTTGAAGGAAACAAAACTCAGGCCGGAAGTTTTAAATCCCGTTTTGGAAAGGAGCGGTTCAACTCCGGTTAAGGAGAGTAAGAGTGCCTATGAGATTTTGAAGAGGCCTGAAGTTAAGCTTGAGGATATCCTTAATCTCGTTCCCTTTGAAGTTTCCGTTGAAGACAGGAAACTTTTGGAGGAGATAGTTGAGGAGGTTGAGATAGAGATAAAGTATGAAGGATACATAAAGAGACAGTTGGAGGAAGTCAGAAAGTTCAGAAAACTTGAGAACATAAAGATTCCCGAGGACTTTGATTACGACATCGTTCCCATATCCGTTGAGGAAAGGCAGAAGCTCAAGGAATTTAAGCCGTTGACCTTGGGTCAAGCAGCGAGGCTTGAGGGTATAAGGCCTGCCTCAATTCCCATTTTGGCTATATACATAGAAAAGTGGAAAAGGGGAGAGCTCCAGAGGGAGTTGAAGGGTGGATAGGTTAAGGGAGCTCTGTGAATTAAACGGAATAGAGCTGAAAGAGGAGGATTTAGAAAAGTTTGAAGTTTACAGGGAGCTCTTAAAGAAGTGGGGACGTAGGATAAACATAACCTCCATACTAAAGGACGAGGAGATTGAGGAGAAGCACTTTTTTGATTCCCTGTTGGGCTTAAAGACACTTGAAGCCTTTGGAGTAAACCCGCACGGTAAAAGGTTCTGCGATGTAGGTTCGGGTGGAGGGTTCCCCGGCGTTCCCCTTGCAATAGTTTTGAAAGATTCATCCTTTACGCTGGTTGAGCCAAGGAAAAAGAGGTGTGTCTTTTTAGAGGAGGTAAAGAGGAAATTAAAACTTGAGAACACAAAAGTTGAGTGTTCAAGAATAGAGGATGTAAACGGTGAATTTGACATTCTCCTAATGAGGGCAGTTGAGGACCCAGAATCGGCCGTTAGGATAACAAAACACCTCCTTGATAAGGGAGCTCT
>CAZEDJ010000075.1:0-5750 GCA_964511045.1 uncultured bacterium
TATTAATTAGTAACGATTTTCATTAAGAGGTGAATTTGAAAAGAGTGGCATTTTATACCCTCGGATGTAAGATGAACATCCACGAGACGGCCTACATGGAGGAGAAGTTTAAAGAGGCCGGATACGAAGTCGTTCCCTTTAACGAGGAGGCCGACGTTTACGTTATAAACACCTGCACCGTAACAGCTACTGCAGACTCAAAGAGCAGGAAGGCAATAAGGAGGGCTAAGTCAAGGAATCCCAACGCCCTCGTTGTCGTTACGGGATGTTACTCGGAGGTCTATCCCGAGGAGGTTGAGAGGTTAGAGGAGGCCGACTTTATAACCGGAAATGTTGAAAAGTTTAGGATTGTTGACCTCGTTGAAAGGAAAATGAGGGGGGAGCTCCCCAGAACCCTCATCACCGGAGTTTGGAAGGAGAAAAGGTTCTATCCCCTAACTTTAAGGAGCTATGAGGGAAGGACGAGGGCCTTCCTGAAGGTTCAGCAGGGGTGCGAGCTCTTTTGCTCCTATTGCATAATTCCGAAGGCAAGGGGAGGAATGGTAAGCCTTCCTCCCGAAAAGGTCATCAGTCAGGTCAGGGAGCTCGTATCTCAGGGTTATAAGGAGATTGTTTTAACGGGAACCCACCTCGGAGGGTACGGAGTTGACCTCGGAGGGGGCTGGAACCTTGAGAGGTTGGTGAGGAAAATCGTTGAAATTCCGGAGCTCTACCTTCTAAGGCTCAGCTCCATTGAACCCTTAGAGTTTACAGAGGGTCTCATAGATGTGATTACCTCCTCCGAAAAAGTCGCCCCCCACTTCCACATACCACTGCAGAGCGGTAGTAGAACCGTCCTTGAGAGGATGAGGAGGAGGTATTCTCCGGAGGACTACGTTAGGGTGGTTGAGGAGATTCTCTCAAGAAGACCCGAGAGCTGTATAGGAACGGACGTCATGGTCGGATTTCCCGGAGAGACGAAGGAAGAGTTTGAGGAAACGAGGAAGCTCTTGGAGGAGCTCCCCCTCGGATACCTCCACGTCTTTCCCTACTCAAGGAGGAGCGGAACCGTTGCCGCAACCCTAAAGGACTCCGTTCCCCCAGAGGAGAAAAGGGAGAGGGCGTCAATCCTCAGGGAAATCGGAAGGGAAAAGAGCCTAAAATTCAGAAAGCAGTTCTTAGGTAAGGAACTTGAGGGGATAGTTTTGAGTGAGTTTGAGGGAAAGAGCAGAGCTCTGACGGGGAACTACATAAACGTAATCCTTGACAGGGAGCTCCCGGCCGGGGAGGTTGTTAGGTTTAAGCTCAAGGATGTTCGGGAAAAGAGAGAGGAGAACTATGGAGAGGTCGTTGGTTGAGCCCTTTTACGTTATGAAGGTCCTTGAGAGGGCAAAGGAGATTGAAAAGAGCGGAGAGAAGGTTATCCACTTTGAGATAGGGGAGCCCGACCTGAGCGTTCCGGAAAAGGTGAAGGAGGCGGCATCAAAGGCAGTCCTTAACTATGAGATGAAGTACACCGAGAGCACGGGAATTCCGGAGTTAAAGGAGGCCATCTCAGGGTACTACGAAAGGGAATACGGGATAAAGGTTTCGCCAAAGAGGATAGTGATAACCCCCGGGAGCTCTCCCGGCCTCTTAACGGTCCTAAAGGTCTTATACGAGGAAATCGGGAAGATAGGCTACACAGACCCCGGATATCCCTGCTACAAAAACATGATTAACTTCTTGGGAATTGAGGGGAAGGCCGTAAATGTCTGTCCGGAGGGGGAGTTTAAGCCGAGGCCGAGTGACGTTGACGTTCCCGTTCTCATAGTGAATTCGCCATCAAATCCGACGGGAGCTCTCTACACAGAGAGGGAGCTGAGACAACTCTCAAAGAGGGCTTTCTTAATTTCCGACGAGATATACCACGGCCTCGTCTATTGGGGGAGAGCTCCATCCTCCCTTGAGGTTACCGATAAGACGGTCGTTGTAAACGGCTTCTCAAAGTTTTTCCTCATGACAGGGTGGAGATTGGGCTGGATGGTTGTTCCAGAGGAATTGGTTTCCGAGGTGAGGGCTATTCTCCAGAACATAGTAATTTCCCCTCCAACCCTCTCCCAAATTGCGGCGGTAAAGTGTTTTGACGAGGAGGTTCTCTCGGAGCTCAGGGAAAACGTAAAGACCTTCAAAGAGAGAAGGGATGTTATGTTAAAGGGACTGAAGGAGATAGGATTTAAAATTCCCTACGAACCTCAAGGGGCGTTTTACATCTACGCCGATGCTTCAGAGTTTACAGACGACAGCTTTTCCTTTTCGTTTGAACTCCTTGAAAGGGCAAAGGTTGCAGTAACTCCGGGAAGGGACTTCGGATATAATCAGACGAACAAGTTTGTCAGGTTTTCTTTTTGCACAGACATCAAAAACATTGAAGAGGGGCTTGAGAGGCTCTACAACTACCTGAGGTAGCTTTTGAAAAAGGAAAAGCTGATACCCAAGAAGTACAGTCAGGACAAACTCCTTGAAATCCTAATGAAGTTCAGAGCTCCCCTCATTATAGCCCTCATAACCATAATGGCCTCAACCATCGGCTACATGGTCATCTCAAAGGTTGACCTCCTTAAGGCCTTCTACATGACAATCCTCACCGTAACGACGATTGGCTACGGCGAAATGTGGCAGATGGGGGCAAAGGACAGGGTATTTAACCTCTTCGTTATGGTTGTAGGCGTCGGAGCCGTCATGGGATACTCCTTGGCGGTTCTGATAGACCTGATAACCAGCGGTGAACTGATAAAAATACTGAGGTTTAGAAAGATGGTGAGCGACATCTCGGCACTAAAGGGGCACTACCTGATATTTGGGTTTAACGACTACGTCTCCGAACTGATAGTTGAGCTGAGGAGAAACAGAATCCCCGTCGTTGTTATATCGGACGACGAAAAGTTAGAGGCATTTGCGAAGGAGAACGAGATAAGGTACTACCTAAACCTTGACCCCACGAAGGAGAACACCGTTTACCTCGCAAACGTTAAGGCGGCCGTCGGGGCTATCGTTGCAACCGACGACGACTACAAAAACCTTGCAGTTACCCTAACGGTGAAAAACGTTGTTGCAAAGGAGAACATATATCCCTTCTTCATCCTCGGGGTGGCAAGGAGCAGGGAGTTTTCAGAGAAGTTGAAGCTGGTGGGGGCGGACTTTGTTGAAACAGTTCCCTCAATAGTTTCAAAGAGAATAGCAGTCCTTGCGAAAAAGCCGCCCATATTCGGTGAAAAGTCCCTCTTGGAGGAGATACTGTTCGGTGAAAACCTCTTTATAGACATAGAGGAGTTCATCGTTCAGCCCGACTCTCCCCTCGTCGGAAAGACCCTGAAGGAGCTTGACCTGAGGAGGAAGTTTGGAATAACCGTCATAGCAATTAAGAAGAGGGACGGCAGGTTAATATACACTCCCGGAGGAGATACGAGAATTGAACCCCTTGATGTAATAGTAGTTGTCGGTCCTCAGGAGAAAATCAAGGAGGCCGTAAGGGCTTTCCTTAAAGGGAAGGTAACCTCAAGGAGTGCCCTGCTGAGGAGGAAACTAAAGGAGAGACTGGAGGGATAGTATGGACTGGGGAAAGGTGGGAATGGCATTCTTTGTGATGATGTCCCTGACAACTACCGTCGGATTTGTCTACGACGGTGACCCTTACGAACTCATTGCATCGGTTACCTTTAACCTCATAGCCACGCTCTTTAAGTTGGGAAGCAAGAAGACGCTCAGTGCGGAGCTCCTTGCAACGAGCATTGCGGCAGACCTCCACCTCATACCGGCACTCATCTTTTACGAGATAGGAGCGAGAAAGAGTTTGGTTGAGGCCCTTGCCTGGGGAGCTCTCGTTGCAAACATCTTTTCCGTAATTCTCCTCATCGTAGAGACGGTCGTTGAGTCAAGGGAGGAGGAGTGGTGGAGTTAAGTATAATTCGCCCCCAAGGAGGTTGAGATGAAGATTGCCCTTGCCTGCGACCACGGTGGATTTCGCCTAAAGGAAGTGATAAGGAAGTACCTTGAGGAGTTGGGAATAGAGTACATAGATTACGGCACCTATTCAGAGGAAAGCGTTGACTATCCCGACTTTGCCTACAAGGCTGCTAAGGGAATCGTCAACGGAGAGGCGGACAGGGGAATCTTTATCTGCGGAACGGGGATAGGGATTTCCATTGCGGCAAACAAAGTTAAGGGGATAAGGGCGGCCCTCTGCTACAACATATACGCGGCCGAAATGAGCAGGAGGCACAACGACTCAAACGTCCTCTGTTTGGGAGGAAGGGTATTGGGAGAGGAGCTTGCAAAGGCAATTGTGAAAAAGTGGCTTGAAACTCCCTTTGACGGCGGAAGGCACGAGAGGAGAGTAAGGAAGATTTCAGAGATAGAGGAAAAAGAGTGTGGAGGATAGACGATGGAACACCTTAAGAGAGTTGACCCTGAAGTCTTTGAGGCCTTGAAGTGTGAATACAGAAGACAGAATGAGCACTTGGAGCTCATTGCATCCGAAAACTTTACGTCGCCCGCAGTTATGGAGGCTCAGGGTTCGGTCTTAACAAACAAGTACGCAGAGGGGTATCCCGGTAAGAGGTACTACGGGGGCTGTGAGTGTGTTGACATTGCCGAGGAGTTGGCAATAAAGAGGTGTAAGGAGCTCTTTGGAGCAGACCACGTAAACGTCCAGCCCCACTCCGGCTCTCAGGCAAATCAGGCCGTCTATTTGGCCGTCCTAAAGCCGGGGGACACAATCCTATCAATGAACCTATCACACGGAGGACACCTGTCCCACGGTTCTCCCGTCAACATGACCGGAAAGTACTTTAACGTCGTTCAGTACGGCGTTAGGAAGGACACAGAGACGATTGACTTTGACGAGGTTTATAGACTCTCAAAGGAACACAGACCGAAACTGATAATCTGCGGGGCCTCCGCGTACCCGAGGGTAATAGACTTTGACAAGTTCAGGGAAATTGCGGACGAGGTCGGAGCTCTCCTCCTTGCAGACATAGCCCACATTGCGGGACTGGTCGTTGCAGGTCTCCACCCCTCACCGGTAGAGGTTTGCCACTTTGTAACCACAACGACCCACAAGACTTTGAGGGGACCGAGGGGCGGTGTCGTCATGTGCAAGGAGGAATTTGCAAAGGAGATAGACAAGGCCGTTTTCCCGGGACTTCAGGGAGGTCCCCTCATGCACGTTATAGCGGCAAAGGCAGTTGCCTTCAAGGAAGCCCAGAGTGAGGAGTTCAGAAAGTATCAGGAGCAGGTGGTAAACAACGCAAGGGAGATGGCGGAGGAGTTAAAGCGCCAAGGCTTCAGGCTCGTTTCCGGAGGAACGGACAACCACCTTATGCTGGTTGACCTCACGGATAAGGGAATAACCGGGAAGGAGGCCGAGGCCGCCCTGGGAAGGGCAAACATCACCGTTAATAAAAATACAATTCCCTTTGACACGAGAAGCCCCTTCGTTACGAGCGGAATAAGGATTGGAACTCCTGCAATAACAACGAGGGGGATTAAGGAGGACGAGGCAAGGAGAATCGCCCAGCTCATAGCCGAAGTCCTCAATAACATAGACAACGAGAGGGTGATAGAGAAAGTTAAAGCAGAAGTCCTTGAAATCTGCGGAAAGCATCCCCTTTATCCAGAACTGAGGGAGCTCTACTCCTAACGGAGCTCCCCTTTCACTTTAGGAGGAATAATGGTCAAGCCTTACAAGGGAATTTACCCGAGAATCGGAAAGGGCGTATTCATAGCCGAGA
>CAZEDJ010000076.1:0-4058 GCA_964511045.1 uncultured bacterium
TGATAGAGGATATAAGGAAATTCATTTTTAGGAGAACTTAATCCGAACACATTGAATAGATGACAAACTTGCCTTTTGAACTGCAGTGCATATATTTCCAAATTGCGTCGGGGCGTGGCGTAGCCTGGTAGCGCGCTGGCATGGGGGGCCAGAGGTCGCCCGTTCAAGTCGGGTCGCCCCGACCATTAAAAACAAAAACAACTAAACCGAAGCCTGTATAATCTTCCCGAAAGGAAATTAGAGGTTTATCTTGGTTTCGTTTGTTTTCAGCTATGCAACCGTCGGCATTGACGCGGTAAGGATAAAGGTTGAGGTTGACTCTTCAAGGGGTCTTCCGGGAACTGTAATCGTAGGCCTTCCCGACTCTGCGGTAAAGGAGAGCAGGGAAAGGGTAAAGTCTGCAATTGTCAATTCGGGCTACCCCTTCCCTACGAAAAAAATTGTTGTAAACCTCGCTCCGGCCGACATAAAGAAGGAGGGAACCCTCTACGACCTTCCCATCGCCCTCGGCATTCTCTCCTCTTCGGGAATAGTCAACGGAGACAACTTGAAAAACTACCTCATTGCCGGGGAGTTGGGACTGAACGGGGAGCTCCACCCCGTAAGGGGAATTCTCTCGGCAGCCATCCTCACAAAGGAGGAGGGGTTCAAGGGCTTAATCCTCCCCCACCAAAACGTTGAGGAGGCCCTGCTCATAGAGGGAATCTCAATTTACCCAGTGAAGAACCTCTTTGAGGCAGTCTCATTTATAAACGGAGACCTTGAAATAACCCCTCCAGAAAGGAGAGAGATTCAGGGGAACCTCAGTTATGACGTTGACCTTTCAGACGTTGTTGGGCAGTACGAGGCAAGGAGAGCTCTGGAGATAGCAGCAGCCGGAAAGCACAACCTCCTGATGGTGGGACCACCGGGCTCCGGAAAAACCATGCTTGCAAGGAGAATTCCGACGATTCTCCCTCCTATGACAGAAGGAGAAATAATAGAGTCAAGCAGAATATACTCTGTCGCCGGACTGATAGAGGAGGTTCCAGTACTTCACAGGCCGTTTAGGGCACCCCACACGTCGGCCTCTGACGTTTCAATAATCGGCGGGGGAAGGAGCATCAAGCCCGGGGAGGTGAGCCTCGCCCACAACGGGGTCCTCTTTATGGACGAGCTCCCCGAATTCAAGAGGAGCGTACTTGAGGCGTTAAGACAGCCTTTAGAGGACAGAATAGTAACTGTTTCAAGGGCTTCAGGTTCAGCCACTTTCCCGGCAGACTTTCTCTTTGTGGGAGCTCTCAACCCATGCCCCTGCGGTTACTACGGATTTTCGGACGGCAGGCACTACTGCAACTGCTCACCGAGCCAGATAAAGAGGTACCGCTCAAAGATTTCGGGACCAATCATTGACAGGATTGACCTCCACGTTTCGGTTCCGGCCGTAAAGACCGAAGACCTAAAGACGAAAAAGAGGGGAGAACCCTCAGAAAAAGTGAGGGAAAGGGTTATAAGGGCGTGGGAGGTTCAAAAGAGGAGGTTTAAGGAGCTCCCCATCAACTTCAACGGCCAGATGGGAAGGAGAGAGGTCAGGCAGTTCTGCAAGCTCACGAAGGAAGCAGAGGAAATTCTGATTAAAGCCGTCAGAGCTCTCGGACTCTCTGCAAGGAGCTACGACAGAATCCTAAAGGTCTCAAGGACAATTGCCGACTTAGACCAAAAGGGAGAAATTGAACCTCAACACATAGCAGAGGCCGTAAGTTTCAGGAGCTCCCATTGAAAAGGGCTGCATTCCTCGACAGGGACAACACCCTCATCTACGACCCGGGCTACATCCACGAGCCGGAAAAGGTGGAGCTCCTTCAAGGAGTTCCAGAAGGACTGAGGCTTTTGAAGGAAAAGGGATTTCTCCTCGTAGTTGTTTCAAACCAATCCGGAATAGGAAGGGGCTACTTTGAGGAAAGGGACTTTTGGGCCGTTAATGAAAGGATTCAGGAGCTCCTAAAACCCTACGGAATCCAAATTGACGCATTCTACTTCTGTCCACACAGGCCAGACGAGGGATGCATGTGCAGAAAGCCCAACACCATGCTCGTTGAAAGGGCGGCAGAGGAGCTTAACATAGATTTAGGAAAGAGCATCGTTATAGGGGACAAGGACAGCGACGTTGAATTGGGGATAAGGGCCGGTTGCAGGGCAGCGGTTAAAGTCGGAAAACCCCCATTTGAAAACTTCCTTAAGGCCGTAAAGTTTTTACTGGGAGAGGAGACTTGAAGCTCTACTCAAGGATAAAAACGAGGCCAGAAGACTTTATAGTTGAGGAAGTTTCAACCTTAGAGCCGAAGGAGGAGGGCAAATATCACTTTATTGAACTTAAAAAGAGGGACGTTTCAACCTTAGAGGCACTGAGGGTCATTTCCCGCTTCCTAAAAATTCCCCTAAAGGAGATAGGATTTGCAGGCCTTAAGGACAGGTTTGCAGTAACAAAGCAGTACTTAACCGTTCCCGAAAGTTATGAGGTATCAAAGAGGTCCTTCAGGTTTTCAGGAAGGTGGAGCGAGGTCAGTGAGATTGACTGGAACAGGGACTCCGGATTTTCAATAGAACCAATTGGAAAGGTTGATAGACCTCTAACATTAGGAGACCTTAGGGAAAACAGGTTTACAATCACAATAAGGAAGTTTGAGAAAAACCTGAGGGAGAGGTTTTACAGGAACTTTGAGATAGTTAAGAGGTTCGGATTCCCAAACTACTTTGGAGAGCAGAGGTTTGGAAGCGTAAAGAGCAGGGACGACTTCGTCCTAAGGTACCTCCTCAAAGGGGACTTTGAGGGAGCTCTAAGGTCCTACTTCTTTGGAAAGTCATCACTCGAGTTCTGGGGGGACTGGAGGAGACTCTACAAAACACTATCGCCGACACTTGAAGAGTACGAAAAGGACCTGATAAGGGGACTAATGAGGGGACTTCCGCCCGAAAAGGCCTTCAGAATCCTCCCAAAGAACGTGAGGCTGATGTTTAACTTTGCCTATCAGAGCTTCCTGTGGAACGAGTACTTAAGGGAATACGTTGAGGAAAAGTATCCCTTCGTCAGAGTCCCCTTTATAAACAACTGGAAGTTAAGCTACTGGATTGAGGTTCCAGACATAGGATACCTGAGAAATTTAGAGATTCCGTTTACCGGAAGGGACTTTAAGGTAGAGGACAAAGTCTTAAAAAGGGTAATCAAAAGGGTTCAGAGGAGGTACGGCGTTAAGGAGGAGTGGTTTGACAAGGAGGTCGGGGGAATGGTAGTGATGACAGACGGCCTCAGAAAGGCCGCCGTTTCCCCGAAGGGGTTTAAGATACTGGAGAAGACAAAAGAGAGAATAAAGGTATCCTTCTCCCTACCTTCGGGCTCTTATGCAACGGTCCTTCTCAGATTTCTCCTTAAAGTGTAGCAAGTATAGACTCTGCATTGTCCTCAGCCAAAAGGCAACTCTCAAATATATCTTCCTTCGTGAGCAAATTGGACAAATCGGTAAGGTTTACCTCCTTACCCTCGGTTATGTCGTCACAAACTTTAAATATCTCCTCTGCGAGGGTTTTTAGTTTACCGAGCTTACTGTTCTTATCAAAGATTCCGTTAATTACGTACTCGGACACCCCAGCCTTTTCAAGAACTTCCCTTATCTCATCTCCAACTTCCTCGTAAACGCTATTTAAAATTCCAACCATAAAGGCCTCATCCTCGTGTTCCGGAATAATCCTCTTTGCAAGCTCCCTCATCAAGTAGGCAAACTTAACAACCCTCTTTATTTCATTTCTGTCGGCATTCTTCAAGACAGAAGAAGTCAGGAGGACAAATATGTAATCCTTAAGGTTTCTGTATCCGAGGAAGGCTATCGCTTGAACGATTGACTTAATCTCCTTTCTTAGGCCAAAGTAAGGGGAGTTTATAAACTTTAACAACCTCGCAGACAAGTTAGGGTCAAGGCTTACAATCTCGGCAATTTTATTAAGCTCCTCCCCCTCTAAAAGGGCATTAATGAGTTTTAACATAACCTCTCTCTTTAACTCAAGTTTCTCAAGCTCAGCCATTT
>CAZEDJ010000076.1:4158-5739 GCA_964511045.1 uncultured bacterium
GAACAGACACTGTAAAGGAGCTTACCTCCGTCTTTTAGGAGCTCCCCACAAGCCCTCAACAATCTCCTCTGTATCCCTTGATTGTGTTTTATGAGTTCTAAGCTCTTGTTCCACTTTCCCTCAGGGTGTCTCCTGATTACGCCGGTTGCACTGCACGGAGCGTCAATGAGGATTTTGTCAAACCTTCCCTTAAACTTTCTGAGAAAGGATTCGTCCCTTGAAATGTCGGTAACGAAAATTTCCACACCTTTAACTCCCAATCTCTGACAGTTTTTGATAAGGAGCTCCATCCTCTTCCTGCTTACATCAACGGCAACGATTCTTGCACCGTTTTTAGTAAGGGAAGCTATCGCCGTTGTCTTCCCGCCGGGAGCAGCTCCGACATCAAGAATTAACTCACCGGGTTTTGGCTCTAAGAGTAGGGCGGAAAGGTATGAAGCCGGGTCCTGAACGTAAAAGAGTCCTTCACTGTAACCGGGAATCTCCTCAACGGAAATCCTCCCCTTTACCCTAACCATGTGGGGGATTTTGGGGTGGAGCTCTGCCTCTATTCCCTCCTTTTTAAGGAGCTCCAAAAACTCCTCAACCGAAGCCTTTATGAGGTTAACCCTCAGAAAGAGGGGAGCTATTCTGTTGAGTCCCTCAAGGAGGGGAATGAGTTCGTCGCCGTAGAACCTGTGCCACCTCTTAACCATCCAGGTTTCAAAGGAGTAAAGGGTTGAAATCCTCTCGTAGAAGTCTGAGATTTTCTCAATCTCTCTCCTGTAATCAAAGCCGATGAGCTTCTTTGAAAGGGCGTTAACGAAACCGGCAGCTTTTCTCCCGGAAAGCCTCTTAACGGCTTCAACCGTTTCATTAACGGCGGCGTAATCCGGAACTCCCGTGAAAAAGAGCTGATAGGCCAAAATTCTCAAGCCGTTCCTCACTATACAGGACTGACTCTTTAACTTCTTCCGAGTGGCCCTTTCAACGGAAAAGTCAAGGAGTTTCAAGTACCTAACGGTTCCCGAAACGATTTCCCTTATAAAGGCCCTGTCCTGCTTTGAGAACTTTTCAACTATCGGTTCTAAGTGCTCTCTCAGTTTGAGGTCACTTTCAAAGGAGCAGAGGACCTTGATTGCCGCCTGCCTCGTCCTCCAGCCAGTCAATTTCATCAAATATCTCCTCCCCCCTCAGAGCTCTCTCTATTAAATCGGCAACCTCCTCGGGGCTCCTATTAGTGGTATCAATCTGAATTACCTTTCTTCCCATGGGATTCTCAAATACCTCTGTGGCTATAAAGCCGATTCTCTCCGCCTCAACGTTTTCCTCAACCTTTTCCTCCCTGTAATTTCTCCCCTTTAACCTCTCCCTCAAAACGCTGGGATTTGTTCTCAAAACAACGACAAATTCCGCGGGCAAGTAGTGGGAAACCAACCCCTCGGCTATGAAGGAGTCCCTATCGGAAAAGAACTCCCTCAACTTCTCTGTGTCAACAACGTAAGAGTCCCTGTCGGAATCGTACTCGGTGTAAAGTCCCCTCTCCTTAATGAGCTCACTGAGGTTATAGAGGGGAAGTCCCAACCTCTCTGAGAGGATTTT
>CAZEDJ010000077.1:0-5734 GCA_964511045.1 uncultured bacterium
AACTTTTTCCTCAAACACTTTGAAGTTACGAGGGGAAACTCTGCCGAGGAGGTAATAGAAAACTTAAGGAATTTATTTAACGGAGAGAAGTAGCGGGAAAACCCGCTACTCTATTATCTCAAGAACGGCCTTCTTACCTTGCTTGGCAGCGGCTGCTGAGAGGATGGTTCTTAGAGCCTTTGCTGTTCTTCCCTGCTTTCCGATAACCTTTCCAAGGTCTCTCGGGTCAACCTTCAGCTCTATAACTACGGTCCTCTCTCCCTCAGTCTCGTTAACGGATACTGCCTCTGGATTGTCAACGAGCCTTTTAGCAACGCACTCAACGATTTCCTTTAGTGCAGACATCTCTCACCTCCTTACTGAAGAGCTCTCTTGATGAGTGAAGCAACCCTCGGAGTAGGTTGAGCGCCCTTTGAAAGCCACTCCTTTACCTTTTCAACGTCAAGCTGGAGCTCCTTAGACTTAGGATTGTAAGTTCCAAGGATATCAACGGCCTTTCCGTCCCTTTTTGACATAGCTTCGGAGACAACAATCTTATAAACGGGAAGCTTCTTTCTCCCCATCTTTTTAAGCCTTATCTTAACCAACCTTCTCCTCCTGAAGCGAAATTTTGAAGTCTAATTTTAGTCCAAAACTCTTCCAATTCAACTCTCAGAAGAAGGGAAAGGGAAACCTTCCGCCCTTCTTTGCCATCTTCCTCTGCATCTTCCTCATCTGCTTCATAGCCATCTTCATCTGAACAAACTGCTTTATGAGAGCATCAACCTCTTTAACGCTCGTCCCGCTCCCCCTTGCTATCCTCCTCTTCCGGCTTGCATTGATAATTGCGTGATTCCTTCTCTCCTCGGGAGTCATTGAGTTTATTATGGCCTCTATCCTTTTTAGCTTTTTATCGTCTATAGCCTTCTCTATCTGCTTTAAAACCTTTTGGCTACCGAGCCCTGGAATCATCCTTATAATCTGCTGAATCGGTCCCAACCTCTGAATCATCTTCAGTTGTCTTCTAAAGTCCTCAAGGGTAAACTCACCGGACAGGAGCTTCTCCTGCATAGAGAGAGCTTCCCTCTCATCAATAACCTGCTGTGCCCTTTCAACGAGGCTTACAACGTCTCCCATACCCAAAATCCTTGAGGCAACCCTATCGGGATAAAACTGCTCAAAGTCCTCTATCTTCTCTCCTACACCGGCAAACTTTATAGGTTTTCCCGTTACTCCCTTAACAGATAGAGCAACCCCTCCCCTTGAGTCTGAATCCATCTTAGTAAGAACTATTCCCGTCATACCAACGGCATCGTTAAAGGCCTTTGCAATGTTTACAGCCTCCTGCCCGGTCATTGCGTCTATAACGAAGAGAACCTCGTCGGGATTCGTCTCTTCCTTAATCCTCCTTGCCTCATCAAGGAGCTCCTCGTCAATGTGAAGCCTTCCGGCCGTATCAATAATGAGAACGTCAAAGTCCTCGTCTTTCGCCTTTTTAAGGGCATCCTTTGCAATCTTTACGGCATCCTTTTCTCCTTCCTCAAGGAAAACGGGAATCCCTATCTTTTCGCCAAGCTTTTTCAACTGAAGCATTGCAGCAGGCCTGTAAACATCGGCAGAGGTCAGTAAAACCCTCTTTCCCTGTTTCTTCAAGAGATTAGCCAACTTTGCCGCAGTTGTTGTCTTACCGGAACCTTGAAGACCTATGAGGAGAATAACGGCAGGTTTCTTCTCAAGTTTGAGTTTTGACTCCTCGCCCCCAAGGGCCTCTACGAGCTCATCGTGAACTATCTTAACCAACTGCTGAGCAGGATTTACACCCTTAACTACTTCGGCTCCTAAGGCCTTTTCCTTAATGTCCGAAATAAACTTAGAAACAACCTTATAGTTAACATCTGCCTCTAAGAGGGCAAGCTTTATCTCCCTTAAACCTTTCTCAAGGGTTTCCTTATCAATCCTTCCCTTTCTTCCGAGCTTTTCAAGGGTTGATTGAATTCTCTCTGCAAGGGCATCAAACATCTAATCCTCCGAAAGGGGAATTTCCAGTCCCGCTGCTGCATCAATAAATCTATCTCCCCAGTCTTCCTTGAAAAGTGAAATGGCCTCCTCTCCGGTACAGTGGCACGGAGCTATAAACTGGGTAAACTTCTTAAGCTCCCCCGAGATTTCCAAAACCTCCTCCCTCGGTGAGTCCTTCAGGTGGAATCCCCCAAGAATGAGAAACAGCTGTTCTCCCACCAAAGAAACAGCCCTCCTCGCAATATCAACAATACCCGGATGAGAACAGCCGGTTAAGAGGAGAGCTCCCCTCTCCGTAAAAACGACGAGGGCCTGCTCCTCAGAGGGAGTCTCAAGACCCGTAGGGAATACACCCGTTGATAGGAGTCTTTCGGAGATGTAGGTAGGAGAGGAAACGGGAATGCACAGAGAGCCTTCAGGGAGCTTTTCCTCTATATCAGAACAGTCCGACTCGGGAACGTAAACTTCAACAGAATCTACACTGTCAACAATGTAAGGAAGTCCTCCCACGTGGTCCCAGTGGTTGTGGGAAATAAAGACCTTATCAATATCCGAAGGCTTTACCCCTGCAAGCTCCATGTTTTCCATCAATATTTTTGGACTTGCTCCGGTATCAAAGAGGAGATTTTCCTCCTCAAGCTCAAGAAAAACAGAAAAACCCCAATCTGCCCTAAAGGGAGGAATAGCCCTGTTATCGTAAATTACCGTAAGTGTCTCCATCTCAACCTCCAAGAGATTAAGGGAAATTTATAAGTCAATGAGCTCTTCAGCAAAGGCCTTCAAGTCCTCCGGAGAGTAAAAGAGGTAAACTGGAACTCTTAGGAGCTTCTTTAAACTGTCGTAGTTGGTTTTCACGCTCTCGTCACACTCTTCAACGGTATTTAAAACCACAGCCTTAACATTAACGCCCTCACACTCACAAACCCTTACAGTTAAAAGCGTGTGATTTATCACTCCCAACTTGTTGAGAGCAACGACTATAACAGAAGCGTTCAACTCTTTTGCAAGGTCAAGAAAGTTAAAACTCCAGCTGACGGGAACCAAAAGTCCCCCGGCTCCCTCAATGAAAACCTCATCGTACTCCTTTGAAAACTTGAGAATCTCTTCCTTTAGGAAATCCACGTCTATTTTTTTACCTTCAACATCTGAGGCCACTGCCGGAGCTACAGGAGTTTTAAAGCTGTAAATCGGCGGGATTTCCTTTCCACAGGCCCTTGAAATTTCCTCTGCATCCCTACAGAGGGGAGCACACCCCGTTTCAACTACCTTTAAAGCACAGACGTTTTTCCCCCTCTTTCTCAGTTCCCTCACTAAACTCACTGTAAAGAAGGTCTTTCCTACCCCAGTATCCGTTCCCGTTATCAGAATCATAGTTTTTGATTATATACCTTCAGAGCTCTCTGAGAGGAGGACAAGACATTTAACTTTTCTAAAATGGATGACTGGAGCTCCTCCCCCTCCCTTAGAATCTCCCCAATTAACCTTAGAATTTCCTTCCTATCGTTATCAGAAATTCCCTCAGGAGATATATCCTTTAAGTTTGAAATTTCAGAAATCAGATTATCTAAATCCGAAATCTCTCCGGACTTAAGAGCTAAAAGGTGCTTCTTTAATATCCCCTTAACCTCTTCCACTTTTTTCCTTTTCAACAGCTTCCTTAAATCCCGAATAGAGAGTCTCCAATATCTCTTTAACCGAGCTTATCTTCTCTTTATCGTTTGTAGCATTGGCTTTAACTAACTCCAGAATGCAGAAATCGTACAACTTATCAAGGTTTTTCGCCAATTCTCCTCCATTTTCAAAATCTAAGGAAGACTGCATAAGAGTAAGCGCATTTGTTACTTTTGATAGGGATTCGGCCTTTGCTTTCACATCCCCTTCATCAATTGCCAAAAGGGAGATGTTCAAGAGACTCAAAATTTCCTCATAGGCCTTTAAGAGTAACTCCTCTTTACTTGAAATTTCGTCCTCAATTTTTTGATATGCCGAATAGGGATTCGTCAAAACCTCCTCCTAATTACTTTTTCTGATTCTGATATAGGGACTTTGAAAAGTTCTCAATCCTCAATTGAAGAGCCTTCATCTCCGAAAGGTAGGTTTGCAATTTAGCAAATCTAATCCTCATTGACTCTAACTCTTTATTAATCATATCGGTCATAAACTTTACCCTGTCCTCAATGTCGTGAACTCTGTTTCTGTAATTGTTCTCTTCGTTCGTTAGAGATAAATCGTACCCTTCTAAATAAGAGGCAATAGAATCGCCAAGACCTTTCAAGATTTCCTTAAAATCGCCATTTTTTACAAGCGTATCAAAATTATCCTCCCTTAAAATTAAGTGACCCTTAGTATTTTCAACAGTTCCCTCGGTATCTATAATTCCGAACTTACCAAGTTTATTTGTAATTAGCTCAAATAAGGTGTTCTCAATCGTATGAAGACTATATTCTCCCTGTAAGGGTTGCCCTTTTGAAGTGTACTTTGATATCGTATCGTGAAGCTCATTGTACTCTTTTAAGAGACTCTTTATTGTGTTTTTTATCTTTGAGAAATCCCTTTCAACCTGTAAAGTTACCGTTCCGACAGATTTCACAGTTAAGGATATCCCGTCAACAGCCGAATCAAAGGTGTTTGTGGAGCTCTCAAACTCAATTCCGTTTATTGAAATTTTCGCATTCTGAGCAGACACTGTTTCGTAAGTCTTACTCGAATCCTCACTAAAAACTCCAGCCGAATCATCTCCGGGATTTAAACTGTCGTCTATACCGGTTATCCCATTGTCAATTCCGGTTTTCACCGGAGTAATCATGAGCTGATAGTCGGGATTAGAAGTTGTCCCAACGTTGATTATTGATGCCTTCAAGTCCCCAGAACTATTTATCTCCTCTGCAATTTCCCTTAGAGTTTTTCCACCGTAATCTATTGAAAAACTCGTTTCTACTCCATCCTTTTTATAAGAAATCGTCAACGTCCCTGAATCAGAAATGGGAGAGTCAAGGTCAGTAATGGGAGTTACAGTTCCGACTTTGTAAACATTAGCCCTTGCAAGTTGAGAGACATCTATTGAATACGAACCCTCCACCGGATTTCCCGTAACAGAAGCAGAAACAATACTGGAGTCTGAAACAGTAGCTTTTAACGTTTTGTAGATTTCGTCCGAAGAAAGGTTATCAACCGTTTTTAAAATTGCCTTTAATTTGGAGTGGATATCAGAAAGAGCTTTCAGCTTTGAAGAGGCCAATTGCTCCTGAGCATTTAGTTGCTGAACAGGAATCATCTTTATTTCTCTCATTTTATCCAAATAAGACTGGTAATCAAAGTCTCCTGTCAAGTTACTTATATAAAATTCGCCAGCCATTTTTTCTCCCTAAGCTTTTTCATTTAGAAGAAGACCTGCTATCTCATCCAAGTACTTTGCTATTTTTAAAACATACTCGGGAGGTATCTGTCTTATCACTTTATTTGTCTGTTTATCTATAACTTTTATTACAGTTATATCGGTGTCTTTGTCTATCTGAATTTTGAGTTGAGTATTTAACATTGAGAGTTTCTTTCGGAGCTCCTCAATAATTTTCTCCAAAATTTCCGGAGATACCTTCTGGTTTTCCAATTCTTCTTGTTGATTTTTAACCGTTTCCTTTTGAACTTTCACCTGCTCTTTTTGATTAAGAAACTGGACATTTTGGGAGTTTATCTGGCGGGCAGATTCAACATTTTGAATGGACTTAACATCCATTTC
>CAZEDJ010000078.1:0-5659 GCA_964511045.1 uncultured bacterium
AGTTCTCTTAACTTAAAATCTCGCTTTATTGTAGCAAATGTCTGATAGTGGACAACTTTCGCATAAAGGTTTTTTCTTACAGAACTTTTTACAGTGCTCAACAATGAGGGCGTGAAATTCCTTGTATAAGTTGATGTTTGGTTCGTTAGGTTCAATTTCCTTCTCTATTATGTTCTTTAAGGCATCGTAAGGGATATTTTCACTTGCTGTGATTCCTAATCTTTTAAATAGTCTCTTGGTGTATTTATCAATCACAAATGATGGTTTATTAAAGGCATAAAGTAAGATTGAGTCAGCAGTTTCCTTGCCTATCCCTTTTATTTTTAAGAGCTTTTTCCTTAATTCTGTGGTTTCTCTCTCCTTTATCTTTTCTATTCCCCCGTTTTGAATAAGGAAGTTTGATAGATTCTTTAAGTATCTAGCCTTTTGTCTAAAGAAACCAGCTGGTTTTATGAGTTCTTGAAGCAAATTATCGTCAATATTTAAAATGGTTTCCGGAGACAGTAGCTTTTTCTCTTTTAAATTTTTAATGGCTTTTTCTACATTTTGCCAGTTTGTATTCTGTGTGAGTATTGCTCCAACACAGACTTCAAAGGGTGTGTCTGCCGGCCACCAGTTTTGTTTTCCGTAAGTTTTGTATAGCACCTCAAACAGTTTTTGTATATTTATCATGGAAACCAAATTTATTCCCGAGAGGTTCTAATGATAGACCTTCACACCCACACGATATTCAGTGACGGGGAGCTCATCCCCAGCGAGCTTGTAAGGAGAGCAGAGGCTTTGGGTTATAGGGCTTTGGCTGTTACGGACCACGTTGATTACTCTAACTATGAGTTCGTTTTAGAGCGTTTGTATAGAGCTTTAGACGTATTGAATGAAAATACTTCACTGATTGTTTTGCCGGGTGTAGAGATTACCCACGTTCCTCCCGTTAAAATTCCAGAATTGATAGAGAGGTGTAGGGAGTGTGGAGCAAAGATTGTTGTGGTTCACGGTGAAACAGTAGTTGAACCGGTTGCTCCGGGAACTAACAGGGCTGCAATTGAGGGAAAGGCCGACATCCTTGCACATCCCGGATTGATAACTAAAGAGGAGGTAGAGTTAGCCTTAGAGAACGGAGTTTTCCTTGAAATAACAACGAGAAGGGGACACAGTTTGACGAACGGTTACGTTGCTAAGATGGCTTTAGAGGTGGGAGCTCCCTTAGTGATAAATACCGACTCCCACTCTCCTTCAGACCTCGTTTCAAGGAGCTTTGCAATAACCGTTGGAATTGGTGCGGGCCTAACTGTTCAGCAGGTTGAGGAGTGTTTCCTCAACAGTGAAAGAATCGTTAAAGAGTTGACAGGCAAAGCACTCAGATAGAAATTTCAACTCTGGAGGCGGACGGGGGCTGGTGTCCCCCCCGGACTTCAAATCCGGTGGCCCCGCTTGGAGCGGGGTGGTGGGTTCGATTCCCATCCGCCTCCGCCAATTTAGACCAGAATACTTTCGGGAATTTCAGATATGTTTTTAATGTTTCTTATAACCTTAAACCCGTTTTTTTGAGCTTCTTTTTCCCTAAGTTCTTCCAACTTTACCCTTCTTACCTCTCCCGTTAGCCCTATTTCACCGAACAGTGCGAGGTTCTCTCTGATAGGCCTGTCAAGGTAGCTTGATATTACTGCCGCTGCAATTGGGAGGTCAACTGCCGGCTCGTCTACCTTTACTCCTCCTACTACGTTAACGAAAATGTCAAAGTTTCTCAGCGGAAATCCCAACTCCTTTTCAATTGTTGCTACAATGATGGACAGTCTGTTAACGTTTATTCCCCGTGCTCTCCTCTGAGGTGTTGTAAAAACGGCTCTGGTTACTAAGGCCTGAACTTCCAAGAGTATGGGACGGCTTCCCTCAATTCCTGCAAATATGGCTGAGCCTGACTTTCCCAAGGGTCTTTCTGAAAGGAAGAATTCGGAGGGATTGGGAACCTCCTTTAGACCTCTTTCTGTCATTTCAAAGACTGCCAGCTCACCGGTTGAACCAAAACGGTTTTTTAAGCTCCTAAAGACGCGGAAGTTGTATCCCCTGTCGCCTTCAAATTGAAAAACGGCATCAACTATGTGTTCAAGGACTTTTGGCCCGGCTATTGTTCCCTCCTTTGTCACGTGCCCCACTATAAAGCTGCTTATTCCCCTTCTTTTAGAGATGTTCGTTATAAAGGCGGTGCACTCTCTTACCTGAGAAACTGAGCCTGCTGCCGATTCTATGTAGGGGAGGAAGAGTGTTTGGATGGAGTCGTAAACTACAAGCTTAGGGTTAATCTCATCAATGTATTTTGAAACCTTTTCCAGATTATTTTCCGATAGGATGAGAAGGGAATCCTTGAGAGCTCCCAACCTCCTTGCCCTCATGGCTATCTGTTCGGGAGATTCCTCGGCAGTTACGTATAGAACCTTTCCCCTTTCTGAAAGGAGGCTGGCTACCTGAAGTAGAAAGGTAGATTTTCCTATTCCCGGCTCTCCTGAAATTAAGGAGACCGAGCCCTTTACGATTCCCCCTCCGAGGACTCTGTCAAACTCCCCGATTCCGGTTTTCTCCCTCTCCTCCTTTAAACTGCCAATTTCTGTAATGGGTAAGGGCCTTCCCCCTTTATGGTCAATCCAAGCTGAGCGGGGATTCTTTGAGGACTCCCTTACCTCCTCCACAAAGCTTCCCCAGGAACCACACTCCGGACACTTCCCCAACCACTTGGGAGAAGTGTAACCGCACTTTTGGCATACAAAAGTTGTTTCCCTCTTTGGCAACCGAAACCTCAAATTCGTTTAGGGGTAATCTATGTAATCAGGTCTGCCAAGTGGTAAACCATGAAAGCCATAGCCCAGGCGACGGAGAGCTCTATTCCAATTACTAAGAGAGTGAATCTCCAGCTTCCGCTTTCCTGCCTTATTGCCGCTATTGTGGCTGCACAGGGAATGTAGAGGAGAGTGAAGACTAAGTATGCCACTGCGCTTTCCGGGGTAAATGTTGATTGGAGTGTTTTGATAAGTCCCGATTCTCCCGTTCCGTAGAGGGTTCCGAGCGTTCCGACTACTATTTCCTTGGCGAGAGCTCCAAATATCAGGGCAACTATCGGCTTCCAGTCGTGGATACCTAACGGAGAAAACAGGGGAAGGAGGAGATTACCGACCTTCCCTATTAGGGAATTTTCTCCGGCGTAATCAACGCCGGGAGGAAGCGACGCAAGAACCCAAATGAGGACCGATATTGCAAATATTATTGTTCCGGCCTTTAAGACAAATTCCCTCAGCTCTATCCAGGTTTGGTTTAAAACCACGTTCCAGGCGGGGAGTTTGTAGGGGGGGAGCTCTATAAAGAACTCCTCATCGTTTCCCCTTAAAAACTTAGACATTACCGCAGCAAGCCCCAAAGCGAGGAAAATTCCGAGCATGTAAAGGGATAGGATTACAATTGACTTGTTTTCCCTAAAGAAGGCAGAAACAAAAACCGTGTAAACAGTTAGCCTTGCACTGCAAGACATCCACGGAATTACGGCCATCGTTATGAGCCTCTGGATGGGGGAGCGCATAGCCCTTGTAGCATATATGGCCGGAACGTTGCAACCGAATCCCAAAATCATCGGAATAACCGAGGAACCATTTAAGCCAAAGACTCTCATAAAGTTATCCCAAAGGGCTGCAGCCCTTGCCATGTAACCGGTATCTTCAAGAATAGACATCAGGAAATAGAGAATTCCCAAAACGGGAATAAACACCATTACCGCACCTAAACCTGCTAATATTCCGTCGTTAATGAGTGAAATGACCATTTTTGGAAGGAAGTTGAAGAACTCATTAATTAAGTTCGGAAGGAAATTACTAAAAATTTCATCAATCCAATCCGAAATTGGAGAACTCAGGTCAAATGTGATTTTAAATACAAGCCACATGATAAAAAAGAAGAGCGGAATGCCTGTAAGCGGATTTGTTACAAACTTGTCAATTTTATCACTGAGCTTTTCCTGAGGAAGCTCAACTACGCCACTTTTAATAACTTCCTTTGCAATTTTTGACGCCAATTTGAATCTTTCTTTTGATATAAGTGAAGGAAGGTCTATGTTAAATCTCCTCTTCGCTTCACTTTCAATTTTGTCTATTTCTTTTAAGACTTCTTCTGAATTTTGAAAATTTTTCTTTAGGAATTCAATGACTTCTGGGTCCCTTTCTAAGAGTTTTATTGAAAACCACCTTATGTTAAAAGGTAAATTCTTTAGCTGTAAATTTTTCATCTTAAGAGTTACAAGTCTAATAGCATTTTCCAAAAAGTCAGAATATTTAGGAACTATACCTTTGACTTTTAAGTCACCTGAGAAGACCATAAGGAAGGTTTCTGATAATTCCTCTAATCCCTTCCTCTTTATTGCTGATACCTCAATGACTGGAAGGCCAAGGATTTTTTCCAACTTTTTAACATCAATTGAGTAACCGTAATTTTCCAACTCATCTATTTTGTTCAGAGCAATAACGGGCTTGATGCCCATTTCGAGGAGCTCCAAAGTTAGGTAGAGATTTCTGCCTAAAAGGGTTGCATCTACAATGTTGCATACAACATCGTAGTCACCAGAAAGGAGAAAGTTTCTTGCAACCCTCTCCTCTAAAGTGTACGAAGAGAGGCTGTAAATTCCCGGAAGGTCAATGAGCTCTATTTCAAATCCCCTGAAATTGTAAATTCCCGTTTTCTTTTGAACGGTTACTCCAGGCCAATTTCCTACTTTTTCATTAGTTCCTGCCAAAGCATTCATTATTGCCGTTTTACCGACATTAGGGTTTCCTACGAGGGCGACCTTAATCCTTTTCATGTTTCCTCCACCTCAATCTTTGAGGCCATTCCCTTCCCGATTGCTATCCTGCTTCCTGCAACTTCAATTATCATCGGTCCGGGGGGAGATTTAACAACTTTGATGGTTCCTCCCGGATAAATCCCAATGGCAGCAAGGCGGTTTCTTAAACCTATACCTCCACAAATTTCCTTTACTCTTACACTCTTTCCTTCCTTTACATCAATCAGCCTCATTCTTTCCTCCTATGAGTTAGATAATATTAACTTTATTTGTAAGTGTCAACTCAAGAGTTTGATTTATAATTTGGGAAAACTTAGAGGAGGTCAAGATGGACGTTAAAAAAATTCCGCCCGGGAAAAACCCGCCGGACGACATCTATGCTGTTGTAGAAATACCTCAGGGTTCCAATGTTAAGTATGAAGTTGACAAGGATAGTGGAGCAATCTTTGTTGATAGATTTCTCTTTACCCCTATGTTCTATCCGGCAAATTACGGGTTTGTTCCCAATACCCTTGCCGACGACGGAGACCCAATTGATGTTCTCGTAATTTCCCGACAGCCCGTTGTTCCCGGTAGCGTTATAAGGTGCAGACCTATAGGGGTTTTGATAATGGAGGACGAGAGCGGTCAGGATGAGAAAATACTGGCAGTTCCCGTTGAGAAGTTGGACCTTTCCTTTGAAAGGATTAAGGAGATTGACGACCTTCCCAAAGCTACCTTAGATGAAATAAAACACTTCTTTGAGCATTACAAGGACTTAGAGCCTGGAAAATGGGTAAAGGTTAGGGAATTTAAGGGAAGTGAGTTTGCCAAGGAACTGATTAAGAAAGCCATTGAAAACTT
>CAZEDJ010000079.1:0-5517 GCA_964511045.1 uncultured bacterium
TCGGCATAGAGAGCTCCCCTCCTGTAGTCGGAAAAGAGCTTGTAGGTTCCGTGGGGAGTTATCTGAATGACGTGGAAGTTCACCGTATTGTCGTAGTGGGAATAGTAGACCCCAACTCCGGCACTCCAGTTAAAGTAGTAAGGGTATTTTGAGGAATAGGAGGAGTAAGTTCCGTCAAAGAAGAGCGTATAACCGCCGTCGGTCAGCTCATCATCGGTGCTTATGTAGTGACCTCCGAAGGTAAATGTGTGGTTCTTCAAAATTCCGTTTGTGTTTGAGTAGACGAGAGTAAAGTCCTTCTGATTCAGGTCGGAATAACCGTCCTTGTAGTTAATGTGGGTGTACTCTGCTCCAAACTGAAGGGCATTTTCCCTTCCGTCTCCGATGCTGAGGTAGCCGGTTTCAGAATAACCGTTATCCTTGTACTTTGAACCGCTGTAGTTTATGTAAGTTGAGTAGAGAGCTCCGTAAGCGTAAATCCTCTTTGAGAGCTCCCCGGCATTGGCCTGAGAAAGTGTCAGGGGAATTAAACTAAGAATAAGGAGCTTTCCTTTCATCCTCCATCCTCCTTATGATAATTTCGTTATTAAAGTTTACACGGGAAAACCCGAAATCGTCGGCCAACTCCAACTCGGCAAATTTACGCTTTCCGTTGGGCATTTCAATTTCGGTTGAAATAACGTTGAGGGATTTCCACTTGGAAGTCGTTCTCACCTTTACAAGGCCGTGTTTAAAGGACGTCAAAAAGAGGAGAAACTTTCTGCCAAACTCTGAAAAGAGAGAGGTTAAGGGGAGGTAGTCCTTCCAGTAAATTTCCAGAGTATTTAAGAGTGGGATTTTTGGAGATGAGAGGAAAAAGTATTTAAGGGGAGAGTTAAGGTCCCCGTCAAAGCTGTAAAAGTAAAAGGTAGAGTTAAGTATTCCAAAGTAGAGCTTCCCTTTTCCGTCTGTGAGAAAGAACGTTCCGTCAGGTGCCATCTTAACGGAGGCCTTTAAGGTCTCTTTCTTTCCCCTCAGTCTATCCTCCACGAGGAATGAAAACTCCTGGTCTATGAGGAGGTTCAAGCGCCTGTAGAGGGATTTATCCGGATAGACCGGCAAAACCCTCTCCCCCTCCTTTGGAACTCCTACGTCAAGAAAGAGATTCCCGGAAACGTATGAGGTAAAGGAGAAGGGAGCCGTCGGAGCTCCGAGGTAAGGAAAGAGCTGAACGTGAACGTGGAGGTGAGGTTGAGGCGAATAGCCCGAGTTTCCGCAAAGACCTATCGGCGTTCCCCTCCTTACGGTATCTCCCTTCTTCACCCTTACTGAATTCTGCTTCAGGTGGCAGAGCAGAACGTAAAATCCCCTACTGTCGTAGAGGAGAACGTAGTTTCCCCAGTTGTTCTCCTTATTTGCCTCTCCCGGTGGGTTGTCGGGCAGTGAGGAGACTGCATCAACGACGGTTCCGTCAATGGGGGAGAGAACGGGCTTTCCGAAACAGTAGTAATCGGAGAGGGAGCTCCCGTCTCCCCTGTAAGTCCTCCTTTCCTCGTCAGTTATAACAAAGTCAACTGCGTGTCTCCAGGCTCCCTTGTGGGTCCACTCTCCGTCAAACGACTGCCAAACGCTCCACTCTCCCGAAAAGGGAAGGGATATCTCCCTTCCGGTAAACGGAAACCTGCTCGTGTAGGTGAGGTAGTAGTCGAGCGTTCTTTCGGGAGTTCCCCTGTAAACTTTCGTAACCAACGAGTATCCGGTAAAGAGGAAAACGTAGAGGGTCAGGAGGGAGACCTCGTTAAAAGGAAGGGCAAAGACCGGAAGTCCGTAGGTTTCCCAGAAGACCTTTGCACTCTCAACGACGGGAACGGATATGAAGGACGACAGAAGGGCAAACTTGTAACTCCTCAAAGAGGGAATGAGAAAGACTCCCCCTACTGCCATTGATGTGAGGATGTAGTTGAAGGAGGAGGTATCGGCAAAGGCCTGATGGAGAGAGCCCTTAAAGAGGGCCATTGTAAGGGTTCCAGTAATGTAACCTAAGATTGAGAGAAAAGAGAGTATCGGAGAGACCCTCAAGAGGAGGAGGAATATGACAAGTCCCGAGAATGTATCAGGAAGGAAAAAGATGGCACCGAGCGACTTAAAGAAGCCGTTTAAAAAGGGAGAAAGGTCAAGATTTAGAAGCTGAAAGTGGGGATAGAGGCTGTCAACGAAGAGGTTTGAGAAGTGCTGAGAAGATAGATAGAGAGTAGAGCTAACTATAACGAAGGGAAGACTCAGAACGGGAAGTTTTAGATAGTAGTAGAAAACTCCCGAAAGAACGTAAGTAACGAGAAACGAGAGAATTCCACCCGTTATGAAAAAGAGAAGGCTGACCAAGTTAATTTTAAAGATGTAGCCAAGCGAAAGACCAACCAGGAGGGGATTGTAGATGTAGTAGTCAATCCTTAAAAACTCCCTCTTAAAGCCTATAAGCCTTGCAAGGAGGTAGGCCGAGAGGAGAGAGATAAGTCCACCTAAGCCGACGTTGGGATTGAAAAACGAGAGGAAAAGGAGGAGAGCTCCCCCGTAAACATCACCGTTAAACAGGATTGAGGAGTAGCTCCTCAGAATGGGAAGGAGATAGTCCTTTAATCCCATTTCAACCTTAACCTCTCAGGGAGGTGCTCCCTCCTGACGATGTCTGAGAGGTCTTCCGCCTCTCTTATCAGCTCAACCTCTCCTCCCTGTCCTATGAGGACAACGGCAGGTCTGTACCTTATGAACTGCATCCACTGTGTAACGTTGTAGGCACCTACCGGTGAGAGTATGAGCCTCGTTCCCCTCGGCAGGGGAGGAAGGTAGGCAAGGTCGTCAACGACATCTATGTTCATACAGAGGGGTCCGTAAAGAACGGAAGGCTCGGTCGTTCCGTGGACTTCCCTGTCAACCTCAATGTTGAACTTGTACCAAAATGCCGTAAAGAGAATGTTCACACCGGCATCAAGGACGTAGGCCTTTAAGCCGGAAGGAAGCCTCTTTGCGGCGTGAACCGTAGTTATCAGGAATCCCGCCTCGTCAACTATTGCCCTTCCGCTCTCTATTATGAGCTTCGGATAGTCACCGGGACGGAGGAACTTTAGGAGAGCACTGCATATCCTCTCTGCGTATTCGTCAACGGAAGGAACCGCAACCTCAGGTGGAAGGTAAATTCCCTTCAGCCTGTTCTTTGAGGGGAATCCCCCTCCTATGTCTATGTAGTCAATCTTGAATCCAAATTCATCCTCTATCCTGTAGGCGAGGTTAACCAACTTCTCAACTTCCCTCTCGTAAGCCCTCGGCTCTAAGATGAAGGTTCCTATGTGGCAGTGGAGTCCGCAGAGCTCCAACTTACCCCCGGAGGATATCCTCTTTACCGCATCCAAAGCCTGTCCGGACTCAAGGTTAAATCCAAAGCGGCTCCACTGGGGGTGGATACCCGTGTCCATGTTGACCCTGATGCCGACCTTAGGCTTCACCCCGAGCTCATCTGCAACCCTTTCAAGGTCAAGAATCTCTTCAAAGTGGTCAATGTTAATCCTCGCCCCCTCCTTAACGGCAGTCACGAGGGAGTCGTAGGGCTTGTAGGGACCGTTGTAGATTATCTTCTCCCCGGGAACGCCGAGCCTTCTTGCCTTTTCGTACTCAAACTCCGAAACTACCTCGGCAGTCTCACCCTCGTCGTGGAGAATTGCGCAGATTGCGTCCAAGTAGTTGGTCTTGTAAGACCAGCTGAACTCAACGTTGGGATACCTGAGGGTGAATGCCTCTCGGAGCTCCCTAAACTTCTGCCTCAGTTTCCTCTCAGAAAAGACAAAGAGGGGAGAGCCGAACTCCTTAACCAAGTCCTCAACGGGAACTCCGTCAATTTCCTTTCTGACCTTCCTTCCATAAGAGAGGGTTGACTCTCCAAACTTATTCATAAGGCCCGACTTTAACTTCTGAATTACCGGCTTCTCGTAAGGCTTTTTCACTTTCTACCTCCGTTAAAAATTAAGCAGTTTTTACAGCGCCTCCTGCACGGGAAAGAGGGAAACTTTCCGTAGAGTTCCCTCGCCACAAATCTGTATCCCAATCCCCTCGGCATCTTACCGCTCATAACGGCCTTCCTAACGGCAAGAATAAATTGGTCTGGATTTCTATATTTTTTCAGCAGAGTCTCCTTGGCCGGGGCAACTTTACCGTTGTGGCAGGAAGAACACTTACTCTCCCAAAGTCCAGCGTAAGAGGAAACGGATGACAAAGATAGGATTAACACGCCCAAAATTAACCTCCTCATCCTTCCCCCCTCGTAACAACCTTTTGGAACTCGGACATGTCCGTTACAAAGTCGTCTGTAAACCTAATGTAGAGCTTCCCGGCCTCGTAATCCCAGTTCCTCTCAGGCTCAATCCCGAGGGCAGCATTTAACAACCTTCCCGGAAGGTTAACCCCAACACCCGTTGAAAAGTAGACCCAGGCGGGAAACCTCGGATTTACCTCTATCAGGTAGATTTCACCGTCCCTAACGATACACTCAAACTCAAAGGCTCCCCTCCAGCTGAACTCCGAAACGAATCTCTCCGCGGCGGAGAGGAGCTTTTCATTCCTGATTGTCACTCCAGTCCAAATTTTCCCCAAGCTGGTTATCCAGAGCTTTTTTATTCCAACAAGACCGAAGTGTCCCCCCTCTCCGTCACCGACTCCTACAACGTTCATCTCCTCACCGGAGACAACTTCCTGGACGATTACGGGATATCCCCACTCAGAAACTATGGAGTTGAAGAATGAGGTGGCTTGAGAGATGTTGAAGGCCTTATAGGCTTTGTAGAATATGCCCTTAATCATAACGGGGAATCCGATTTCCTCAACCGCCTTAGAGAGCTCCTCATAGGAGGTAACCGTAAAGGTTTTGGGAACCTTAACGCCTATTCTCTCCGCAACCTCGGGGAGCTTGTCCTTTCCCCTCAGCTGAAACTGCTCCTTGGAGGGCAGGAAGGTCTTTATTCCGTAACTTTCCAAAAGTGAAGAGGCGTTAATGAAGAGGGGGAGCTCTGCATCAAGTGCAGGAATAACGGCATCAAGTCCGTAGTTGCTCTTTATGTAGAGGAGCCTCTCTATAAACGGCTCCTCCCCTCCCGAAGGATAGGGCATTATGAAGCTCCTCTTTATGAGCCACTTCATGTAGATTCCCGGCTCCATTGCATCGTAGGCAAGGCCAAAAATTTCAACCTCTAAACCGCTTTCCTTAACTCCCTTGGCTATACCTATGCCTGGACCCGGATTGTCAACTGCGTTAATCCCGGAAACTGCTACCCTATACAACTTTTTCCTCCAGAAGTCCAAAGAGTCTCAACTGCTCAAGAAAGTCAATAAGGTCCCTCTGGGCTTCCTCGGGAGAGACCTCAAACTCCTTTGTCAGGGCATCAACTATCTCGTCCTGAGACTTTCCCTCTTTAAGGAGCTCCAAGATAAAGAGCCCAGTCTGGTTAACCGTATAGCTGTTTCCCGTTTCAGGGTCAAAGATGAACCCCTCTT
>CAZEDJ010000080.1:0-5413 GCA_964511045.1 uncultured bacterium
GTTATAGATGCAACCCAAGGAATAGAGGCTCAAACGATTGCAAACTTCTTCTTGGCCCTTGATGCCGGCCTTGAGATTATTCCCGTTATAAACAAGATAGACCTTCCCAGTGCAAATCCCGACTGGGTAAAGGAGCAGATAGCGGACGTTTTAGGCCTTGACCCGGACGATGCAATACTGGCATCTGCAAAGGAGGGCATAGGGATTAAGGAGATTCTTGAGGCAATAGTAAGGAAGGTTCCTCCCCCGTCCGGAAGTCCCGAAAAGCCGCTCAAGGCACTGATATTTGACTCCTACTACGACAACTACAGGGGAGTTATTCCGTTTATCAGGGTCTTTGACGGGGAGATAAGGCCCGGAATGAGGATAAAACTCATGTCAAACGATAAGGAGTTTGAGGTTGTTGAGGTTGGAACTCAATCGCCGAAAATGGTTAAGACCGATAGGCTCTCTGCCGGAGAGGTCGGTTGGATTGCCGCAAACATAAAGAACATTGAGGATACTCAGGTCGGAGATACGATAACAGATGCCGAGAATCCGACTGCCGAACCCTGCCCCGGATTTAGACCTGCCAAGCCGATGGTTTTTGCAGGCCTCTATCCGGTTGATTCCGACGACTATGAGAACCTCAAGGAAGCACTCGAAAAGCTGAAACTGAACGATGCGGCCCTCTTCTTTGAACCAGAAACCTCTGCAGCCCTCGGTTTTGGTTTCAGGTGTGGTTTTCTCGGGCTCCTCCACATGGAGGTCATAAAGGAGAGGTTGGAGAGGGAGTTTGGCCTCAACCTCATAGCAACTGCTCCGAGCGTTGTCTATAAGGTTTACCTGAAGGACGGTAGCGTCCTTGACGTTCAGAACCCTGCGGAAATGCCCCCTCCCGATAAGATTGAGAGGATAGAGGAACCTTACATTTCGGCATCAATAATCACTCCGTCCGACTACGTCGGTCCTATTATGCAGCTGTGTCAGGAGAGGAGGGGAATACAGACCGGTTTTACCTACCTTGACCAGCAGAGGGTGGAGCTCCGATACGACATGCCCCTTTCGGAGATACTCTTTGACTTCTTTGATAAGCTGAAGTCCGTTTCGAGGGGATATGCATCCTTTGACTACGAGTTTGCAGGTTACAAACCATCCGACTTAGTTAAGCTCGACATTCTTATAAACGGAAAACCGGTTGATGCCCTCTCTGTAATCGTTCACAGGGACAAGGCCTACCAGAGGGGAAGGCAGCTCGTTGATAAGCTAAAGGAGATAATTCCGAGACAGCTGTTTGAGGTTGCGATTCAGGCCGCCATAGGGAATAAGGTCATTGCCCGCTCAAACGTTAAACCCCTGCGGAAGGACGTCCTTGCCAAGTGTTACGGCGGGGACGTAACGAGGAAGAAGAAACTCCTTGAGAAGCAGAAGGAAGGTAAGAAGAGGATGAAGATGCTCGGTAAGGTAGAGGTTCCCCAGGAGGCCTTTCTTGCAGTCTTAAAGGTTGAGTAGGGAGGATATCCTCCCTACCTGCAAGAGGGCATCTCTATTAGGCCGATATTTCCGTCCTTTCTCTTATAGACCACTGCGGCGTTTCCGGTCTCTGCATTGCAGAAGAGGACAAACTCCCTCTTTGAGCCGAGGAGCTTTAAAACTGCATCCTCAACGGTGATGGGTTTGTAGAGCTCCGGCTCCACTTCTACAATCTCAATGGGTTTTTCAACAACCTCTTCCTCAACCAAGGTTATTTGCCTCTTCGTTCTCTGGGCTTCCTTCTTAGAGGCCGTTTTAACTTTGTCCTTTAATCGGCGGAGTTGCTTCTCTGCCGCATCAACAACGTAGTCAACGGCGGTGTATAGGTCGTCCGTTTCCTTCTTTATCCTCAGCGTGTGGTCAAAGACGTTGTATATTACGATTTCAACCGATGAGCGGTACTTCTCCTTGTTTACAATGACGTCTGCAAACACCTCCCTTCTCTCGTCATCCCCCAGGTACTTCTCAAGCCTCTTGAACTTCTCCTCAAGGGTCTGTTTAATTGCGCCGGTGAGGTCAATGCCGTGGCCGATTAGGTTGAGCTTTAGCTGTGCCATCCCTTCCTCCTTTTCTTTTATCTCTTAACTTTAAATTAAAGCCTATCTGAAGGAGTGTCTATGGAAAGGGGAAATGTTTACCTTCTCTTCTCAGGGGGACTTGACAGTATATTGGCAGCTGAGCTATTGAAAAAGCTGGGATTTAAAGTTATAGGCGTTCACATAACCTCCCCCCTCTTTCAAAAGGACTTGGACGAGCTCAGGAAGGTTGCCGACGAATTGGGAATAGAGTTAATCGTTCTTGAGGCCGGTGACGATTACCTTGAGATGCTGAAGAATCCCGTTTACGGTTACGGCAAAAACTTAAATCCCTGTATAGACTGTAAGGCCTACATGCTGAAAAAGGTTAAGGAGATTGCCGGTGATAACGGAATTATTGCTACGGGGGAGGTTTTGGGGCAGAGGCCGATGTCCCAACACCTTCAGGCATTTA
Source organism: uncultured bacterium (assembly GCA_964511045.1). Taxonomy (GTDB): domain Bacteria; phylum Aquificota; class Aquificia; order Desulfurobacteriales; family Desulfurobacteriaceae; genus Balnearium. The sequence goes on from CAZEDJ010000080.1 coordinate 2,503, forward strand.
GGTCTATAGAGAAACTCTCCGGCCTCAAGGGAAGGGTTTTAAGGCCCCTTTCCGGGAAACTCCTTCCTGAAACCGATTACGAAAGGGAGGGAATTGTTAAAAAGGAGGAGCTCCTTGACCTAAGGGGACGTTCAAGAAAGAGGTATCCGGAAATAGTGAGGGAGTTGGGAATTGACTTGGAGAAGTTGCCGACTCCGGCCGGCGGCTGTTTACTGACGGAGCCCTCGTTTTCAAAAAAGTTGAAGGACTTGATGGAGCACGGGGAGCTCTCCTGGGAGAGTGTGAAACTGCTCAAAATTGGCAGGCACTTCAGGATAGGTAACTGCAAGCTGATAGTCGGGAGAAACAGGGAGGAGAACAGGAGGCTTTTGGAGCTCTCAAAAGATGAAGACATCATCCTAAAGGTTCCGGACGTTCCGTCACCTACGGCCATTTTGAGGTGTAGGGGAGAACCTAACGAGGAAACTCTCAGAACCGCGGCAGGAATAGTTGCGAGATATTCGGATGCAAAAAGTGAAAGGAGGGTAAAGGTGGCCCTCTACAAAAGTGGTAAACTATTAAGGGAGTTGGAGGTAGAACCACTCTTTGAAACACAGAAATTTTCACTAACGGGATAAGGAGGGAGAGATGCCCCTTTTTGAAAAAGTTCTGTATTCAACGGATTTTTCACCACTTGCCGAGCTTGCCCTTAACTACGTTAAGAAGTTGAAGGAGGCAGGGGAAAGGGAGGTAGTTGTCGTTCACGTTGTTGACGACCTCTCGATAGAGCTCCCCGAGGGAACAGACCTGCTGAGGGAGAAGGAGGTCTATGAGATACTTCCGGAGGTGGACCAGGAGTACGTTACATCCCTAATAGAGAAGCTTGAGGCGGTAAAGACAATCCTTGAAAGTGAAGGGTTGTCTGTAAAGTTGTTCCTAAGGTACGGCAACATTCCGAAACAGATAGTTAGAGTTTCTGAGGAGGAAAAGGTAAAGTTGATAGTGATGGGAGCTCACGGCAAAGGGCTCTTAACCGAAATTCTCCTTGGGAGCGTATCGACGGACGTAATAAGAAATGCCAAGTGTCCGGTTCTAATAATAAAAAACAGGGAGGAGTGATGCTCTTTGAAAAAATCCTCTACCCGGTTGACTTAAAAAAGTCAAGTATAAATGCAAAACCTTACGTATTAAAGCTAAAAGAGGCAGGTTGCAGGGAAGTTCACATTGTTTACGTCCTCATTCCTTCGGAGTGGGGAATTCTCTCAAGGGAGGAGTACGACTCTGAGGAGAAGATAGAGAGTTTGAGGGGGCTTTTAGACGACGGCTACATCGATGCTCTCTTTAGGATTTTTAGGAAATTGAGGGAAGTTTCGAGGGAGTTTGAGGAGAGGGGAATAAAGACCAGGGTCTCCCTAATATCGGGGGAGTTGGCAGAGAGTTTGAGCTGGTATGCTGAAAAATACGGCATTAACCTGTTAACTTTGGGAATTACCGAGGAGTCCCTCTCCATCTTTAAAATCGGGAAGGTGATTGACATCATAAAGGAGGTTTCTTCTCCGATTCTCATAGTAAAGAGCAAGGAGGAGGATGGGGACGAGGAGATTTAAGTCCCCAATTCCTCAAGGATTGCATCTCTATAAGCCTTTACCATGAATTCTATTTCGTCCTCGCTTATTGCCAGCGGGGGCATTATTACTAAAACGGGCCCCAAAGGCCTTGTGAATACGCCCTTTTCTAAGATTTTCCTTGATACCCTCCTTCCGACGTCGTCCTTCCAGCTGAATCCCTCCTTGGTTTTCTTGTCCTTAACGAGTTCAATTCCGACCATGAATCCCCTTCCCCTTATATCCCCGACGTGTTTGAGTTCTGAAAGCTCCTCCTTGAGTCTCCTGTGAAGAAAGGAAATCTTATCCTTCAGTTTATCCGGCCATCCCTTTTTCCTAAAGAGCTCTATGTTCTTGAGGGCAACGGAACACCCCAACTGGTTCCCCGTAAAGGTGTGACCGTGGAAAAAGGTTTTTCCGCTTCCGTAGTCACCTCCCCAAAAGGCCTGATAAATCTCGTCGGTTGATAGCGTTGCGGCCAGTGGCATGTAGCCTGCAGTGAGTCCCTTTGAAACGGCCATTATGTCCGGAGTAACCCCTTCCCACTCACAGGCAAACATCTTTCCGGTCTTTCCAAATCCCGTTGCCACCTCGTCAAGTATGAGGAGGGTGTTGAACTCGTTGCAGAGCTCCCTCACCTCCCTCAAAAAACCCTCTGGATGGACGATTATCCCGGCGGCTGCCTGAACGAGGGGCTCCATGACTACTGCTGCAACTTCGTCTCCGTGTTCCTCCAGGATTTCCCTCATTTTTCCGAGGGAGAAATCTCTACACTCCTCGGGGGACCCGTCAAATCGGTACGGGTGTGGAGAGGGAACCTTAAAGGTCTCAAACATCAGCTCCCTAAACATGGAGTGGAATAGGTCAATTCCTCCGATGCTTACCGAACCAATTGTGTCTCCGTGGTAGGCCTCATCAAGTTTTATGAACTTTGTCCTCTTTACCTCTCCCTTCAGTTGCCAGTACTGATAGGCCATTTTCAGGGCCACTTCCATTGCGGTTGAGCCGTCGTCGGAGTAGAAGACGTGGTTTAGCCCCTTTGGAGTAATGTCAACGAGCTCCTTTGCCAGCAGGATGGAGGGGACGTTTGCCAGGCCTAAGAGTGTAGAGTGAGCAATCCTTTCAGCCTGTTCGCACAGAGCTCTGTTTAGCTCATCTACGCTGTGGCCGTGGACGTTGCACCAAATTGAGCCAACTGCATCAAGGTATCTTTTACCTTCGGTATCAATCAACCAGCATCCTTCGCCCCTTTCAATGATTATCGGTTCACTCTTTACGTACTCGGCCATTTGTGTGAATGGATGCCAAACGAAATTCCTGTCCCACTC
>CAZEDJ010000081.1:0-5338 GCA_964511045.1 uncultured bacterium
AGACGTAGCCGTTTCCCCTGTACTGAGCTACCAACTTCCCGCCGTCGTAAACCTTGACCGTGAACTTTCCCCCCGTAACCTTTAGAATCTGCTTCTCCATCTTTGTCTGCCACTTACAGGAGCACCCTACCGGTGAAAGGAGGAGCGGAAAGAGTGCCAATAAGATTAACTTTTTCATGACAGCTCGTCCTTTAGTTCCTCTAAAACTTCCTTCAGTTTGTTTATGAAAAGTATGTTTTCCCTCATGGTTCCGACTGTAACCCTTATGTGGTCGTTAAAGCCGTAACCGTCCATTGCTCTTACTATGATTCCCTTTCTTAAGAGCCTGTTAAAGACCTCCCTGCTCGGGAATCCGACCTTCACCAAGATAAAGTTTGCAAGGGTCGGAACGTACTCCAGACCGAGCTTCTCAAACTCGTTGTAGAGGTACTTTTTCCCCTCCTCGTTTACTACCTGTGAGTGCTTTATGAACATTTTGTCGTCAAGGGCTGCCGCTCCCCCAACTTGAGCCGGACGGGTAACGTTGAACGGCTGTCTTATTCTGTTCATGTCTGAGATTATCTCCTCCCTTCCTACTGCGTATCCGAGTCTCAGTCCGGCAAGTCCGTAAATCTTAGAAAATGTCCTCGTAACGAGGACGTTCTTTTCGTATATGTATTCAACGCCGTTCTCTATGTCAAACCCTGCCCCTAAGGCGTATTCGTAGTAGGCTTCGTCTAAGACCAGTAGGACGTCGTCGGGGAAGTCCCTCAAAAATGACTCAAACTCCTTCCTGCTGAATGCTGTTCCCGTAGGATTGTTTGGATTTGCGATGAAGACGACGGCCGTGTTTTCGTCTATTGCATCAAGGTGGGCCTTCAGGTCTATGTAGTAGTCGTTTTTCATCTTTACGACCCTGTGTTCTGCCCCAGAAAGCTGAACGACTATCGGGTAAACGGCGAATGACTTTTCGCTGTAAACGGCATTCAAACCGGGCCTGAGGTAAGCCCTTGAGACTATGTCAAGGGCTTCGTTTGAGCCGAGTCCCAAAAAGATGTTCTCTCTCTTTACTCCAAGGTGTTTTGAGAGCTTTTCCTTTAGGTGATAAGAGTTCCCGTCGGGATACCTGTTTAGGTTCTTCAAGTCCTCTATTATTGCCCTTACTGCTGAAGGCGAGGGACCTAAAGGATTTTCGTTTGATGCCAACTTTACGATTTCCCTCAGTCCCAATTCCCTCTTTAACTCGTCCTCCGGTTTCCCCGGTTCGTAAACGTGAACCTTCTTTATGTGTTCCGGAAGGGAAAACATTGAAACCTCCAAAGGGGGAGTACATATAATTAAACCACAGTTCGCCTTGGGGGGAAAGGGATGGTTGACTGGAGGGACGAAGGTCTAATAAGGGGAGTTAGGAATATTCTCATCAACAACCTGTGCGTTGGAAGGGATGACAAGGTTTTAATTCTCACCGATGAGGGTAAGGAGGAGGTTGGGGAGCTCCTCTTTTACTTTGGCTCAAACCTCGTTCCCTCAATTTCTCACCTCACCTATCCCGAAACCGGTCGCCACGGGGTTGAACCGCCCGAAGTTGTTTGGAGGGCAACTTTCGGGGAGGAGTTCGTCTCTGAGCTGAAGGGAAAGGGACTCTTGGATAGGATTTTAAGGAAGGAGATAAGTGAGGGAGATGAGTTGGAGGTTAAGGAGCTCCTCCTTGAGACGACCTCGCCCTCAGAGCTCCCGACGGCTGTCATCGCCGTCAACCGCTACTCAATAAGCCACACCCTCTTTAGAAAGCTCTGTACGGACTTCCTCTCAATGAGGTTTGCGAGTATGCCCCTGTTTGAGTTTTCCATGTTCTACACATCACTCCAGGCAAACTGGAACAGGGTTGCCCTCCTCTCAAAGAGGGTTGCCTCACTCTTAACCGAGGCCGTTAGGGTAAGGGTGACCTGTCCCTTGGGAACCGACATTGAGTTTTCGGTTGAGGGAAGGGAGGGAATTGCCGATACTGGAAAGATTTGTTCTCCCGGAGACTTTGGGAACCTTCCTGCCGGAGAGGCCTTTATAGCTCCCCTTGAAGGAACGGCAAACGGGGTTTTCGTAACAAATTACGCTCCTACGAGGAAGCTGAAGGAGCCCGTGAAGCTCACCGTTGAGAACGGAAGGGTGAAGAGGGTTGAGGGAGAGGAGGAGTTTTCCTCCTTCCTGAACGATTTAATCCACAGGGAAAGGAACGCCGATAACGTTGCAGAGTTTGGAGTGGGAACAAACGGGCGTGCCGTCAGGTTTGACAACATACTTGAGGCGGAGAAGATTCTCGGAACGTGCCACATAGCCATCGGAGACAACAGTTCCTTTGGCGGAACCGTTAAGGCGAACGTTCACATTGACCTCTTGATAGAGAAACCTACGGTGGAGCTCCAAATCGGCGGAAGGGACTTAAAAATTATGGAGAACGGGAAACTTTTGATTTAACCGGAGGTTTGCGTGAAGTTTGTAGTGTTCGGAGCTGGCGGCGTCGGCGGATTTTACGGAGGGATGCTTGCAAGGTGCGGTAAGGAGGTTGTCTTTATAGCGAGGGGAGAACACCTGAGAGCTATGAGGGAGAAAGGTTTAACTGTAAAGAGCTTTAAGCACGGTGAGTTTGTCGTGAGGGAAGGAGATAGAGTGGTCTTTACCGATAACCCGGAAGAGGTCGGGAAGGCAGACGTAGTTCTCGTCTGCGTTAAGTCCTACGATACGGAGAAAGTTGCTCCGTTGATAAAGCCGATGCTGAAGGAGAGCTCCTTAGTCATCTCCGTCCAGAACGGCATAGAGAACGAGGAGATTCTCTCAAAATACGTCGGTAGGGAAAAGGTTTTGGGAGCCACGGCCTTTATAGGGGCGTACGTTTCCGAGCCCGGAGTTGTCGTTCACGAGGCCGCAGGTCTCTTGGAAATCGGTGAGCTCTCTGGGAGACCCTCGGAGAGGGTTAGGAGAATAGCCGAGGAGATGAGGGAGTGCGGAATAGAGGTTAGGGAGTCAAGGGACATAAACTACACTCTCTGGAAGAAGCTCGTCTGGAACGTTGCCTTCAATCCATACTCCGTTATAACGGGAGCCACAGTGGGAGAGATGCTCTCCCTTCCGGAAACTTATCAGATTCTAAAGAGCTTGATGGAGGAGTGTTACAGGGTTGCAGAGGCCTACGGCGTTAAGCTAAAACCGAAGGTAATGGAAAACTACCTCAGGTCGTCTCCCGACCTCATGAACTACAAAACGAGCATGCTCTTAGACTTTGAAAAGGGAAAGCCTATAGAGTTAGAGGGAATAACGGGAGCTCTCATAAGAAAGGCCGAGGAGAAGGGAATCCCCGTTCCCTACAACAGGTGCGTTTACGGGACTGTAAAACTCCTTGATAGGAAGAGGAAATCGTGAGTAAGAAGATTGGTTTTTGGGAGGCCTACTCAATAGGCGTTGGAGGAATGATTGGAGGGGGAATTTTTGCCGTTTTGGGCTTGACGATTCTCCTTTCAAGGGGCGGAGCTCCCGTTGCCTTCCTCTTTGCAGGTTTGATAGCCCTCATAACCGCCTACTCCTATGCAAAGCTCTCGGTGAGGTATCCGAGCGAGGGGGGAACCGTTGAGTTTCTCGTAAGGGGTTTCGGAAATAACCTGTTTACATCCTACTTAAATACCCTTCTCTTGGTTAGTTACGTAATAATGCTCTCCCTCTATTCTTACGCGTTCGGAAGTTACGGCTCCGCCCTCATCTTGGGACACGAGAGTGTTTTTCTGAAAAAGCTCTTAATTGTCGGCGTAATTACCTTCTTTGCGTTCATAAACTTTTTGGGAGCCTACGTCAGCGGAAAGGCCGAAGACCTGATGGTCTTCCTTAAATTGGGAATACTCCTCTTCTTCTCGGCACTCGGTTTCTTAACCGGGGACTTTTCAAAAATATCCCCCGAAAATTGGCCCCACTTTTTGAGAATAATGGTTGGCGGACTGATAATCTTCCTTGCCTACGAGGGATTTGAGCTCATAGCAAACACCGCAAGGGACGTTGAAGACCCCGAAAGGGACTTGCCGAAGGCCTTCTATGCGAGCGTTTTAACTGTTATTGCTGTTTACGTTTTAGTTTCTGCCGTTGCCGTTGCAAACCTCACGTACGAGCAGGTCGTTAAGTATAAGGACTATGCCCTCGCCGTTGCGGCAGAGCCCTTTTTGGGAAAGTTCGGTTTCGTTTTAATAGGAATTGCCGCCCTGCTCTCAACAGCTTCGGCGATAAATGCAACCCTTTACGGAAGTGCCCGGGTTAGTTACTTGGTTGCGAAGTTTGGAGCTCTCCCCAAAACCTTCACAAAAAAGGTCTGGAGGGAGGGAACTGAGGGGCTTCTCATACTCTCAATTCTCACTATCTTCTTTGCAACGGCCTTCAACCTTGAAAACATATCAATAGCAGGGAGTTTCGGCTTCCTCTCAATATTTGCCGGCGTCAATCTGGCAAACTGGAAACTGAGGAGACAGACTAATTCAAACGGCATAGTCTCTCTCTTTGGTTTTCTCCTCTGTCTGATAGCCGGAGCCGTTCTCTTAGGTTACAACTTAAAAACATCTCCGTCTTCTTTAAAATCACTTACCGTTGTCCTCTTGGGAACCCTTCTCTTTGAGTTAGTTTACAGGACGGTATCAAAGGTGAGAATCAAACCCTACATTGACTGGCGCTTAGAGGAGGGAGAGAGGTTCCTCAAAGAGTTTGATAGTTATTTTCGGAGGTTTGAGAGGAAGTTGCTCAGCGAATTTAATGATGTAAAGTTGGAAGTTAGGGGAAGGGAGAGGGGAGATGACGTGGTCTCTGTAAAGGTTGAAATTTACTCAAAGTCCCCGGAGTCTGTTCAAAGGAAGCTTCCAGAATTACTTGAAAAGTCTGGAATAAAACCTCACTACCCGATAAAAGTAGTTGTGAGGAAGCTGGAGGAGAAGGGTGGTTAAGTTGATTCTTTTCACATCTAAAAGTTGTGGCGTTTGTGGAGCTCTGAAGCCGAAACTGGAAAAACTCTCCCGTGAGTTAGGAGTCTCCCTTGATGTTGTTGATATTCAGGAGGAACCCCAACTTTCTGCCAAGTTTTTGGTCTTTTCGGCTCCTACACTTCTTGTTACCGACGATGAGAGGGAGTTGAGGAGGTGGTCTGGCGTCTTTTCGGTTGACGAGGTTAAGTCCTATTTAGAGAGGGTAAAGGAAGGGCTCTGAAGTCCTTTCCTGAACTTAGTTAATACAGGTTGACAACTTGCGAGTCCTTTGCTTATATTCAGCCCGTCAAACTATAACAGGAGGAGTAGTATGCCCACAATCAACCAGTTGGTTAGGAAGGGGCGTGAGAAAA
>CAZEDJ010000082.1:0-2259 GCA_964511045.1 uncultured bacterium
CCTTCAATCCCTCCTTTGATATCATTCCAAATTTGAATTAATTTCCCCGTAAAACCGATTTGGAGGTAAAAATGTCCGTATCCGAAGTTGCAATAGAAGTTGGCGGTCGGCCTCTGCGCTTTCAAACGGGAAAAGTTGCAAAGCAGGCCGATGGAGCCGTTATCGTCTCCCAAGGCGAGACGATGGTATTAGTAACGGCCGTAATGAGCGACGAACCGAGGGAGGAGGTTGACTTCTTTCCCCTCTTAGTTGAATACAGGGAGAGGGCCTATGCGGCAGGGAAAATCCCCGGAGGATTCATAAAGAGGGAAGGAAAGCCGACGGACGAGGAAATTCTAAAGGCAAGGGTTACAGACAGGTCAATAAGACCCATATTCCCCAAGGGATTCAGAAACGACGTTGAGGTAATCGCCTTTGTAATTTCAGCCGACCAGGAAAACGACCCTTCAGTCCTTGCAATAAACGGGGCATCTGCTGCACTCCACATTTCAAGGATTCCCTTTGAAAAACCGGTTGGAGCCGTTAGGATTGCAAGGATTGACGGAGAGTTGAAGATAAACCCCTCCTATGAGGAGCAGCAGAGGGCAGACATAAACTTGGTCGTATCGGGAACAGAGGACGCAGTTGTAATGGTTGAGGGCGGAGCAAAGGAGGTTCCGGAGGAAGAGGTCCTTGATGCAATCCTCCTTGCCCACGAAGAGATAAAGAAGATAGTAAAGGCGCAGGAGGAGCTCCGAAACTTAGCAGGAAAGCCCAAGTACGAGTTTATAGCTCCCTCTTTAGACGAGGGAACGAAGGAAAAGATTAAAAAGTGGGTCTTTGAGAGGATTGAACCGATAATAACGATTCCCGACAAACACGAAAGGAGAGAAAAGTTAAGGGAACTCAAGGAATTAATGTTGATAGAGCTAAACATCCCCGAGGAGGAGCACTCCCTTGCAAAGGAGGCCTTTAACGAGGCCGAAAAGGAGTTCGTTAGGAAGATGGTCCTTGAGAGGGGAGTGAGAATTGACGGAAGGAAGCCCGACGAAATCAGACCCATATCAATAGAGGTTGGAGTCCTGCCGAGGGCCCACGGTTCTGCACTGTTTACGAGGGGCCAAACCCAGGCCTTGGTAACCACAACCCTCGGAACACCGGAAGAGTATCAGTTAGTTGAAGGCCTCATGCCGGAGGAACAGAAGAGATTTATGCTCCACTACAACTTCCCTCCCTTCTGCGTAGGGGAGATTGCACCACTGAGGGGACCCGGAAGGAGGGAGATAGGGCACGGAGCTCTCGCAGAAAGGGCACTCGCTCCCGTAATTCCCCCAGAGGAAGAGTTTCCATACGTCATTAGGGTCGTTTCAGACATTTTAGAGTCAAACGGTTCCTCCTCAATGGCAACGGTCTGCGGCGGTTCACTCTCACTAATGGATGCGGGAGTTCCCATAAAGGCTCAGGTGGCCGGAATAGCCATGGGGCTGATAATGGAGGGAGACAAGTTTGTCGTCCTCTCCGACATATTGGGAGACGAGGACCACTTGGGAGACATGGATTTTAAAGTGGCAGGAACGAGAAAGGGAGTAACCGCAATCCAGATGGACTTAAAGGTTAAGGGCATATCAAGGGAGGTCCTCTCAAAGGCACTGGAGCAGGCAAGACAGGGAAGGCTCTTCATCCTTGACAGAATGGACGAAGTAATAAGCAAACCGAGGAAGGAAATCTCCCCGTTTGCCCCGAGGATAGTAACGACCCACATAGAACCCGAAAAGACGAGAGACCTCATAGGGCCCGGCGGAAAAACCATTAAGACCATCATAGACAAGGCCGGAGTGAAGATAACCATTAAGGAGGACGGAACTGTATTAGTGTCGGCCCCATCAGAGGAGGCTGCAGCTCAAGCCCTGAAGATGATTGAGGACGTTACGAAGGACCTTGAGGTGGGCAACACCTACTTGGGAAAGGTTACGAGGGTGGAAAACTACGGAGCATTTGTTGAGCTTGCCCCCGGAAAGATTGGATTAATCCACATATCAAAGCTACCTCCTGAGATTAGGGAAAACATATTTGAAAAGATAAAGGTTTCAGACGTTATTCCGGTCAAAATCGTTGAGTTTGACCAGCTCGGAAGACCCAAGCTGAGCAGAATTGATGTAACTCCCGACGAGGAGAGAAAGCTCAGAGAACAGGGAGGATTCTACTCAGAACCGGAGAAGAAGAATGAGTAACTGGGCATCCGGCTGGGTCCTATCAAGGGGAAGGAGAATAGAGTTTAAC
>CAZEDJ010000082.1:2359-5327 GCA_964511045.1 uncultured bacterium
TTCGTCCTTGAGGTCGGAGCTCTCCCCTCAGACTTCTCGGTCAACATAGACTTTTTAAGGGGAGTCTTTGAAGCCTCTGGAGTTTGGGGAAAAGGAACGCTTTTCATACCCAAGTTAAGGGGATTAGAGGGGGAAATCAGACAAAGGCTAAAGGAATTTTCACCTAAGGAAACGGAAGAGGGATTCTTCATAACGGGAGACGGGGCAAACCTCCTACTCCACCTCTTTTACGACGAGGAGACCGAAGAGAGGTCTGAGTTTTACTTTGAAAAGTTCTTAAAGTTCCTTTCCGGTGAAAATTGGGAGAGAAAGGCCTTTGAGTTTTCGCTTGAGGAGGGAGCTCTTCCCCCCTTTAAAAAGAGGGTCTCAGACAGCGGATTTGACCTCCACCTGATAAAACTCTTAAAGGTAGAGGGAAACCTCTACTTCTTTGACACCGGAGTGAGGGTCTCTCCGCCTCCGGGATTTTACTTTGACCTCGTCCCCCGCTCGTCAATCTATAAGAGCGGCTTCATTCTTGCAAACTCCGTCGGAATAATAGACATGACCTATCGGGGAACGATTAAGGTTCCCCTCATAAAGGTAAATCCCGAGAAGGAGGTGCCGGAGCTCCCCTGGAGAGCCGTCCAGCTCATTCCGAGGAGATTCTACCCCTTAGAGTCAAAAGAGGTTCCCTCACTCGGTCAAACGGTGAGGGGAGAGGGGGGATTCGGAAGCACGGGATAGGAGGATGGATTGATTCCAATAAAAGACCTCAATCCAAGTCGCTCCACACCGGTTATAACGATACTCATCATCGTTGCCTGCACGCTCGTCTTCCTCTACGAGCTCCTCCTCCCGCCAACATACAGGGAAATCTTTATAAGGATGTTCGGAGTCATTCCGTACGAGATATTCCACGGGGTGGACGTACCTCCGCCGGACCCCCTAACGCCCTACGGGAACCTCGTTTCTTACCAGTACCTCCACGGAGGTCTCCTCCACATATTCGGAAACATGCTCTTTCTGTGGGTCTTCGGAGACAACGTTGAGGACAGGTTTGGAAAATTTAAGTTCCTGATTTTCTATACCCTCTGCGGAGTAGCTGCGGCCCTCATTCACTCGGCCGTCTATCCCAACCTGAACATACCTCTAATAGGAGCTTCGGGGGCCATCAGCGGCGTCCTCGGAGCTTACGCCGTTCTCTTTCCCCGGGCCCAGATACTGACCCTCATCTTTATCTTCTTCTTCGTTGACGTCATTGTCCTTCCGGCAGCCCTCTGGATAGCAGTATGGTTCTTCATCCAGTTTATGAGTGCCCTCTTCTCAATCAACCACCTGTCAATGGGAGGAGTTGCCTGGTTTGCACACATAGGAGGTTTCCTGACGGGAGTCCTCCTGACAAAACTCTTTTATAAAAGAGAAAAGGTTGAAAATCTGACTCTGTGAAATAACTTGAGAATTAGTTGCAAACTTTTTGCAATTAGGAGGAGAGATTGAAGAGGGAGAAACTCTTTATATTTGACACGACCCTCAGGGACGGAGAACAAACCCCCGGCGTCAGTTTAACGGTAGATGAAAAGGTTCAAATTGCAAAGCAGTTAGAGAGGTTGGGAGTTGACGTTATAGAGGCGGGATTTGCGATAAGCTCTCCAGCAGACTTTGAAGCCATAAAGAGGATTTCCGAGGAAGTTAAAAACTCCACCGTCTGCTCCCTCGCAAGGGCAACGGAGAAGGACATAAGGGCGGCTTGGGATGCCCTAAAGAGCGGCAACAGAGTAAGGATACACACGTTCATAGCCACCTCAGACATACACCTAAAGTACAAGTTGAAAATCTCAAGGGAAGAGGCACTAAAGAGGGCCGTGTGGGCGGTGAAGTTTGCCAGGGATTTAATGGGAGAAAAGGCCGAGGTGGAGTTTTCAGCAGAGGACGCTGGAAGAACAGACCTCAAGTACCTCTATGAGGTGATAGAGGCGGTCATAGAGGCCGGAGCCGACGTAGTAAACATTCCCGATACGGTCGGCTATGCCGTTCCGGACGAGTGGTACGAAAAGATTGCCTCAATCTTTGAAAACGTTCCAAACGTCAACAAGGCCGTAATAAGCGTCCACTGCCACAACGACCTCGGTCTTGCAACGGCAAACTCCCTCATGGCTGTAATGGCAGGAGCTCGCCAAGTTGAGTGTACGATTAACGGCTTGGGGGAGAGGGCCGGAAATGCAGCCCTTGAAGAAATCGTTATGGCTATAAAGGTCCGTTCAGACCACTTCCCCGTCTATACGGAGATTAACACAAAACAGATTTACAAAACATCACAACTGGTCAGCAGGTTAACGGGAGTTCTCATTTCAAAGACCAAGCCCATTGTCGGTGATAACGCCTTTGCCCACGAATCGGGAATTCACCAGCACGGTGTCCTTGAGTGTCCCCAAACCTACGAAATAATGGAGCCTGAGGATATCGGAAGAACGGAATCCAAGCTCGTCATCGGTAAACACTCAGGAAGACACGCTTTCCAAAAGAGACTTGAGGAGATGGGAATAGAGCTCTCAAAAGAACAGTTAGAAGAGGCATTTAGGAAGTTTAAGGAACTTGCCTCACGGAAGAAGGAAATTTACGACGTTGACATAGAGCTCCTCGTAGAGGGACTTGAAGGGGACAGGGAGGAGAAGAAGTACGAGCTCCTCTACAACCAGGCGGTAAGCGGTGAGGGAATAATTCCCTCGGCAACGGTGAAGATTAAGACCCCGGAAGGGGAAAAGCTCGGCCTTTCCGTGGGGAATGGACCCGTTGATGCAACTTACAGGGCAATAAAGAACGCCCTTGAGATAGGAGATGAGCTCCAACTGAGGGACTTTAAGATAAGAGCTCTGACATCAGGAACGGATGCCCAAGCCGAGGTTTACGTCACCATTGAGTCCGACGGATTCAGAGTGAGCGGAAGGGGAGTTGACCCGGACATAGTGAGGGCTTCAGCCTTAGCATT
>CAZEDJ010000083.1:0-5280 GCA_964511045.1 uncultured bacterium
ACCTTCATCAATTATACTTTCTTTTCTGTTGCGTGGATGTTTTCCTCAACCTCAATGTGTTTCCCTATGGGGTCGCTAAAAACATATATCTATCCTTGGCACGGCCAGCCCTTTTGTCCCAGTTTCAATTCCCTATGGGTACGCTAAAAACTCTCCTCATCCTTATTCAAAAGTTAAAGACCGACAATGCATAACTAAATATTATCAAATTCTGATATTGAAGATCAAGTTCTGGAACCTTAAATGAGATATTTATAAAAGTCTATACAACATGGTTTTAAGGCTTGTGTAGTAATGGATTGGGTTGCTTTTAATTGGATTTTGATTCCCGAAAAGTTGGTTTGACTTTGAGAATATATTTAACTTTGTTAATTTCTAAAGGAGGTTCTATGAGGAGACCTGAAGTTTTGTCCCCGGCAGGGAATTTAGAGAAGTTGAAGTTTGCCGTTGACTTTGGAGCTGATGCCGTTTACCTAGGCGGAAAGGCTTTCAATCTGAGAGCAAAGGCGGGGAACTTTTCCTTAGAGGAGATGGCAGAGGGGATTGATTATGCCCGCAAAAAGGGAGTGAAGGTTTACGTTACTCTGAATGCCTTTGCAAGAAACGGTGACTTTGATTCAATAGAGAAATTTGTTGACGAGGTTAAGGTCTTAAAACCCGATGCCTTTATAGTTTCAGACTTAGGAGTTTTGGCTACGGTTAAGGAGAGAGCTCCCGAAATAGACGTTCACATAAGCACTCAGGCAAATACTACGAACTACAGGTCTGTTAAGGTTTACAGGGATTTGGGAGCTTCAAGGGTTGTACTTGCAAGGGAGCTCTCCATTCCGGAAATTCGGGAAATTAAAGAGAAAGTTCCGGAAATGGAAGTTGAAGTCTTTGTTCACGGGGCAATGTGTATGGCTTACTCCGGAAGGTGTCTCCTTTCCAACTACCTCTCTTACAGGGAGAGTAACAAGGGAGCCTGTTCTCAGAGCTGCCGCTGGAAGTACTACTTAGTAGAAGAGACGAGGCCGGGAGAGTATTTCCCGATTGAGGAGGACGAACAGGGAACTTTCATCTTTAACTCTAAGGACCTGTGTGCCCTTCCGGTTCTTGACGAGTTAGTTGAGGCCGGCGTTGACTCCCTGAAAATAGAAGGAAGGGTAAAGTCGGCCTATTACGTTGCCGTCGTTACGGCCGTTTACAGGAGAGCCCTTGACCTTATCCTTTCAGATAGAGAGAGGTTTAAAGAGGAAGTTCCCAATCTGATGTCCGAGCTAAGGAAGGTTAGCCACAGACCTTACTCCTTGGGCTTTTTGAAAGGAGGGAATGAAATCTTACAGCACTACGAGACGAGTTCTTACATAAGGGACTACAAGTTTTTGGGGATTTACAACGGGAATTTCTGGGAAGTTAGAAACAAAATAGAAGTTGGAGATGAAGTGGAAGTTTTTACTCCCTCTGCTAATGTTTTGAAGACGAGGGTTTCTGAGATATTGATAGAAAAGAAAGGAGACTTTAAGTCCTCTGAAGTGGCAAATCCGAACCAGAGAGCTCTCATAAAATTTGATTTGGACTTGGAGCTCCCCCAAAACTCCCTGCTGAGGAGAAAGGAGGTCAAATCCTCTGCTTTATCCGTAAGATGAGCCCTGAGGACAGAATGCATAGGGTTGATGATAGGAAAAAGCTCTTGCTGCCTAATGTATCAAGCAGATAACCAAAGAGTAGATTTCCTAAAAGGCTGCTCAGTCCCATTGCTCCCTGGAATATTCCGTAGCCCGTTCCCCTTTTCTCGCGATGAAATAGGTCACCGATGAGTGCTCTTTGAACGACGTCGGTAATTCCGAGACCGGCTCCGTAGAGGATGAAGGAACCTACCATGAGCCTTTCAGAGTCGGTGCTGAGAATTATGAGAGATAGGCCTATTAACAGATAGCCTACCGATATGATTCTTTCCCTTCCGACCTTCTCAGAGAGAGCTCCAGAAGGGTAAGAGGTTAGAAGGTAGGTGATGTTTAAAATCAAGTAAAGGGAAATGGCCGTTTCGCTTGAGGATAGAACATCGGTTTGATAGATGAGAAACATCGGACTGACCGCTCCGAGCGAAAAGAGGGAAAAGATGATTAAGAGAGGTTTGTACTCCACTGAACTTGGAACCTCTCTGTCCCTATTCCTTTTAGTTTCCTCTCTTTGGTCTTCCTTTACAAAGAGTATCGGTATGAGAGAAAGAAATGAGATGAGAGCTCCGAATAAAACGGCCTTTTTGAGGGGAAAACCCGATTTAAGGAGGGTTAACGCTAATAAAACTCCGAGGAGAGCTCCTATAGTGTCTGCACTTCTGTGAATTCCGAAACTTTTACCTTTTTCCCTTCCAAAAGATAAGAGGGCATCCCTTGGGGCAGTTCTTATTCCCTTTCCGATTCTCTCAAGTGAGGAAAAGAGAATCAGCTGTGAAACGGAGTTGGAGAGGGCTATTAAGAGTTTAAAAATGGACGATGCAGTATAGCCTATAAATACCAGTGTTTTCCTTCTTTTAAAGGCATCCGAAATTGCACCTGAGAGGGGCTTTATTAAATTAGAAATTAGTTCTCTTAGTCCGCTTAAGAGACCAATGGCAAGGCCTTCTCCTCCCATTTCCTTAACGAGGAGGGGAAGGAGAGAGAAAATCAGCTCACTTGATAGGTCGTTTAGAAAACTCGTTATGCTTAATAAAACGACGTTCCTGTTCATTTAATAAGGTTCTTTAGGTCATCAAAAAAGCGGGGATAAGAGGTGGAAATACACTCTACGTCGTCTATTTCAACGGGATTTTCCGTTATTAGGGATGCAACTGCGAAGGTCATTGCAATTCTGTGGTCTCCGTGTGAGTAAACTTTTCCCCCTTTAAGTTTCGTCTTTCCCCTTATCACCATGCCGTCTGGGAGCTCCTCAGCGTCCCCGCCGATATTTCTCAGGTTTTCAACTGTGGTTTTAATTCTGTCGCTCTCCTTTACTCGGAGCTCCTCTGCATTTCTTATTACGGTCTCCCCTTCGGCCTGAGAGGATAGAAGGGCAATGACCGGAATCTCATCAATGAGAGTCGGAATCTCTTTTCCTGAGATTTCTGTTCCCCTCATATCTGGAGAGTATTTGACCTTTATGTCGGCAATCTCCTCGCCCGACGAGGTTTTAACGTTAAATACCTCGTAGTTGACTCCCATCCTCTCAAAGACCTTTAAAATGCCCGTTCTCGTGGGATTTATGATTACTTCCTTTAAAACAACCTCTGAGCCGGGGGTTATTGCGGCTCCGACCATAAAGAAGGCCGCAGAGGAAATGTCTGCCGGAACGGTTATCTCAATGTCACCTTCCAACTCCCTCCTCTTCCCGAGTCTGACCGTTAGTCCTTCAACCTCAACGTCAACTCCGAACGCCCTCAACATTCTCTCTGTGTGGTCCCTACTCTTTGCAGGTTCCGTAACCGAAACGGGCTCGTCAGTAAAGAGACCGGCAAGGAGAATTGCGGACTTTACCTGGGCCGAAGCCTTTGGGCTTTTGTAATCAATCCCCTTTAACTTCTCTTTCCCGATTATCGTTAAGGGTGGATACTTTCCGCTTTCCCTTCCAAATATTTGAGCTCCCATCATCCTTAGGGGAACGGCTATTCTATCCATCGGCCTTCTTCTTAAATACTGGTCTCCCGTAAGGACCGAATAGAAGGGCTGTCCCGACAGAACTCCGGAAATCAGCCGAATTGACGTTCCAGAGTTTCCCAGGTCTAAAACGTTAAAGGGTTCCCTTAACGATTGTTTTCCCTTTCCCCTTACAACTATTTCCCTTCCTCTATCCTCAATGTCTGCTCCTAACTCAACAAAGGCCTTTAGTGTGTTTAAGCAGTCCTCGGACCTCAAAAACTCCCTTATAAGGGTTTTCCCCCTGTTGAGACTTCCTAAGATTATCGCCCTGTGGGAGATTGACTTGTCTGAGGGAGTCCTCAACTTTCCTAAAAGTCTCTTTCCCTTAAAGTGAATTACTGCCATCTATCCCTCGGCCAGTGCAACTGTATTTAGTGAATTGAGGTAGCTTTCAATTCCCCTTGCTATTCCCCTTGCAACTTCCCATTGGTAACTGCTCTTTATCAGCCTTTTCCTGTCTATTGGATTTGTCAAAAAGCCGCTTTCTACCAAAACGGCCGGTCTTCCGGGGGTTTTTAAGACCAGTATGTTTCTCTGCATGTCCTTTATTCCGTTTACGATTTCATCGTTCATGTGGGCCTTTAAGCTCCTCACGATTGCCTCGGCAAGTTTGGAGCTCTCCGCAAAAGTAACGGTCGTTGAAAGGTTTATCAGGACCGGAGTTATACTCCAGCACATGACATCGTTACACAGCCTCACGTTTTTTGCAATTGCCTTTGCAGTCCTCTCTGCCTTTGCAAAGAGGCGGGGTGAGGCCTTGAAAACCGTAACTCCGTGCCATTGGGGGAATTTCGGCATGGAGTCGGCGTGGATACTCACAAACGCATCGGCACAGGACTTTGCAGCTATTTCGGCTCTCCTTAAGAGGGGAACGTAGACGTCCCTCGTCCTCGTCATCACTACCTTTATGTTTTCCCTCTTTTTCAGAATCTCCCTTACCTTTAGGGCTATTGAGAGGGTTATCCTCTTTTCCTCAATCCAGGGGTGTTTTGACCTTAAAGGCCAAACTGCTCCCGGGTCTTTTCCGCCGTGTCCCGGGTCAATTACTACGACTCTCTGGAGAGCTCTCCTGACCTTGCAACTTATTGGAGCAAACTCGGGAAAGACGTCAACAACTATTCTAAAGGGTCTCCTACCGCAGGGCTTCAGTCCGAAGATTTTGAACTTGTGGGCCTCTTTAAGTGATATCTTTATCTTTGTTCTAAAGTGGCTTATGGGGATTACCTTTACCTCTTTAACTAACGGACTCCTTATTTTCCTTACGATTTTCCTAACGGCTCCTGCCCTTACGTCAATCCAGAGCTCCTTTCCTTCAAATCTCTCCTTTATGGAGTTTCTTGAAATTTCTGCCGAGCAGTCAAATACGATTCTCGTCCTTTCGCCGTTTGAAGAGTATCTGACCCTGTAAATGACGGCCCTTTTGGAGAATGACTCTTCAGAAACTGCACTAAAGAGGCTGCCGAACATTAGGGCCTTTAGGAGCTCCCTTCTCTCCATTTAACTCTCCGTCCGATGTTAGCGCAATTCTAACAATTTTTAAAAACGGGATATAATGTATATAAAACCAGTTTGAGGAGGGAGAAATGGTTATAGAGGTTCAACCGAAAGAGGTGGACTACGATAC
>CAZEDJ010000084.1:0-5191 GCA_964511045.1 uncultured bacterium
CCTGCAACCTTGGGATCCGTAGTCCCACGCTCTATCCAGTTGAGCTACGGGCGCAATGTCGGGTATAAATTTATTCCAACACTTTCCCTTTTCAACGGAGGAAATATGGAAATGGAATCAACCTACAATCCGTCCCTCTTTGAAGATAAGTGGTACAGGTTCTGGCTTGAAAGGGGATTCTTCCACGCAGACGAGAAGAAGGTTCTTTCTGGGGAAAAGAGGAAGTTCAGCGTTGTTCTTCCCCCGCCAAACGTTACCGGAGTCCTTCACGTAGGACATGCACTTAACTCAACCCTTCAGGACGTTATCTGTCGCTGGAAGAGAATGAAGGGATACGAGGTTTGCTGGGTTCCGGGAACAGACCACGCAGGGATTGCAACCCAGTGGGTAGTAGAGAGGGAGATTGCAAAGGAAGGACTGACGAGACACGACTTGGGAAGGGAGGAGTTTCTAAAGAGGGTCTGGGAGTGGAAGGAGAAGTTCGGAAGCAGGATAATCAACCAGCTTAAAAAGTTGGGGACTTCCTGCGACTGGGAGAGGGAACGGTTCACGATGGACGAGGGTTTTTCAAAGGCCGTCAGGAGGGCCTTTGTAACTCTCTATAGAGAAGGGCTTATATACAGGGGAAAGAGGCTTATAAACTGGTGTCCCCGCTGCCATACGGCACTCTCAGACCTTGAGGTTGAACACGAGGAGGAGAAGGGAAATCTGTGGTACATAAGGTATCCCCTCGTTGACGGGAGCGGTTATGTGGTTGTTGCAACTACAAGGCCTGAAACGCTCCTTGGGGACGTTGCAGTTGCAGTTAATCCCAACGACGAAAGGTACAGACACCTCGTTGGCAAAAAGGTGAGACTTCCGATTGTCGGAAGGGAAATTCCGATAATAGCGGACGAGTACGTTGACCCAGAGTTTGGAACCGGAGCCGTAAAGATTACGCCGGCTCACGACTTTAACGACTTTGAAGTGGGAATGAGACACGGCCTTGAGCTCATTCAAGTTATGGACGACTGGGGAAGGATAACCGTTCCCCCGTTTAAGGGAATGGACAGGTTTGAGGCGAGGGAGGCCATAGTTTCCCTCTTGAAGGAGGAGGAGCTCTTAGAGAAAGAGGAGGTTCATACACACGCAGTAGGCCACTGTTACAGGTGTAAGACGGTCGTTGAGCCCTACCTCTCCGACCAGTGGTTCGTTAAGACGAAACCCTTGGCCGAAAGGGCTGTTGATGCTGTAAAGAAGGGTGAGATTAAGTTCATTCCCAAGCAGTGGGAAAATACCTTCTTTGACTGGATGTACAACATAAAGGACTGGTGTATATCGAGGCAAATTTGGTGGGGACACAGGATTCCGGCTTGGTACTGTCTTGACTGCGGCCATATCAACGTTTCGGAGGAACCGCCTCAGAGGTGCGAAAACTGTGGAAGTGAGAAACTAAAGCAGGATGAGGACGTTTTAGATACTTGGTTCAGCTCTTCCCTCTGGCCTTTCGGAGTTTTCGGCTGGCCCGACGAGACTGAAGACTTAAAGGCCTTCTATCCGACAGATTTACTGGTTACGGGCTTTGACATCATCTTCTTCTGGGTGGCCAGAATGATGATGATGGGCTACCACTTTACGGGTAAGAGGCCCTTTTCGGACGTTTACGTTCACGCCCTCGTTAGGGACGAAAAGGGCCAGAAGATGAGTAAGACAAAGGGAAACGTCATAGACCCATTGGAGATGGTTGAAAAGTACGGTGCCGACACCCTCAGGTTTACCCTCGCGGCATTGGCGGCGCAGGGAAGGGACATAAGGCTTTCGGAGAAAATCATTGAGGGTTACAGGCACTTTGCCAATAAGGTTTGGAACGTTGCGAGGTTTGTCCTCAGTGCCGCATCACGGGTGGAGGAGGACGGAGCTCTCTCCTACTCTCCTGAGGACAGGTGGATTTTGACAAAGCTCTCAGAGACGGCAAGGAAGGTTGATGAGGAGCTCTCGTCTTACAGGTTCAACGAGGCCGCAAAGGCCGTTTACCAGTTCATCTGGAACGAATTTGCAGACTGGTACGTTGAATTTACAAAGCAGAGGCTCTACAGGGGAAGCGATGAGGAGAGGAGGACGGCATCCCACACGCTGTTTACGGTTTTAAGGGAGAGCTTGAAACTTCTCCACCCGATAATGCCGTTTATAACGGAGGAGATTTACCAGAAGCTGCCAAATAAAGATGCCGAGTCCATCTGCATATCTCGGTGGCCGTCACCGGATTACTCCTTTGGCGAAACTGCCGAGCTTGTTGAAACCGTTAAGGAGATAATCAGGGGAATAAGGAACGTAAAGGCCGAGCTCAACATTCCACCCTCAACGCAGGTTGAAGTGTTCATAAGGACGAGCGACGAAAACTTGGTTAAAGTCATAGAGAAAATGGCTCCGTCAATAGAGCAGATGGCGAGGGTTTCGAGGATTGAAAGGGTTGAGGAGCAGCCGTTGGGAACGGTTTCGTTCTTCCTTCCCAAGGTAGAGGTCTTTGTTGCCGTGGGGAGCTTAATAGACGTAAAGAGTGAAGTGGAGAGGTTGCTAAAGAAACTTAAGAAGGTTGAAAAGGAAGTTGAGAAGTTGAGGAAGAAACTCTCAAACAGGAGCTTTTTGGAGAGAGCTCCAAAGGACGTAGTGGAGAAAAACAGGGCAGAGCTTGAGGAGCTTGAGGAAGTCCTAAAGAAACTTGAAGGAACGATTGAGGAGCTCCAGAAGATGGCCTGAGGGAGAACCCCTCACGGCCTTGTCTTTCTCACCAGCTTTAAAATGAGGGCCTTTTGTGTGTGGAGCCTGTTCTCTGCTTGGTCCCAAACCACAGACCTTTCCCCCTCAATTACGTCGTCTGTTACCTCCTCTCCCCTGTGGGCAGGCAGGCAGTGCATAAAGAGGAAGTCGGGCTTTGCATACTTAACTATTTCAGAGTTAACCTGATAGGGCATAAATACCCTCTTTCTCTCCTCCGCCTCACTCTCCTGACCCATTGAGGCCCAAACGTCCGTGTAAATCACGTCTGCATCCCTAACGGCTTCAACGGGGTCGTTGGTTACCACAATTTCGGCTCCCGTTTCCCTTGAAATCTCCTCGGCCTTCTTTACGTAAAAGTCAAGGGGCTCGTAGCCTTTCGGCGTTGCGGCGTAGAACTTCATTCCCATGTAGGCTGCCCCTATGAGCCAAGAGTTGCACATGTTGTTTCCGTCTCCCAAAAATGCAACCTTGAGCCCTTCAAGCCTTCCCTTGTATTCCCAGATTGTAAAGAGGTCTGCAAGAACCTGACAGGGATGTTCCTCGTTTGTGAGGGCGTTTATTACGGGAACGTCGGAAAACCTTGCAAGCTCCTCCACTCTTTTTTGTTCAAAAGTTCTGATTACTATCAGGTCAACGTACCTTGAAAGCACCCTTGCCGTGTCCCTTATGGGCTCTCCCCTTCCAAGCTGTGAGCCCCTCGTATCCATGTAAACGCCGTGTCCGCCCAACTGGTAGATTCCTACCTCAAAGGAGACCCTCGTTCTCGTTGAGGGCTTCTCAAAAATCATTGCCGCCGTAAAGCCGTCTAAGGGCCTGTAAGTTTCGCCCTTTTTTACCTTCTCCTTTAAAAATGAGGAGAGGGAAATGATGTTTTCTATGAAGAGTCTGTCTGCATCAAGCATCGAAATAAAGTCCTTCATTTTTCCTCCGGAGCTCTGAGGCTGATTTTTAAAAGTGATATCTGCTCCCTTATCCTATCAATTTTTATCCTGTTTTCCTCGGATTTTGAATTGAGCTTAATGATTTCTGCCTCAATCTCTTCAACCTTTTCTTGGAGCTCTCTCAAGTAGAGAAAGTTCCCCACAATGAGGAGGAAGAGAATAACAATCAGAATTAAATTTACTGTAAGTAGTAGCTGAACCATTCCGTTATCCGCCCCTTTTCTATTTTATCCTTTAGGGTTTCCTCTTCCGATTCGCTCAAGGCATAAACTTTAACCTCCCCGACGGGAAGGGTAAAGAGGAGAGCTCTGTAAGTTCCCTCCTTTTCCCCTATGAGAGCTCCGTAAATCAGGGAGCCCGTTTTAAAGCAGTACTTACTGGCAACTTCCGATGACACGATTTTTCCCGGAAGGACTAAAGTTTGGAGTTGAAAGGGAAGTTTTATTCTCTCATTACCTACTTTTAGGGTGTTTTCCTTAAAATCAACGCATATTTCCGGGGAATTTGAAAATGAGAAGGAACCGGAAAGTAGGGTTCTGATTCTGTTGTAGATTGAGCTTTCCGAATTTAGGTCCGATTTTACAATCCTCGGGAAGACTACCGTTAGGACGAGGGAGACTATAACAAGGCTAATGAGGAGCTCCAGGAGCGTAAATCCCCTCTTCACGTGTCAATCTCCACCCTGTTTGAAGTTACGACCACCTTTCCCTCAACGCAAAAATCCCTAACGGGACACTCCGAGAGTTTTGGTCTCTCCCCGTTCTTTCTGTAGTGGCAACCGTGCTTTGAAAGGAGCCACAATGGTCTAAACATCTCAATGGGTAGAATGTCTGTTCCCTTTAACCCCTCCTTCCAAACCTCAATGACCCTCTTCTTTATCGTTTCGTTGATACCCTTTGAGGAGTACTTTCCAGTTATGCAACCGGTTGTGAAGGTGGCTCTCGCAACGTGGACGTCAACCGGAATGGGTAAGTTCTCAAGCCCCTTGAATGGAAGGTCAACCTTGTCCCTAAGGCTCCTTATCCAGTGGGGAAAGAGCTTTGTTCCGGAGAGGGACGGAAACTCCTCCTTTCTGTTTTTCAGAAAATCCTCAAACATCCTGTCAACTTCATAGTCGTACTCCTCAAAGAGGACCTCAATTCTCCCGCCGTACTTCTCTGCAAGCGTCTTTGAAATGGACTTCCAGATTTGCGTATCCCTCCTTTTCTTCTTTGCCAAGCCGTACTTTGAAAGGGCCTTTAAAACCTCATCTTCGCTTCTCCTTACAACTTCTTTCGGAACGAAGACCCAGCTCGTCTCCTCATCCTGAAGGGTTTTCAGTGAGCTTTGCCACAGCTCATTTGCATTTCTCATGTAGTCTAACGCCGTCGTTAGTGTAACAATCAGCAGTAGTTTGCTGCTGTCAAGCGTATCGGCTATTTCATTTATCAAGTCGTCTGGTAAATCCCTGTGTCCGAAAATCCCTTCAGTTTCAAAGACCGATATCAGGAGCT
>CAZEDJ010000085.1:0-5101 GCA_964511045.1 uncultured bacterium
GAAAGTAGAACGAGGAACTCCTTATTTCCCTTAGGTCCCCTCGGTTTTGATAGGGTTAGCTTTTCTGGATAGAGGCCCAATTCCCTTGAGATGCTTAAAACCTTTTCTATTGCCTTTTTGTGGAGCTCCGGGCTCCTTATAACCCCTTTTCCCCTGTCAACCTCCCTCTTTGACAGCTCAAACTGAGGCTTTATCAGGGCTACGATTTTCCCCTCGGGCTTTAAAAACTCCCTTGCCACGGGGAGGATTTTCTCAAGTGAGATGAATGAGACGTCTATCGTTATGAGGTCAACCTTTTCGGGAACCTCCTTCTCGGTTAAATACCTTGCGTTGAAGCCCTCTATGGAAATTACCCTTTCGTCTTGCCTTAAGCTCCAGTCCAACTGCCCCTTTCCCACGTCAACTGCGTAAACTTTCTCTGCTCCGTGCTTTAAGAGGCAGTCGGTAAATCCCCCCGTTGAGGCTCCGATGTCCAAGCACGTAAATCCCTTAACCTTTAGCCCGAACTCCTTTATTGCCGTTTCAAGTTTCAGGCCGCCCCTTGAGACGTAGGGAATGTCCTCCCCCTTTAGCTCAATTTTTGAATCAACGGGAACAGGAGTTCCCGCCTTGTCAACAACCCTACCGTTAACCAAAACCTTTCCGGCCATAATTAGAGCCTTTGCCCTCTCCCGACTCTTTACGAGTCCCCTTTCAACGAGGAGTTTGTCGAGCCTCTCTCTCTTCATCGGTTAAAGAGCCTCATTATGTCGTTGTAAAAGACGATTATCATAAGGAGTCCTAAGATTAAAAGGCCGAGCTGCTGAAACTTTTCCCTAAACTGTGGGGAGAGACTCCTACCCCTTAAAATCTCAATGAGGAACATGAGAATCAGTCCTCCGTCAAGGACGGGAAGGGGAAGCAGGTTAAAGTAGCCGAGCTGGAGGCTTATGAATCCCATGAAGTAGATAAAGTTTGAAATCCCCGACTGGGCGGCCTTTCCGGCAACCTCTGCTATGAGGATTGGGCCTCCGAGGCTCTTAATGGACGCCTGCCCCGTTATCAGTTTGTAGAGGAATGTGAAAAAGAGCTCCGTCTGTGACTTAAATTCCGCAACCGCCCTCTTTAGTGCCTCTGTCGGAGGGTACTTTACGAAAACGAGGTTTACCTTGGGAACTATTCCTATGGTGAACCTCCCTAATTTCTCATTAAACTCCGGTTTCACCCTGATTTTTAACCTCTTTCCGTTTCTGAGGACGAGGAGCTCCACCTCCTTTTCCCTACTCTCTCCTATAGTCCTCACTACCTGTTCCCACCTCGTTATCTCCTTTCCGTTTATCCTGAGGATTACATCTCCCGTTTTGAGACCGGCCTTTTCTGCGGGGGAGTTTGGTAATACCCTGCCTATTACGGGCTTTACTGCCGGTATTACGGGAATCGTTCCAACCCCGTTTTTCCTGTCTATTCCCGTGTGAACCGTTAACTTTTCAACCTTTCCGTTTCTCTCTACAACTACGTTTAGGTCTTTATCGGGATTGAGGGCAACTATTCTGTCAAAGTCCTTCCAGTTTTTGACCTTCTTACCGTTAACCTCAACGATGACGTCGCCGGGCTTTAGAGGGAGCTTTTCGGAAAGGACAAATCCAACCCTTGGAACCTCCAACTGGTAGGATGGAACGTACCTACCTATTGTGAATGAGAGGGCAAAGAAAGCTACTGCAAGGAGCAAATTCATGAGGGGACCTGCAAGGGCTATGACTATTCTCTGCCAGGGAGGTTTTGCATAGAACTCGTCGGGGCTCTTTGGTGGAGTGTCGGGGTCCTCTCCGGCCATCTTTACGTATCCGCCTAAGGGAATCAGACTGATTGCAAACTCTGTTCCACAGCAGTTAAACTTAAAAAGTTTTGGTCCAAATCCTATTGAGAACGTTTCAACCCTTACGCCGAAAGCCCTTGCCGCCAAAAAGTGTCCCAGCTCGTGGACGAATATGAGAATTCCGAGGGCTATGACAAAGTAGAGGAGTGTTGCCATGTATCCTCCAAAATCTTTGGGGAGAAATTTATGAGTTTACCCTTTAAATTCAAAAGGGAGTCCCTTTAGGGCCTCCTCTCCCGTTTTCCTTCCCGTTTTAACCGAGAATTCCGCCTCGTTTAAGAGTTTTAGGAGTTTAAGAGCCCTCTTTGTTCCGAGCCTTGATGCGGCCTCCCTCGTCTTTTTGAGGGCTTCCTTTGGCATTTTTACATTTCTTCCCGTGAGTAGGTTGACCATTTGCCTCGTTTGGGATTGGAGAAGTCCGATTATCTGTAAAGGCTCCGAACCGCCGTTGAGTAGCTTCTCTACGCCCTTTAGAAACTCTTTCCCTTCTCCGCCTGTAAGTAGGAAGATGAGTTCAAAGACGTTTACTTTGCCGCTTGAGGAGAGGAGGAGCTCCACGACCTCCTCCGTTAGCTCTCCGGGGTAGTTCAGGAGCTTGTCGGTCTCGTTTCGGAGCTCCCTCAGACTGCTTCCCACCCTCTCAACTATGAGTGAGACAATTTCGTCGGATACATTTTTCTCGGATAGCTTCTTTTTAACTAAATTCTTTAGGGCCTTTTCCGAGAGGTGCTCCGAGTAGATAACGACCTCGGCACGCTTTAAGATTCCCGAAAAGAGCTCTCCCTTTAGCGCTTTTGAGTCAATCTCCCCAAAGGAGGCAACTATAAAGCCCTCAACTTCCGTGAGTTTCTTCAAAAAAGGTTCCCTTTCGGACTTTTTCCTCAGTACAGAGGGGAGCTCCTCTGCGTGGAGAATGACGGGAACTTTTGAACTACCGAAGAGGGAGCTCCCCGTGAATGAGAGGAACCCTTCAATATTTTCGGGGAAAAACTTTTCTATTGTTGTAGTTTCTGAGACTTTCTTTATAAACTGCTCCGTTAGGTAGTCCTCTGGACCGTAGATAAAGACCCTCTTCCAGGGAAGTCCGCCCGATACTTTCTTCAGGGCTTCCTGAACCTTAATCCTCTCTACAGACCTCAACCTTAACCATCTCTATTGACTTTGGATTTGTGGGGCAGGCGTGGATGCACCTTCCACAGCCGATGCAGTTTTCGGGATTAAACTTCGGGTAGGCTGCATCTATCAGCTCTATTGCCCTATCCATTTCGGGACAGCTCCAGTAACAGCTCTGGCAGAATATGTTTTCAAATGCAACGCACCTATCCCTCTTTAGTTTTGCGATTAGCCTAAACTTTTTGAGGTTTTCCCTCTTTAGAGCTCCGCTCCTACAGGTCTCTATACACTGATAACACTTTTCACAGTAGTTGTTCTCAAAGTTCATATAGGGAGTGTCTAAGATTACGGGGTGCATGTCCTTAACGAGGTCAAGGACTCCGGTAGGACAGCTCCTTACACACTCTCCGCACTTTTGACAGAGGCTCAGAAAGGTCTCCTCGTCTGCGCTTCCCGGAGGCCTTACCAACTTTTTGTTCGGCTTGGTCGCCTCGTAGGTAAATTCTGCGGCTGCCTGGACTATTGACTTTCCCAGTATCTTGAAAAATCTCCTTCTGCTCATGGAAGAACGCCCTTTTTATACCTTCTGTAAATAAGGAAACTTACGAGGATTAAGATACCAAATGCAAGGGAAACGGCATTTATGTTCCTCAAAATGAACGATTCCACTTCCCTTCCGAATAGGAGAATGAGTATTCCCTCTGAAAAGAACCTTGCTCCCCTTCCCAAGAGGGAGAAGACAAAGAGCTTTTTCAAGGATGCCGAGAGAACCCCTGAGGTTACCGTAAAGAGCTTGTAGGGTAGGGGAGTGAATCCCGCAAGGAGTATTACAACTCCCTCGTACGACTCGTAGAGCCTGTGGACCCTGTTTACCCTTTCCCTTCCGAAAAACCTCTCGGCGAGGGGTCTTCCCCCGAAGTAGCCGACGTAGTATCCGACAACTCCCCCCAATGAGGAAAAGAGGGTTGCAACGAGGGAGTAGAGGAGAGCTCTCTCCGGGTCGGCCATACAGAGGGTAATGAGGAGAACGTCGGGGGGAATGGGGAAGAAGATTGCCTCTATGAATGCGTTTAGCCCCAAGGCGTAGATGCCGTACTTGAGGGCTAATGCCTTCCAGAATGAAACGGAGAGGAATTTCAGTTTTACCATTCGTAGTTCTTCAGCTCCTTTAGGGCTCTGTAATCTGTCAGGTCTAAGTGAATCGGGGTTATTGAAACGAAACCGTTCTTAATGGCCCAGTAGTCGGTTCCAGGTTCGGCCTTCCAGTTTGGTTCCTCACCACCAATCCAGTAGTAGACCCTTCCCCAGGGGTCTCTCCTCTCCTCAACCTTTTCTGTGTAATCCTTCTTCCCCTGCCTCGTAACCTTCACTCCCTTAACTTCCCCGTAGGGGAGGTTGGGTATGTTGACGTTTAAACAGCACCCCTTTGGTATTCCCCTTTCGTAAACCTTTTTTGTAATTCTGACGGCCCACTTTGCTGCACTCTCCCACAGGAAATCCTTAAACGTTGCAAGTGAGAATGCCACCGACGGAATGCCGAGGAGAGCTCCCTCCATGGCAATTGACACCGTTCCAGAATAGGTAATGTCCTCCCCGAGGTTCGGTCCCCTGTTTATTCCTCCCAATACCATGTCGGGTTTTTCCTTCATTATTGCGTGAATTCCTATGTAAACGCAGCTTGTGGGAGTTCCGTCAACTGCGTACCAGTTTTCGTCCACCTTTTCACACCTCAAAGGTCTGTGGAGTGTAAGGGCCCTTCCTACTGCACTCCTTTCCCTGTCGGGGGCAACTACGGTTACGTCAGCAAAGTCCTTTAGGGCCTCGTAGAGAGCTCTAAGCCCTTCGGACCTTATGCCGTCGTCGTTTGAGAGGAGAATTTTAGGTTTTCTATGAACTTCCATTGTTTACTCCCAAGAAGACCCACCTGATTATCCCTATGATTTCAACGATTCCGTAGATTAGAGAGCTTACCATTATTCCGTACTGCTTTGTCAAGTAACCGTATGTGGCGTAAAGCATTGATGCAAAGAGGGCTACGATAAATCCCACCTGCGGATATCCGAGTGCCGTTATGAGCAGGGCTAAAACTCCTACAACCGACGCCACTATCTCAAGGAACTTCTGAAATTTAGT
>CAZEDJ010000086.1:0-5075 GCA_964511045.1 uncultured bacterium
AACATCTCTACCGCCATGCTTCTAATCTCCCACTGAGCCCTTGAACAGGTTCTCAGCCTTAAAAAGTGGACGAGCTCCTCTCCGTTCATCGTAAAGAGAATTCGCGTCTTACAGGCATTGGGAAGAACAAATCTCGCATCCTCCTTCGGAGCTCCCTCCTCAACAAAAGAAGAGTAAGCCCTTCCTATTAGGGACATCAGTCCGTCGTAGTCAATCAGTTCTCCGTTTAAACTAACCTTTAGCCCCTCAAGGCTCTTAGGTTTTACGTATGGAAAGTTTTCCATACTAACGTATCTCTGAGACTGCTGGCTGTAAGAGGCCGGTCTGTGTCTAACCAACTGGTGTGAACAGGCCCTGGATATCCCGTCAACCAAGAAGGTAAAAAAGAAGTGTCTCAACCTCTCATTTAACTCGTCTAAATCAGGCTTATTTACGGAAAGGAGAAGAACCTTCAATGAAATTCCTCCGGCTGAGAAGGTGGTCTTTAATTATAAGACTATTTGTCCTCTTGAGAAAACTGGACGAGGGGAAGGCCCGCCTCTTTTGCAATCTCCTTTGCAAGCCAATCGGGATAGCCCTCACGGTATATAACCTTTGAAATCCCAGCATTTATAAGCATCTTTACACAGAGGGAACAGGGACAGTGGGTACAGTAGAGAACAGAACCCTTTGTTGAAACTCCGTGAAGGGCCGCCTGGATTATTGCATTCTGCTCGGCGTGGAGCCCCCTACAGAGCTCGTGCCTCTCCCCGCTCGGAATTCCCAATTTCTCCCTGAGACAACCGACCTCGTCTGGGTGTTTCAGTCCCGTCGGGGGGCCGTTGTAACCCGTTGAGATTATCCTCTTGTCCTTGACGAGAACCGCACCGACCTTCCTCCTCAAGCAGGTAGACCTCGTTGAGACCATCTCTGCAATTGACATAAAGTACTCATCCCAAGAAGGCCTCGGCAATCAGTGGCCCCCGAGTATGTGGTGGTATGCGGTCATTATCAGTGTGATGAACATAAATATGTAGAGTATTAACTCTACAAAGGCTATCCACTTTCTGAAGCCAAAGACTGTTCTGAGAGCTCCGGCCACATTAACCTCCAAAAGCTATGAGTCAATTGTATTATACAATCATTTTACTTTCTTTAATGACAACCTGTCCCGTGAACAGTGCAACTTGGGTTTCGTCCTCCTTTTTAACTTCTACACAGTAGAGTCCCGTTTTTTTCTTTCTCTCCTTTTCATAGGCAAAGGCAGTCAGTTTTTCCCCTTCAAATGCAGGATTTAAGAAATAAATGTTTGCTTGAACTGCTAAGGCTACATTTCCATAGCTGTTTGATGCAACTGCAAATGCAAAGTCTGCCAATGAAAAAATTACTCCCCCCTGACAAACTCCTGCCGCATTCAGCATTTCTCTACTCACTAACATTTCAACGGTTGCTTTTCCCTCCTCCACATGAGTAACTTTCATGTTAAAGTTCTTAGCTACTCTGTCGTTTTCCTCCATAAATGAAGCTATCTCTCTCGGCGACATCTTTCCCCCAAAAAGTAAAGGGGCAAAAGCCCCCTAAACCCTTTCTAAGGCAGCCTTTCCTATTTTAACCCCTTCCTGGAATGCCGTTTTGTTAAGGTCAATAAACCTCCTTGGAACGCTCCTTTCAATCGCCTTTAAGAAAGACTCCTCGGATATGAGTGGTTTTCCATCAAACTGAAGGGATGTTGCAACCTGAAAAACGCCAAGGGCAACGATGTTCATAACCTGACGCCTTCCGAGAACCTCCGCAGCAGTCCTTGCTATCGGAGCTAAAACGACCCTGTACAAGTTGCAGTCAAGGTCACACTGAACGAGGTCCTCATCAACGATGATGAGGGCTCCCGGCTTTACGTTTGCAAGAACATCTGCAGAACCCTCACTACACTCGGGGTCAAGCCTTATGGGTTTCCCCTTTACCATCTCATCGTAAGCTTCCTGAGACTGAATGATAACCGCATCAAGCTCTGTAACCTGAGGAAAGTCTATCTGCTGGTCGGATATAACAACATCCCCAAGGGACGTTCCGCTCCTCATTGCCGCACCGTAAGCAGCAGTTTGAGTTGCCCAGAGTCCCTCCTCGGCCGCAGCAGTTGCAAGAACAACGGCAGCAAGTATAGAACCCTGACCGGCAGAACCTATTACCCTAACCTCGTATCTCATTTTTCACCTCCGGAAAGCTGCTTTACCCTGTTCCAATAAACCTCCGTGTACTCAGGCCTTGAATCGTCGTGGTAGAGGACGCCCCTCGGTAGCTTTCCTGCCCTCTTCTCTTCGGGAAGCCTTTCCCAGGCCTTGAGGGGTAAGGTGTTCTCCTTGAGCCACATGTACATCTCTTCAAAGGACATCCTATTCTTTCTACCGTAGATTATCGTACACGGTGACAGAACCTCAATAAATGAAAATCCCTTGTGTTTTATTCCGTCCTGAATGAGCTTTTTGAGCTCAGTAACGTGGTAGGCTGTTCCCCTTGCAACGTAAGTTGCACCGGCAGCTTTAGCAAGCTCAACGACATTAAAGTTCGGCTCGTAGTTTCCGCCGGGTGTCGTTGTCGTTTGAGCTCCCAAAGGAGTTGTAGGAGAAACCTGACCGTGGGTCATTCCGTAAATCCAGTTGTTAATCATGACAACCGTTATGTCAATGTTCCTACGGGCTGCATGGATGAAGTGGTTTCCACCGATGGCAAAGCAGTCTCCGTCACCCGTAAAGACAATTGTCGTAAGTTCAGGCTTAAAGAGTTTTAAGCCCGTTGCAAATGCGAGAGCTCTACCGTGAGTAGTGTGAAGTGTAAAGCCGTCAAAGTAACCGGGAGTCCTTGAAGAGCAACCGATTCCCGAAACCATTGCAACTTCGTCGTTGTCAATTCCGAGGTCGTAAAGGGCCATGCAGGTAGCCTTTAAGGCCTGTCCGATTCCACAGCCCGGACACCAAATCGTAGGGAGCTTATCAAGTCTGAGATATTTGAAGTATGACTCTTTCTTCTCAATAATCTTCTCAAATGAAACGGCCATAACTTCCTCCTTAAACTTTGGCTTTTGAGATTTCCTCAAGCTTTTCAACAATTTCAGACGGGAAGATAACCTTTCCGTTTGCCCTGTTTAACCTGTAAACGGGAGCCTCTCCCCTTGCACACCTCTCAACCTCAAGGACGTACTGTCCCATGTTGAGCTCGGGAACGAGGATTGCCTTCACCTGTTTTGCAAGTCTATTCAAGGTCTCCTCAGGAGAAGGCCAGATAGTTACAACCCTCAAAAGTCCGACCTTTATTCCCTTGTCCCTTGCAATGTCAACGGCAGTTTTTGCAGCTCTTGCAGTAGTTCCAAAGGCAACGATTGCAAACTCGGCGTCATCAAGTCTGTACTCCTCGTTCTTCTCCATCTCGGGCTGGTGCTTCTTAACTTTCCTAATTAGCCTCTCTATGAGCTCCTCACACATTTCGGGGTTTGTCGTAGGGAAACCGGTGTAATCGTGGTGTAGTCCGGTAGCGTGTCCCCTGTATCCGGGTGTTCCATAGGGAGCTATTGCAGGAACGTCATCTTCTCCGGGCTTGTAGGGTAAGTACTCCTCAGGTGGAACATCGGGCATCTTCCTGTTCCAAACCTCCACCTTGTCGGGAGTGAAGAGCTCCATATCAACGGTCTCCCTCATGTGACCCAAAACCTCGTCCAACAGGAGAACGACAGGAGTTCTCAACCTCTCAGCCCAGTTAAAAGCCCTTATTGTCTCCTCCATAATCTCCTGAACATTTCCGGGATAAAACACAGGAATGAGCTTGTCACCGTGAGTTCCCCAGAGAGACTGCATAATCTCCTGCTGGCCTATCTGTGTCGGAAGACCCGTTGAGGGCCCACCCCTCTGAACGTTAACAATAACGCAGGGAGCTTCGGTCATAAACGCATATCCGAGGTTCTCCTGTTTTAGGGAAAAACCGGGACCAGAGGTTGCAGTCATCGCCTTAGCTCCGGCAAAAGAAGCCCCAACAATAGCGGCCATAGAGGCTATTTCGTCCTCCATTTGGATGAAGGCTCCTCCATGGCGGGGTAGGAGCTCCGCCATCCTCTCGGCAATCTCCGATGACGGTGTAATTGGATAGCCCGCATAAAATCTGCAACCTGCCAAAATCGCCGCCTCTGCACAGGCGTGGTTTCCGTACTTTAACTCAAGCTTAGCCATTCTCTCCTCCTTAAGCGTTTGCTACTTCTTCGTACTCTTCCGGAGTAAAGACGTAGATACAGAAGTCCGGACATATCATTTCACACTGTTTACACCCTATACACTTCTCCGGATGGGCAACGGTCATAATTGCCTTAACCTTGTCAAGTTCCAAAACATTTGTGGGACATACGGAAGCACAGATGTTACATCCCTTACACCAGTCTTCCCTAACAACAACGATACCCTTCGCAGCCATTCTTTCCTCCTTTAAAGAAGTCCTCTCTCTTTGAGAGCTCTCTCAACCATTTCTCCAATCTCGGCCGGAGTATTGCACACATAGGCACCGGCTTCCCTCAAGGCCTCCATCTTGCTCTTGGCATCTCCCTTTCCGCCCGTAATTATTGCGCCGGCGTGTCCCATCCTCCTTCCGGGGGGAGCTGTAACGCCTGCTATGTAAGCAACAACCGGCTTATCAACGTTTCTCTTTATGTATTCTGCGGCCTCCTCCTCCATCGTTCCGCCAATTTCACCGATCAGAACGATGGCGTCAGTTTCAGGGTCACTGTTAAACATCTCAACGGCTTCCCTGTGAGTAGTTCCGGGAACGGGGTCCCCTCCAATTCCGATAACGGTCGACTGACCTATTCCCCTTGTAGTCAACTGGTAAGCCGCCTCATAAGTCAACGTTCCTGAACGGGAAACTATGCCGACCCTTCCTTTTTTGAATATGTGACCGGGCATAATTCCCATCTTACACTCCTCGGGAGTTATAATTCCCGGACAGTTCGGTCCAATGTACCTAACACCGGTTCCCTCCAAGGCCCTCTTAACCTTCACCATGTCGTTAACGGGAATCCCCTCGGTTATGCAAACGATGAGCTTTATCCCGGCATCTGCCGC
>CAZEDJ010000087.1:0-2189 GCA_964511045.1 uncultured bacterium
GAGCTCCACGTTAAGGAAATAATGACTCCGGAGCCCTTCGTTTTGACCTTGGGAGCTCCTCCTGAAGAAATACTTAAAGTAATTGCCCTCTTTGAGGTTAACTTGATTCCCGTAGTTGATAACTCCGGTATATATGTTGGGATGTTTGATGTCGATAAGTTCCTAAAGCAAGTCATAGTTCCGAAGAAGTTTTAGTAAAATCTCCTTACCTACTTTGGGGGTGAAAAATGCTCTTTAAGAAACCTCAGGTTGCGTTCTATCCCTTCATGGTTTTAAGGGACGATTACAGGTGCGTAAGGTGTAAGTCCTGCGTTGACCAGTGTTCCTTTGATGCCACCTACTACGATGAAGACTTGGATATGATAATGAATCGCCACGAAAACTGTGTGAACTGTAAAAGGTGTGAGGCCTTTTGCCCGACGGATGCCATAAAGGTGGTGAAAAATCCCTCAACCTTTCACCCGGATGCAAACTGGACTGCTGAAGCCATAAGGGACGTTCACGTTCAGATGCTTACCGGGGCAGTTATTTTGACATCAACGGGAAACGATAAGCCCATAAGAAACTACTTTGACCACCTTCTCCTCGATGCGTGTCAGGTTACAAACCCTCCAATTGACCCTTTAAGGGAACCCATGGAGTTAAAGACCTTCATCGGAAGAAAGACAGACCGTTTGGAGTTTGATGAGGATAGAGTTTCAATAAAGACTACCATCGGGAAGCAGCTTGAGCTTGAAATTCCCGTTATGTTCTCTGCAATGTCGTACGGTTCAATCAATCTCAACCTTCAAAAGGCCATGGCTATGGCCTGTAAGGAGTTTGGAACCTACTGGAACACGGGAGAGGGGGGACTCCACAAGTCCCTAAGGGAATTTAAGGATTACACAATTGTTCAGGTTGCCTCGGGTAGGTTCGGCGTGGACCTTGACTACTTGGAAACTTCGGCTGCGATAGAGATTAAAATCGGTCAGGGGGCAAAGCCCGGAATTGGCGGTCACCTTCCCGGTGAAAAGGTCAACGAGGGAATTGCAGAGACGAGGATGATTCCCGTCGGCTCTGATGCCATTTCTCCGGCTCCGCACCACGACATCTACTCAATTGAGGACTTGAGGCAGCTCATATATGCCTTAAAGGAAGCTACGAACTACGAAAAGCCCGTTTTTGTAAAGATTGCAGCCGTTCACAACGTTGCGGCCATTGCCTGCGGTATAGCCCACGCCGGAGCCGATGCCATAGCCATAGACGGTGTCAGGGGAGGAACCGGAGCTACTCCGAAGTCACTTAGAGACCACGTCGGGATTCCGATAGAGCTTGCAATTGCTGCTGTTGACGACAGGCTGAGAAAGGAGGGGCTTAGAAACCAGGTCTCCCTCATAGCTGCCGGAGGTTTCAGGAGTGCCGTTGACGTTTTAAAGGCGATAGCTTTGGGGGCCGATGCAGTTTACGTTGGAACCCTTGCAAAGTTGGCTGCCGGTTGCACCCAGTGTCAGCAGTGCCATACGGGAAGGTGTGCTTGGGGAATTACGACTAACGACCCGAAACTTGCAAAGAGATTAAACCCTGAGATAGTTGCCGAGAACCTCTACAACCTCTTGAGGGCTTGGGCACACGATATAAAGGAGCTCCTCGGGGCGATGGGGATAAATGCAATTGAATCAATTAGGGGCAACAGGCTCAGGCTCCGTAGCTGGGGATTAACCGAGCAGGAGAACAGAATTTTGGGCGTTCTTCCAGCAGGAATGTAGGAGAGGTGAGGATGTCAAAGAGAAAGCTTATGAAGGTCTATCCGATAGAGGAAAACTGTATTTCGTGTAGGTACTGTGAAGTTGCCTGTACGATGGTTCACAGTGAGAGCAAGGACCCCGTAAAAGCCTACAAGTTAGAGGGACTCCTTCCGAGGGCTACGGTTGAGGTGAAAGGTGCTGTTTCTCTTTCCCTCATGTGCCGCCACTGTAAACACCCCTTTTGCTTTGATGCCTGTATATCCGGGGCGATAACGGTTGACGAGAGCGGTAAGGTTAATCTTGATGAGGAGAAGTGTGTAGGCTGTTGGAACTGTGTTTTGGTATGTCCATTCGGTGCTGCTCACCCTAAGATTAGTGAAAATGAGGGACACTCTTTCAAGTGTGACCTCTGTGGAGATAGGGGCTTTCCGGCGTGCGTTGAGGCGTGTCCGAACAGAGCTCTGA
>CAZEDJ010000087.1:2289-5002 GCA_964511045.1 uncultured bacterium
ATGAGATACGTTATTGTCGGAAACAGTGCCGCTGCGGTTGGCTGTATTACCGGGATAAGAAAGGTGGACAAGGAAGGGGAGATAGTTGTTATCTCTTACGAGGATAGGTGTTACTCAAAGCCGATGATAGCCGACGTTTTAGTCGATGTTCCTACTGAAAAGCTAATTTACAGGGATGATTCATTCTTTAAAAGGAACAACGTTACTCAAATCTTGGGTCACAGGGCAGTCAGCATAAATACCGAGAGTAAAGTTGTCGTTTTAGACTCAAACGAGCTTGTTCCTTACGATAAGCTCCTGATAGCAACCGGGGGTAAACCCTTTGTTCCTCCTATAAAAGGGAGTGAGAGGAAGGGAGTTTTTACATTTACGGAGCTCTCCTCGGCCGTACAGTTTAAGGAATACATAAGGGAAAACGGCGTTGAGAACGTTGTCGTAATAGGTTCTGGATTTATAGGTCTTGAGGTTGCCTACTTTTTGAGGGAAATCGGGATAAGTGTAAAGGTTGTGGAGCTCCTTGACAGGGTTTTGGCGAGAGCCCTTGACGTCCGAGCCTCTCAGATTGTTGAAAACATGATGAGGGAAAAGGGCGTTGATTTTATCTTCAACGATACGGTAGAGGAAATTTTAGGAGATGAGAAAGTAAGTAGCGTAAGGCTTAAATCCGGAGAGGTTTTGAAGGCCGATGCCGTTGTTGTTGCAATAGGTGTAAGACCCAATACGGAGCTTGCCGAGACGGGGGGTGTTAAGGTAAACAAGGGAATTGAAACCGATGATAGGATGGAAACCTCTGTGAAGGACATCTTTGCAGCCGGTGACTGTGTAGAGTGTAGGGACATAGTTGACGGCCAGAGAAAGAACATCCCTCTCTTTCCCTTGGCCTTTGAACAGGGGTTTGTTGCGGGGTTAAACATGGCCGGGAGGGAGGTTGAGTATTTGGGCGGACTTATTCTCAACTCCCTCAAGTTTCTTCCTGTTCCGGTTCTGAATGCAGGAGTTGTTGAACCGATGGATGATTCCTGTGAGGTATTTGTTAATGATAAGTTTGAAAAGAGGGGTTTTTACAGAAAGGCAATAGTGAGAAACGGAAAACTCATAGGCTTTATAGCAATAGGGGAGATTGATAGAACGGGAATTCTCACAAACCTCATAAGGCAAAAAATAGACGTAAGTGACTTTAAGGAGAGGTTGGTTGAGGTTGACTTTGGACTTGTGGACCTTCCGAAGTGGTGGAGGGAGGAGAAGTTAAAGGAGGATAAAACTGCCTATAAGGACTGGAGGGCTGTCTGATGTCTTCTTTTTACAGTGAGATGTCGGGATGTGGATTGGCCGGAATTGTTAATAGGAACGGTGAAAAGATAAGTGGAAAGTTTATTTATGACTCAATAACCTCCATGAAAGAGCGCGGAAATGGAATGGGAGCCGGTTATGCCGCCTACGGCATATATCCTGAGATGGCCGAGTTCTATGCATTTCACGTTATGCTTGACGAGATTGACTATGAGAGTGAAGTAAATGCAGTTCTCAATAAGAACTTTAGGATTGTAAAGAGTGAGATAATACCTACAAAAGAGGTTCCATCCCTCTATAAAAAGACGAAACCTCCCGTTTTCTACAGGTATTTCGTTGAGCCGAGGGAAGATGCCCGCCTTCCGATGGAGTCTGAGGAGGACCTGGTAGTTAGGACTGTTATGACGATAAATGAGAGCGTTAGGGGAGCTTACGTAATCTCCAGTGGAAAGAACATGGGGGCGTTTAAGGGAGTAGGACATCCCGATGAAATTGGGGATTTCTTTGAGATAAAGGAGTATGAAGGTTACATCTGGCTTGCCCATACGAGGTTCCCGACAAACACTCCCGGATGGTGGGGAGGGGCCCATCCGTTCACTCTCCTTGACTGGGCAATAGTCCACAATGGGGAGATAACCTCTTACGGAACAAATAAGAGATACGTTGAAATGTACGGTTACAGGTGTACGCTGTTGACGGATACCGAGGTGTCGGCTTACCTGTTTGACCTCTTGTTTAGAAAACACAGATTGCCGATAAGGGCCGTTTTTATGGCAATGGCATCTCCCTTCTGGAAGGACATTGAGTACTACAGGGAAAAGGGACTTGAAAAGCTCTACGAGACGGCAAAGTTGATTAGGACAGTTTATGCTCCTGCAATGCTCAACGGTCCCTTTGCAATGCTCTTTGCATTTAAGGATGGTGTTATAGGCTTTAACGACAGGATTAAGCTGAGACCTTTTGTTGCAGCAGAAAAGGGAGATACTGTGTACATGGCGAGTGAAGAGTCTGCAATAAGGGTCATCTGTAAAGAGCCCGATAGGGTTTGGATGCCAAAAGCTGGTGAGCCTGTTATAGCCCTTTTGAACCACTGCACAGAAGAGGACGTTTGCTATCCAGCTTAAAAGGGGTGAGTTATGAAGGTGAGGGAGCTCTCAGACGGCGTTTACGAAATAGAGTGTGGTACTGCCCATTACAGGGAGGTAAATGAGAAGGTAAAGGAGCTTGTGAGTGGGGGTGCTAAAAAAGTCATTCTGAAGGAAGTTTACGGCCAGCGTTACATAGGAACAGGAATAAGGGAAAAGGTGAAGTTAGAGGTTTACGGAACGGCAGGAAACGACTTAGGTATTTTCCTCTACGGCCCTGAAATTGAGGTTTTCGGTAATGCTCAGGACGGCGTTGGAAATACGATGATGGCCGGAAA
>CAZEDJ010000088.1:0-4982 GCA_964511045.1 uncultured bacterium
GGGAACTTTAAACTTTTTAGAGATTTTTATCAGCGAATCGCCCCTCTTTACCCTGTATATAACATCGGCAAAGGAGTTGGAGGCCAAGAAAATCAGGCTAATAAAGAATAATAAAGTCCTCATACTCTCCCCTCGGTTCAACAAAGGTGTATTCTACACCATCAACCCTTGCAAAGAAGGGACCTTTCTCAAGGTGGTTGAGGAGCTCCCTCAACTTCTCCTCCTCACCCTCGGCATAGACCTCCACCCTTCCGTCTGGTAAGTTTCTCACAAACCCCTTCAGCCCCAAGCTCTTTGCAACTTTTCTCGTAAAAGCCCTGTATCCAACCCCCTGAACTATTCCGGAAACAAAGGCGTGAAGTCCCTTTAAAGCCATCTCTCAATCCCCTCCAACTGTCTGAGAGTATTCTCAAAGCCCATCTCAATCAACTCTTCAGCCTTAGAGAGGTCAAAGGGACTCCCCTCCACCCTGTGGTTAACAATAAGGTCGCAGTACTTAAATCTCCCTTCCTGATTCTCAATAACGCTTGATAGGGTGGAGCGGTAAGCAACGTCAAGGATTGAGTTTGGATTGAATTTCTCTGGGGGGAGGTTTACGTTGGAGCAGATGTTAATCTCTGCTCCCATAGACTTTGTCACCTCTGCGGGAAGGCAGTTCCTGAGACCACCGTCAATGTAGTAATCCCTCCCCACCTTCCAAGGGGAAAAGAGGGGCGGGACGCTGCAGGAAGCCGTAACAATGTCGGCAGAGCTCCCCTCCCTCTTAACCTCAACCTTTAAAGTTCTAAGGTTCACAACAACTGCGGCAAAGGGAATTTTAAGCTCCCCTATGTCCGGATTTCCCGTTATGTCTAAAAGGAGGCTGTGAAGTCCCTCAAGAGAAAAGAGTCCTCCCTTTAAGGAGGGCTTTACCAACTTCCTCCAGGAAATCTCTCCGGCCAACTTCTCAATTTCACCAATGGAAAGACCGAAGGAGTAGAGAAAACCTATGAGAGCTCCGGCACTTGAACCGGAGATAAAGGAAGGAGAGATTCCTTTGTATTCAAGAGCTTTAAGAAAACCAATGTGGGCGGCCGCCTTTGCGAAACCGCCCGAAAGCGTTACTCCAATTTTCATTAAAATTCCAGTTCATCTCCGGGATTTAGAATCTGAACGTTTACCCCGCGGGACTCTGCAAGTTTCTTAAAGTCCTCGGGCTCTGCGTCTATTATAGGCCAGGTCTTAAAGTGCATTGGAATCGCAATCTGAGGTTTTATCATCTCTGCGGCTATTGAGGCATCCCTCACGTCCATCGTGAAGTTTCCGCCTATCGGAAGGAGAGCTATGAATATGTCCTCGTACTTTCCAAGGAGCTCCATATCGGATATGAGCCCGGTGTCTCCGGCGTGGTATATGTTTTTCCCCTCAACCTCAATAACCATACCGCAGGGGCTTCCGAGGGTTATTACTTGGTCGTTCTCTATGACGGAGCTCCCGTGGGCTGCGGGAACCAACTTCACCCTTCCGAATGGAAAGTTGTAGGTTCCGCCGATGTGCATTGCGTGTATGTTGTTAACGCCCTTTAAATTACAGTATTGGCATACCTCAAAGATGCTTACTACTGTCGCTCCCGTTCTCTTTGAGATTTCAATGGCGTCACCCAAGTGGTCGCCGTGGCCGTGGGTCACGAAGATGTAGTCAAGCTCCTTAAAGTCCTCAGGGGATGCGATTTTCCAAGGGTTGCCGTTTAAGAACGGGTCAATCAGCGCCCTTATTCCGTTCCCCTCAACGTAAAATGTTGAGTGTCCCAAATACCACAGCTTCGCCATCTCTTCCCTCCCTAAAGGGCTTTAATTAGTTTGTGGAGTCTGCTCCTCAGTTTAAAGCGCGTTCTACCGTAGAGGGGACTTCTCCTTGCAACTGCAACCAAGTAAGTCTCATTTACCAATTTATAAACAAAGATAACTACGCCCTTACCAAATACGATGAACTCCTCACACTCCTCACCTGCCGAATCGCTCAGGGCTTCCTCTATTGACCTTACCGGGTTTACAAGTTGAGTCGCAATGTCCTCGGGGTCAACAGAGGTCCCTTCCTTAGAATACTTGTGAACTACAATCCCGTCCTCATCTATGACAACAACCGACTCAATTTCGGGGATATCACTAAAGAGCTCTTTCAAAATCTCATCACTCAACTGAAACTCCCTAAATGAGGTTTTTCTCTATTAGGAGCTCCGCTATCTGAACGGCATTGAGGGCAGCTCCCTTTCTGAGGTTATCCCCCACTATCCAAAGGTTAAGTCCGTTTTCTATTGTATCATCCTTTCTGATTCTCCCAACCAGAACGTCGTCCTTTCCAGCAACGTCAATCGGGGTCGGATAGACAAGCTCCTCAAAGTTATCCACAACCTTAACGCCGGGAGCTCTCTCAAGTGCCTCCCTGGCCTCCTCCACAGTTATGGGCTTCTCAAACTCTATGTTTACCGATTCGGAATGGCCGATAAAGACGGGAACCCTAACGCACGTAGGTGAAACTTTTATTGAATCATCGTGCATAATCTTCTTTGTTTCGTTAACCATCTTCAGCTCTTCCCTCGTATAACCGTCGGGGAAGAACTTGTCTATGTGGGGAACGCAGTTAAAGGCAATCTGCTTCGGAATTTTCTTAGGCGGAGGAACGGGCTTTCCCTCAAGAACCGCCCGGCTCTGCTCCTTTAATTCCTCTATTGCCTGAGCTCCGGCTCCCGAAACGGCTTGGTAAGTTGAGACAACAACCCTCTTTATCTTCGCAATGTCGTGTAGAGGCTTAAGAACGACGACCATCTGAATTGTTGAACAGTTGGGGTTTGCAATTATCCCCTTGTGCCACTCAACGTCCTCGGGATTTACTTCCGGAACCACGAGGGGAACGTCCGGCTCCATCCTGAAGGCCGAACTGTTGTCTATAACGACTGCCCCCCTCTTTACGGCTTCGGGAGCAAACTCCCTACTCCTCTCTCCCCCTGCCGAGAAAAGGGCAATGTCAACACCCTCAAAGCTCTCGGGTCTAAGCTCCTCAACCTTCCACTTTCTCCCTTTAAACTCCACCTCCTTACCTGCCGAGCGTGAGGAGGCCAGAGGAACCAACTTTTTAACGGGAAAATTTCTCTGCTCTAAGACCTTTATCATCTCCTTACCAACGGCACCCGTAGCACCCACAACGGCAACAACATACTCCCTCATTTCTCCCCCTTCCTTATCTCCTCGGCTATCAAGTCTCCCATCTCCTCCGTTGAAACCAACTTACAACCTTCAGAGTAAATGTCCTTTGTCCTGTAACCCTTTGATAGAACGTTCCTTACCGCTCTATCAATTACCTCCTCAACTTCCGGCATGTTAAAGGAGTATGTAAACATCATGCCGGCCGAATTTATCGTTGCAATCGGATTGGCAATGTTCTGTCCCGCAATGTCCGGAGCGGAACCGTGAATGGGCTCATAGAGCCCTATCTTTCCGCCTATTGAAGCCGAAGGCAACATTCCGAGGGAACCTGTAAGCATGGCACAGGCATCAGACAGTATGTCTCCGAACATGTTTGTCGTGACTATAACGTCAAACTGCTTAGGCCACCTTATTACCTGCATTGCCGCGTTATCTACATACATGTGGTTAAGCTCAACATCCTCGTAATCCTCGTGAACCCTCTCAACGACCTCCCGCCAAAGAACCGTTGCCTCCAAGACGTTTGCCTTGTCAACGCTCGTTACCTTCTTCTTCCTCTTTCTTGCAACCTCAAAGGCTACCCTTGCAATCCTCTCAACTTCGTGCTCATAGTATCTCAACGTGTTAATTCCGACCCTTTCATCACCGTCAACAAATATCCCCTTAGGAATTCCAAAGTAAATTCCACTCGTTAGCTCTCTAACTACCATTATGTCAACGCCTCTAACTACTTCGGGCTTTAACGTTGAGGCATCTATGAGCTCATCGTAGAGCTTTGCAGGCCTCAAGTTTGCAAAGGCGTTTAAGAGCTTTCTCATTCCGAGGAGAGCTCTCTCCGGCCTTATCTCAAACGGAAGGTTGTCCCACTTGGGCCCCCCAACTGCTCCAAGGAGGACAGCATCAGAAGAGAGAATAATCTCCTTAGTTTCATCGGGGAAGGGAACTCCAAACTCATCTATTGCAGCTCCCCCTATTAAGCCATACTTATAGTTGAGCTTCAGTCCGAACTTTTCCGAAACTGCATCCATTACCTTAACGGCCTGCTTCACTATTTCGGGACCTATTCCATCTCCCGGCAGAACGGCTATCGTAAATTCCTTTCCCTTCAACTTCCCCTCCTAAAGGCCAAGCTTCTTCTTTGCGTACTCCATAAGGCCACCGGCCTCCATTATCTTCCTTATATCCTTCGGAATAGGAGTTGCCTTAAACTCTGTTCCCTTCGTTAAATTTCT
Source organism: uncultured bacterium (assembly GCA_964511045.1). Taxonomy (GTDB): domain Bacteria; phylum Aquificota; class Aquificia; order Desulfurobacteriales; family Desulfurobacteriaceae; genus Balnearium. The sequence goes on from CAZEDJ010000088.1 coordinate 4,415, forward strand.
AATTACACCGGTTTCAGGATTAATTTCAACTATATCCCCCTCCTCAATTCCCTCAACGGCCTCCGGAGATTCAAAGATAGGAAGACCTATGTTTATAGCATTCCTATAAAAAATCCTCGCAAAGGACTTTGCTATTACCGCAGAAACACCTGCAGCCTTAATTGCAATTGGAGCGTGCTCCCTCGAGGAACCGCAACCAAAGTTTTTACCGGCAACTATTATGTCACCTTCCCTTACCTTCTTCGGGAATTCAGGGTCGGCATCCTCCATTACGTGTTTTGCCAACTCCTTTGGGTCTGAAGTGTTGAGGTATCTCGCTGGAATGATTTCGTCGGTATTGACGTCGTCTCCAAACTTAAATGCCCTTCCCTTTAAAACCTCTGACATACTTCCTCCTTTGGGAAAATTATCTCTGGGAATTGTAAATCTGTAGGAGGGATTTATCAACTTTTATTTTAATTTGAAAAGAGTTTATTGGATGGAAATCTCAAGGGGGGAATAATGGAGCGGGCGACGGGATTCGAACCCGCGACCCTCAGCTTGGAAGGCTGATGCTCTAGCCAGCTGA
>CAZEDJ010000089.1:0-4907 GCA_964511045.1 uncultured bacterium
GCTCCCTTTTTGACAAATAACCATCCTTGCCTATAATTCCGATATCACAAATCTTCCGTCTGTTTGGAGGTGGAAATTGTCAACAAAGAGGACTTATCAGCCGAGCAGGCTTCACGGTAAGAGAGTCCACGGTTTTAGGGCAAGGATGAAGTCAAAGTCCGGCCGTGAAATCCTGAGAAGGCGCAGAAAGAAGGGACGCTGGAAGTTAACGATAAGTGACGAGTGGAAGAGAAGATAAGGTTCACATTTAAAAAGCACGAAAAGCTTAAGAAAGACAGTGAATTTAAGAGAGTCTTTGACCACGGGAAGAGCCTCGGCGGTTCTACCGTGGCCTTTTATTTTTGCCCTAACGAGCTTGAATTCCCGAGGGCGGGATTCATCGTCTCCAAAAAGGTTTCTAAAAAGGCCGTTGAAAGGAACAGGGCAAAGAGGTTAATGAGGGAAGTTTTCAGACTCAACAAACACAGGCTTGAACCTGTAGACATTGTCTTTATAGCGAGGAAAGGCATCATAGGTAAGAGCTACCGGGAAGTTGAAAGGGACTTTCTGAGCTTGGCAAAAAAGGCGGGAATTTTAAAGGAGTAAATCCTTGAAGGCTTTTGTTATCTCCTTGGTAAGGTTTTACCAAAGGTTTATTTCACCCTTAACCCCTAAGAGTTGCAGGTTTTACCCTACGTGTTCGGAGTACACGATTATGGCCGTTGAAAAGTACGGGACTTTGAGGGGGCTGGTAAAATCGGCCTGGAGAATTTTGAGGTGCAACCCCTTCTCAAAGGGGGGAGTGGACTACCCTTAAGGAGAATGTCATGGAGAAAAAGGAGAGAAGTTTAGCGATTATTCAGGCTTTCCTCGTTGCCCTTTTGGTCTTTTTCGGGTTTCAGTTTTTCTTCGGTCACAAAAATAAGGAAGGGGAAGCGCCGAGGAAGGCCTTAAAGACTGTTGATGTTTCGTCCTACAAGGACATCGTTCCCTCAAGGGAGGTCGGTAAGGTCGTTTACGTTGAAACGCCGCTTTACAAAGCCGAGATATCAACCGTTAACGGAAAGCTGATAAGCCTTTACGTTAAAAAGTATAAAGCTCAGCTTGTTTCTGATTCCTCAAAGAGGTTCGGCATCTATCCGCTAATGACCGTTTCAAGTGACGAAAAGTTAAATAAGGAGCTCTCAGCAGTTCAACTGACGCCTTCAAGGGAGCGTTTAAGTGTAAGTGACAAACCGGAGACTCTTACGCTGAGAGGGGAGCTCCCGGGAGGAACTCCCTTCGTAAAGAGGTTAACCTTCTATCCCGATTCCTACAAAATAAAGGTTGAGACTGAGTGTGGCGGAAAACCGGTTGAAACGATAGTCGGATTGGACATAAAGGTAAATGAAGCTCACACCTCAAGGATGGGGCACATCGGTCCCGTCGTTGAGACCGTGGAGAAGGTCTTCAGGCTTAAGCCGGAGGACATTCAAGGTTTTGTTTCCTTCAATAACGTCCTCTGGGCCGGAGAGGAGGACAAGTATTTCCTCATGGCAGTAAAGTCTCAGAAGTTCAATGCCGTTGTAGAGAAACTTCCCCCCAACCACACCTTTGTGAGGAACTTTGTGTCAAAAGCCCTCTTTTACGGGGGTCCTAAAGAGCTGAAACAACTTGAAGAGCTCGGAATGGACTCTGCGATTGACTTTGGCATTTTCGGATTCTTGGCAAAACCACTTTTGGAGCTCTTTCTCTTCCTGCACAAGTTTATACCCAACTGGGGACTGTTAATAATCGTCTTTACCCTTCTCATAAAGCTCCTCCTCCACCCCCTTACCCACAAGAGCTTTGTTTCAATGAAGAAGATGCAGGAGATTGCTCCGAAACTTGAGGAAATTAAGAAGAAATACGGAAACGACCCTCAGAAACTCCAGGAAGAGACGATGAAGCTCTATAGGGAAGTCGGGGTTAATCCGGCAAGTGGCTGTCTCCCGATGCTTGCCCAAATTCCCATATTCTTAGCCCTTTACGAGATATTTCTCAATGCAGTGGAGCTAAAAGGGGCTTCCTTCCTCTGGATAAAAGACTTATCCGTTCCCGACCCGACCTACGCCCTTCCCATACTGATGGGTCTTTCAATGATAGCTCAGCAGTTGGTCACCCCTACGACCAACAAACAGCAGAAGTACATGTTTATAGGAATGGCAGTCCTTTTCACGTTTCTCTTTGCCAACTTCCCGGCCGGCCTCGTCCTGTACTGGTTTACGAACAACGTGATAACGGCCCTTCAGAACCTAATAATTATGAAGTTAACGAAAAAGGCTGAGTAGGATGGAACCGCCGTTAGTTTACTACTTTCTCCTTCCTTTCCTCGTTCTCCTCTCGGCCCTCTTTTCTGCTTCTGAAACTGCTTTCTTTTCACTCAATACCTTGAGGTTGGAGAGGCTTGCAAAGGAGGGAAACAAAAGGGCTGAGGAGATTTTAAGGTTTCTCCAGAACCCCGCAGACCTCATTGCAACGATACTGATTGGAAACGAAATGGTGAATGTCGGAATAGCGGCCACTTCGGCCGTTCTCTTCGTCCAGCTCCTTGGTCCCGATTTGGGTTCCGTTCTCGCAGTTCCGATTACCGTGTTGGTTCTCCTTATCTTCGGAGAGGTTACTCCAAAAACCCTTGCGATAAAGTACAGCGAGAGGTATGCCTTCTTTATCTTTCCATTTATTAAACTCATAAGTCGCCTGATTCTTCCCCTTAGAGCTCTCCTCGTCGGCTTTGCAGAGCTCCTCTTAAAGCCCTTCGGAGTGGAGCTCTTTAACAAGCCGAAAGTTTTAACAGACGAGGAATTTCTCATTCTGGTTTCCGAAGGGGCAAAGGAGGGGATAATAGGAAAGGAGGAGGTGGAGCTAATTGATAGAACCCTTGACCTTGGAGAGATAGCCGTAAGGGAGATTATGGTTCCAAAACACAAGATATTTGCCCTTCCTGAGGAGATGAGCGTTGAGGATGCACTGAAATTCCTTAAAGATGTAAAATTTTCAAGGATTCCCGTTTACAGGGACTCCCTTGACCACATTGTTGGAATTCTCTACACGAGGAAAATCCTTCCCCTGAAACTGTCTTCTAACGACCTAAATAGAAAAATAGGTGAGTTTACCGATAAGCCTTACTTTGTTCCTGAATTTTTAACTATTGATAAACTGCTAAAGGAAATGCAGAGAAACCGTAGGCACATGGCCGTTGTCGTTGACGAGTACGGAAACACGGCAGGAATAGTTACGTTAGACGACATTTTAAGGGAAATAGTCGGGGAGCTCCCCGATGAGAAGGTACATGAGGAGGTAGAAAAACTTTCAGATGAGAAGTTTAAGTTTTCTGGGGATACGCCCATTGAGGAGGTAAAGGAGGTCTTAAACCTTAAAGACGACGGAGTACTGAACGAGGTTGATACCGTCTCGGGTCTCATTATGGCTCTCCTTGAGAAAATCCCCGAGAAGGGGGAGTTTGTGGACTATCAGGGTTTCAGGTTTAAGGTTGAGGAGAAAGAGGGGAACAGAATTAAGTCGGTTGTCGTTGAGAGGTTAAAGTAATGGAGCTCCTCTACCTGTTATTCATAGTTCTCTGCGTAATTTCTGAGGGGTTCTTTTCCGGTAGCGAAATAGCGATAGTTTCCCTCTCTAAGATAGAGCTCCAGAGGAGGTTACAGGAAGGGGACAGGGCTGCCCAGCTTTTGTCGGAGCTCCTTAAGGAACCGGAAAAACTCTTAACAACCACTCTCATAGGCACTAACCTATCAACCGTTACGGGCTCAACGGTATTTACGGTTTTCCTTTTGGACAAGTTGAGGAATGCATTTCCCATTTTGGGGGATTATCCGGAGCTCCTGACAGTTCTCTGCTTTACTCCCTTCACTCTAACTTTCGGGGAGCTAATTCCAAAGAGCCTCTTTCAAAAGTACTCATCGGTCATTGCATTTAAAATTGTCTATCCCATTTACTTTTTTTACCTTCTCTTTAAGCCTATTTCCTTTGTTGTAATGGGCTTTTCTAAGTTCATAGCTCACCTCTTAAAGGCCGAAACGGAGAGGAGTCCCTTTGTTACAAAGGAAGAGCTAAAGTTTTTGGTGGAGAGCAGTTCAAGGTTTAAAGTGGAGGAGACGGAGAGGGACATTCTCAGGAACATATTCTGTTTAAAAGAAAAGAGCCTCGGAGACATATACGTTCCCCTTTCACAAGTAATTGCCGTAAGCAGCAATTCAACCGTTTCTGAAGCCCTTGAGCTGTTTGAAAAGAGCGGATTCTCAAAGCTCCCGGTTTTTGAGGGGAGAATAGACAACATAGTGGGCTATCTTTTGGTTTCCGACCTAATTACGATAGAAAACCCCAACCTTAAAGTTAAGGAGATAATGAGACCGGTTGTTGTATTTCCCGAGTACATGAGCGTTTTTGATGCCTTGAGGGAATTTAGGAAGGCCGGCGAACAGCTCGGGATTGTTGTTGATGAGTTTGGTTCTACCCTCGGAATAGTTACGATTGAGGACATCCTTGAGGAGATAGTCGGCAGAATAGAGGATGAGTTTGACAGGGAAAAGACGGAAATAGTAAAGAGCGGAAACACGATTTTAGCCAATTCCTTGGTTGAAGTTGGTGAGTTGAATAAGGTTCTTCAGTTTCCCCTTCCCGAGAGCTCCGACTACACTACCATAGGTGGACTTATACTTTCAAGGTTGGGGAGATTTCCCAAGGAGGGGGAAGTTTTGGAGCTCCCTCACCACACCATAGAGGTTGAAAAAGTCTCAAGAAGGAGAATTGAGAGGGTAAAAATAAGGGAAAAACAAAAAACATCTAAGAGTTAGTGTTAATGATGATTGATTTTAGGGCATGAACTTATTTGATTTCCTTGCATTTCCGAAATTCCAATCCTTATGGGTACGCTAAAAACTCTACCAATG
>CAZEDJ010000090.1:0-4765 GCA_964511045.1 uncultured bacterium
AAGAAAATCGTTAACGGAGAGATACCCAAAGGGGACGTCCTTTCGGCCTCACAGATTGCCGGGATAATGGGGGCAAAGAGGACTGCTGAGCTGATGCCCTTCTGCCACCCCATTCCCATTGACCACATAGAGGTCAAAACGAGCGTCGGAGAGGACTACGTTGAGGTTGAGGCCGAGGTTAGGGGAATTTGGAGGACCGGATACGAGGTTGAAGCCATGAACGCCTGCCTCATGGCACTTCTGAACATATACGACATGTGTAAGGCGTTTGATAAGGGCATGGTTATTGAGGAGGTAAAGCTGATTACAAAGAGCGGTGGAAAGTCCGACTGGGCCGACGACCTGTCCGGACTAAAGGCGGCCGTTATTACCGTTAGCGATTCTGCGTCAAGTGGGGAGAGGGAGGACAGGAGCGGTAGGGTTGCAGAGGAGATACTGAGGGAGTTTGGCGCCGAGGTTATCGGCCGTTCGGTCGTTCCAGACGAAAAGGAGAGGATAAAGGAGGCCGTTAGGGAATTTCAGTTGAAGGGAGCCAACCTCATCGTTACAACGGGCGGAACGGGATTCAGTCCGAGGGACGTTACTCCTGAGGCTTCAGAGGAGCTCTTTAAGAAGGAGATGGTCGGATTTTCCGAAGCCATGCACGTTTTAGGCGTTAGGTTCACTCCAAAGGCGCTCATGTCAAGGGCAAAGGCCGGATTGCTCTCTCCCGACTGCATCCTTATAAACCTTCCCGGTTCAACCAAGGGGGTTGAACAGAACCTGAGGATGTTTGCTCCCCTCATCAAGCATGCCCTTAAAATGGCCAGGGGAGGTGGCCACTGATTAGCGTCTGTCTCTTGGCCGGAGGGAAGAGCTCCCGTTTCGGAGCCGACAAGCTGACTTCCCCCTTTAGGGGGGAGTTCCTTCTATTTGGAGCTCTCTCTTCTCTTTTAGACTTTCCGGAGGTTTTACTCGTAACAAAGTACCCTCGTAAGTTTTATCACTTAGAGAGGAAATTCCCCAATTTGAGGGTCATCTTTGAACCTTTTAAGGAGTTTTCACCGATTTTCGGCATTTACACGGGCATGAGGGCTTCACGCTTTGATAGGATTCTCTTTGTTCCCGGAGACCTCCCCCTTTTAAGGAGGGAATTTATTTTGGAATTCTCACGGGAAATTCCCCCGGCCGTCTTAGTTGAAGGGAATAGGTTTCACTCTCTCCTCTTCCTAATTTCCAAGTTTTCCCTGCCAATTGTTGAGGAATTTCTGAAGTCCGGCAGACACAGGTTGAGGGAGCTCCACCAGAGGCTCAGCTCCCGTTTGATTCCCTTTGAGAAATTCAGACACCTTGATTATAGGGCAGTTTCCCTTTTAAACGTAAACAGAAAGGAGGACTACATTGAGGCCGTCTGTAGATGAGCTGATTGAGGCCGTAAAGAGGCGTTCAAATCCTGAGAACCTCGGAATGGTTCTCGTCCACAACGGTTTAGTCCGGGGAACGTCCCGCTCCGGAGAAAAGGTTGTCGGGATGGAGCTCTCCCTTGATAGAGAGAGGTTAAAGGAGCTCGTTTCTGAATTTGAGAAGAGGGAAGGAATAGAGGCCGTTGAAGTTTGGATAAACGAGGGGAAGTTGAGTGTGGGCGACGACATTATGGTTGTCGTCGTTGCCGGCCGTTTTAGGTCTGACGTCCTTCCTGCATTTGAGGAGTTGATATCTAAGATTAAGCAGGAGGTTGTCATTGAAAGGGAGGTTTGACGACAGCCACCTCACGGACTTTGAGAGGTGGGTCATTTTTAAGAAGGGAACTGAGCCCCCCTTTCAAAACAGGTACTGGAACCACTTTGAGAGGGGAACTTACGTCTGTAAGCTGTGCAGACAGCCCCTATTTAGGAGTGATGACAAGTTTCTCTCCTACTCTGGCTGGCCCTCCTTTGACGATGCCGTTCCCGGAGCCGTAAGGGAGGTTCCCGAGGAGTTTCCCGACGAGAGGATAGAGGTTGTCTGTTCAAGGTGTGGTGCTCACTTGGGACACGTCTTCTACGGCGAGGGTTACACTCCTAAAAACACCCGTTACTGCATAAACTCGGCCTCAATAGACTTTGTTCCAGAGGAAGAGGATGGCACTGATAAAGCTCCGCAACGTTAGAAAGGTTTTTAAACAGGGAGACTTGGAGGTAGAGGTACTAAAGGGAATTAACCTTGAAATTGAAAGGGGAGAGTTTGTCTCAATAATGGGTCCCTCGGGTTCCGGAAAGTCCACGCTGATGTACATAATCGGTTGCCTTGACAGGCCTTCCTCTGGGGAGTATTACCTTGACGGGATGAACGTTTTGGAGCTCCCCGACGACGAGCTCTCAAAGATAAGGGCAACCTACATAGGTTTCGTCTTTCAAGCGTTTTACCTGATTCCCTACTTAACCGTTCTTGACAACGTTCTCCTTCCTACCGAGTACCTTCCAAGAGAGAGGAGGAGGGTAGTTTTCTCGGCTGAACCTCCCGAGGAGAGGGCTAAGGAGCTCTTAGAGAGGCTCGGGCTTGGCGATAGAGTCCACTTTAAGCCCGAGGAGCTCTCGGGAGGTCAGAAGCAGAGGACCGCAATTGCGAGGGCTCTCATGAACTCTCCCGAGATTATCCTCGCTGATGAACCTACGGGGCAGCTTGATTCTGCTTCCGGTAGGGCCGTTTTGGAGGTCTTTAAGGAGCTCCACTCCGAGGGAAAGACGATAGTTGTTGTTACCCACGACCCCGAGGTTGCAGAACAGGCAGAGAGGGTAGTTAGGATAAGGGACGGAGTTATTGAGGAATGTTGAGGCTGTTTCTTAAGGAGCTCATCCTCTCTCTCCTTCACAGCAAACTTAGAACCCTCTTTGCCGTTTTGGGCATCGTCTTTGGAGTTGTCTCTTTGGTCTTGATAGTTGCGGCGATAAGGGGGAGCTCCCTTCAGGCAGACAGGATAATTAAAAAGTTGGGTCCCGATTCGGTTCTCATTGTCTCGGGGTCTGTAAGGAAGGGACCCCGAAGCGGTTTTATGAACCTTACACTTGAAGATGTCAGGGAAATAGGAAAGCTCGAGGGAATTTTTGCACTTACTTACGGGGTTGTTAAGCCTATGGTGTCCGTGTCAAACCTCTCTCAGTCAAAGTTTACCTCTGTTTTTGGTGTGGGTCCCAACTGGTTGATTTCTTGGGACTACAAAATAGAGGTTGGACGGGGCTTTACAGAGGAAGACTTTAAAAACTTGAGGAAGGTTGCCGTTGTAGGACATGACGTTAGTGACTTTCTGTGGCCCAACCAAAACCCCATCGGAAAGACTATTTTGGTTGGAAAGATTCCGTTTAGGGTAATCGGAGTTTACAGAAAAAAGGGGAAGACCCCTAACGGCCACAACCTTGACAACAGAGTCTTTGTCCCCTTTCCCGTCTTTGATAGGGTAGTTGAAAAAACCTACGGCCACATAAGTCTCATAAGGTTTAGAGTTTTGAACTTAAAAGATTACGACAAAATTGTCTCCGAAGTTAAAAGAATTCTCCTAAAGCGCCACAGGCCCGGAGATTTCATGGTTATAACTCCCGTTGTCGTGAAAAAGTTTTTATCAATGATGTCTGCCACTTTAGCTCTCTTTTTAGGAGTGGCCTCGGTAACAGCCCTCGTTGTGGGGGGATTTGTTCTGTCGTCCATCTTTTACATAAACATCTACGTGAGGCAGTGGGAAATCGGTTTGAGGAGAGCCCTTGGAGCTCCAAAGAGGGCAATCCTCTTTAGAATCCTCTCTGAGGCAGTTGTAATTTCCGTAACCTCTTCACTCTTAGGTCTTTTTATAGGCTATTTTTCAATAAAGTTTATTCTTCCCCTTCTAAAAATTCCTGTTGTCTATCCGGTTGAGGCCTTTTTAGTTTCATTCCTCTTTTCACTCCTCGTTTGTCTCCTTGCTGTTTACTTTCCCGCAAAGAGGGCTGCTTCCTTTGAACCCGTAAAGGCCTTGAGGAGGAAGATTTAATGTTAAATACCTTTGTGGCCTATGCCTTAGAAAACAAAAAGAGGTTCTTTCTCTCAATCATAGGAGTTTCAATAGGTGTCTTTACGCTTACGCTGATGATGGGAATCTCCTCCGCAATGAAGAAGAGGGTTGAAGCTATTATCGGAAAGCTGGGTTCATCGGTTCTCGTTGTTCTGCCGGGAGAGGTAAAAAACTTAGGTGGAAGGACAATCCAACTTTCCTTTTACCCGACTCTGAAAATTTCCGACGCTGAAGCCATTGAGGAGAAGTGTCCGGATGTCCTCTACGTTTCTCCCTACAAGAAGGTTTCTCCAAATGTTCACTACGGCGGAAAGTCCTATTCGGCTTCGGTTTACGGTGTGTGGCCCGAATATCGGGAGATTTCAAGTTTGGAGCTCCTCTGCGGGAGGTTTTTAACAGAGGAGGATATCTCTGAGATTTCTCAGAGGGCCGTTTTGGGATACGGGGTTGCCAAGGAGCTCTACGGAAATTCCTGTCCCGTCGGAAAGGTAATTTACCTGTACAACGCTCCCTACAAAATTGTTGGAGTTTTAAAAAAGAAGGGAACAGACCTCAGCGGAGAGAACCTTGACGATAGAATCTACATTCCCATAACCTCTGCCGTTAAGAGGATTTCAAACGTTGACTACATAGACGGCATATATATCTTGCCGAACTCCCCGAAAGTCACCGATACCGTTAAGAGGGAAGTTGAGGGACTCTTACTAAAGAGGCACGGGAAGAGGGACTTTTCTGTAAACAGGTACGAGGACTTGGTTGATACTC
>CAZEDJ010000091.1:0-4661 GCA_964511045.1 uncultured bacterium
GAAAAGAGGAGAACCGTTCCGTCCTCTCCCTTAATTTCAACTGCCCCTCTGTCCTTACCGTTTCCAGAAATTACTGGACGGAGGGCAAAAATCAGAATCAGAAAGATTATTAAGAAGAGGAATATCCCCATCAAAGACCTCACAGAACCGATAAAAGTTCTCAAGGAGCTCTCTCCAGAGCTCCCTCTTATCTTCTGCTTCTATTCCAAAACTCCTCACAAACTTAAAATATCCCTCAGACGGCATGCCTGAGGAGCTACTTACTACCACAGAGCCGGGAAAGACCTGAAATTTCTCAAAGTAAATACGGCACACTGGTCTTATGAACCTTCCGACTGAAATCGGGTAAACTGTCTTTCCGATTAATTTTGTATTTATTAATTCACACAGCTTGCCGTAAGTTATTGTTTTCCTTTCTCTTCCGACTGATACGAGAATCTCAGAAATTACTTCAAAAACTATTGATAGCCTCCTTTTAAACCTTGAGAGTATAATTTCCCGAAATTTCCCTTTGGAGAGTTCCTATGAAGGAGAACAAAATTTTGGAAAACCTAAAGTCGTTTGCCATAGCCTTAATTTTAGCTTTGATAATAAGAACGTTTATAGTTCAGTCGTTTCACATTCCCTCCGGCTCTATGGTTCCTACGCTCCTTGTTGGTGACTTTATCCTCGTTGATAAGGTGACCTACCACTTCAGAAATCCCGACAGGGGGGATGTTGTCGTTTTTCACTTTCCCCTCAACGAGGATGTTTACTACATAAAGAGAATCGTAGGCGTTCCGGGAGATAGGATTCAGGTTATTGACGGGAAACTGTACGTTAACGGAAAACCCTGTAAGTATGAGTATGTCGGTAAGTATTCATACTGGGAAAAGGGGGAGAGATTCTCTGGAAAACTCTACTATGAGTTCTTACCAAGAAAGAGCGGCGGGATAAAGAAGCATTACGTTTTGAAAACGGGCACTCAGGGGGACAATACTCAGGTATTTGTCGTTCCGAAGGGGAAGTACTTTATGATGGGAGACAACAGGAACAACAGTTACGACAGCAGGTATTGGGGATTTGTTGATAGGAAGAAAATTGTTGGAATTGCAAGGATTATCTTCTTCTCATGGGATTCCCACAGACACCTACCGAGGTTTGACAGGATTTTTAAGTTGGTAAACTGAGGGGGCACAGGGCCCCCTTGTAGTTACTTCCTCTTTTTCTTTGATTTGATTTCCTTCTCTGTAGCTTCCTTGAGGTCTTTACCGGGCTTAAATGCAGGAACGAGTTTTGCAGGAACTTCAACTTTCTCGCCGGTTTTAGGATTCCTGGCAACTCTTGGAGCCCTCTCCTTCATGAGGAAGGTTCCGAATCCCCTAATTTCTACTTTTTCCCCCTTCTTTAGAGCTTCGGTTACTACCTCAATGAAGGCGTTGAGGGCTGCTTCTGCATCCTTCTTTCTCAGCCCAGCCTTTTCTGCGATTGCGGATACGAGTTCACTCTTCGTCATACCGCTCCCTCCTTAATTGGTTTTATTAAAGCCAAAGCGTTTCAAGGCCTTACAGAGAAAATACTAATTAACAAATTAGTTGTCAAGACTTTTCCTCTACTTCAACCCCCAACTTTTCTTGCAAATTTGCCAAAGAACACCCTTCTATTTCAACTGTTTTTATTCTACTACTTTCTCCTCTCTTTATTCTTATTTTGCTCTTTGGAACCTTTAAGGCCTTTGAGAGAATTTCAATAACTGCCCTGTTTGCCTTACCTCCTTCAGGAGGAACTGTTACCCTTATCTTCAGTCTCCCCTCCTCCACTTTCTCTATTCTGTTCCGCGATGCTTTCGGTTGAACCTTTATCTCTATCTCTATTTTCTCCCCTCTTTTCCTTATTCTTAACATCTGCCTCCAACTCCTTTAAGAGCTTTGTCATCTCGAGGATGGCTGCTTTCAGCTTGTTTGCCATCCTCATTTGAGTCAACCTGAGTTTTTCTATTTCTATCTCCAGTTCCTCTTTTCTCTTTTCAATTTCCTGTAGCTGTTTTTTCTTTTCCTCTACTATTCTGTCTATCTTTTTCCTTGCCCTCTCAACTATCTCTTCAGTCTTGTACTCTGGAGTTTGGGTTTTCAGTCTGTTTACTTCCTTTAGTAGGTCCTCGTAGGCGTTTGCAACGGTGCTTAGAAATATGTCAACCTCATCCGGGTCGTATCCAAAGAGCTTTTTTCCAAATTCCTGATTTCTTATCTCTTGGGGGGTTAGCTTTCTCTTATTTTCCATTAGATGCCTCTTATTATCTGGTCTATTAGCTGCAAAATGATTATAGCAACAAGGGGACTAAAGTCTAATCCCCCTATGGGGGGAATGAATTTCCTTATCGGGCTGAGTATCGCGTCAAGGATTTCTATAACTTTATTTATTAGGCTGTTTCGGTTTTGTGGAGGAATAAAGGTAAGGAGAGCTCCGATAACTATAAACCACGTTAACCCTTCAATAATCAGGTGAATGAGGTACTTTACGTCTACCATTTTTTAACTTCCCTAATCAGTTTTACAAGTTTTTCAATGGCTCTTCCTCTGTGGCTTATTCTGTTTTTTTCGGTAAGGGGGAGCTCTGCCATCGTCTTTTCGTAACCTTGAGGTATAAAGAGGGGGTCGTAGCCGAATCCCCCGCTTCCCCTCGGCTGGGTTATCACTCTTCCCTTGATTTCTCCGGAGCTCCACAGCCCCATTCCCTCGGGGAAGGAGACGAATATAAACGATACGTAGCGTGCGGGGGAGCTCTCAACTTTCCGTTTCTTTAGCTCTGAAATCAACTTCCTGTTGTTTTCCTCGTCGGTTGCTCCCTCACCTGCAAACCTGGAAGAGAGTACTCCCGGTTTTCCTCCCAGTACCTCAACTTCAAGCCCCGAGTCCTCGGCAATTACCGGCATCTGGACCCTTTCCGAGTAGTACTTTGCCTTCTGATAGGCATTTTCGCAGAAAGTATTTCCGGTCTCCTCCGGGGGTTCTACTTTCAAAACTTCATCTATCGGAACGACCTCTATTCCGAACTCCCTCAGTTTTTCCTTAAACTCCTTCAGTTTTCCCCTGTTCTTTGAGGCAAAGACGAACTTCACTCCTTGACCCCCAGAGTCTCTTTTTGGATTTCTATCAACTTTTTTATTCCCTTTTCTCCCAAATCTAAGAGTCTGTTGAGCTCCTCTCTGCTAAAGGGCTTTCCCTCTGCCGTTCCCTGAACCTCAACAAATTCCCCTCTGTCGTTCATAACGATGTTCATATCAACTTCTGCCATTGAGTCCTCTTCGTAATTGAGGTCTAATAGGAATTCCCCGTTAACGATTCCTACGCTAACGGCCGCAACGAAGGACTTAATGGCATGGAGTTTTTCAGTCCTCTCAAGTGCCCTGTAAAGTGCAACAAAGGCCCCAGTTATTGATGCCGTTCTCGTTCCGCCGTCTGCTTGAATGACGTCACAGTCAATCCACACTGTTACCTCCCCAAGGAGCTCCAAATCAACGGCACTCCTTAAGGAGCGGCCTATTAACCTCTGAATTTCCTGAGTTCTTCCCGTTAGCTTTCCCCTTGCGGCTTCCCTTACGGTTCTCTGGACTGTAGCCCTCGGGAGCATTGAGTACTCTGCCGTTATCCAACCCTGTCCCGTTCCCTTTAAAAAGGGCGGAACCTTTTCCTCAATGGATGCGGTGCAAATGACCTTCGTATCCCCAAACTCTATGAGACATGAGCCTTCGGCGTGCTTTATGAAATCAAGAATTATCCTTACCTCTCTCAACTGGTCGGGAGCTCTCCCGTCACTCCTACTCAATACTTACCTCCTCTATCTCTATATCCTCTCCCATTATCATACTGGTAATTCTCTCAAACCTGTCGGTCTTGTCGCTAACGAGGATTTTGACCTTTCCCCTTTTCCTGCTCCTCCTTGCCGGAAGGTTCCTTTCAACTTCACTGGCAACTGCCTCTGCCGAGTCAACGAGTGAGATTCCCCCGCACACTTCAGAGAGGACTTCCTTTATGAGCGGGTAGTGGGTACATCCGAGGACTAAAGTGTCAATCCCCTTTTCAACCAAGTCCTTAAGGTATCTCCTTGCAACCTCGTAGGTTACCTCGTCGTTCAGCCATCCCTCCTCTATGAGGGGAACAAAGAGTGGACAGGCTTTCTGATAGACCTGACAGAAAGGGTCAATGGAGAGAATTGCCCTCTTGTAGGCGTTGCTCTTTATTGTGGCTTCCGTTCCGATTACTCCTATTTTTCCCGTTTTGCTCACCTTAACGGCCTTCCTCGCTCCCGGTTCAACGACTCCCACTATGGGAAAGGGGAACTCGCTCCTGAGAATTTCCAATGCGTGGGCCGATGAGGTGTTGCAGGCTACAACGACCATTTTAACGCCGAACCTGTTTAAGAGGTGGACATTTTGGAGGCTGTACTTGATTATCGTCCTGTGGGACTTGTTCCCGTAGGGAACCCGTGCCGTGTCTCCGAAATAGACGAGGTTCTCTGAGGGAAGGAGCTCCCTCAGAGCTCTCAAAACGGTAAGTCCCCCTACTCCAGAGTCAAAGATGCCTATGGGACTGTCGGACATTGCATTTAATCTCCGGAAGCAGTTAAATTAAAGTTAGTTTAACCAAAAGTAAAAGGAAATTTAATGAGAAGCTGCAGCGAAA
>CAZEDJ010000092.1:0-4660 GCA_964511045.1 uncultured bacterium
GAAACGGTAGCGGTGAAGTTAAGGGTCTATACTATAAACGGTTTCTCCTCCCACGCCGACCAGCCTCAGCTGTTTGACTGGCTCAGGAGCTCCCTCAAGAAAAACTCTGAGGTCATCCTCGTTCACGGTGAAGAGAGGGCAATGAGCTCCTTTAAGGAGCTCACAGAGAGGGAATTGGGCGTTAAACCGAAGATGCCGGAGCTCTACTCCTCAATAGAATTCTAACTACCTCTTTCTGCCCAAAAGCTGATAACCGTAACTTCCCAACCTCAAAAGATTTACCCTCAGAGTTATCTGGTAGCGTATCTCTCCCTCATAGGTCTTTAACCACCTGTAAGAGAGGAGGCCGTTCCAACAGCCCCTGTTTATCCTTAAAGCATACTGCCTCTCCCTGTCCTCACTCAGCTTAACGTCATACCTGTCCCAAAAGGAAAAGGAGAGGTACCTGCCGAGGGGAACAGAAGTCCCCCACCTGAGGTAGGTTATCCCCTCGGGAACCTGCTGTCTGTAGAGGTTGCTCCAAACCCTTATTCCAAGGGGAGCTCTTGCAGAGACGTAGGAATTTAAGAAGGCCATCTCCCCCGTTGAAAGGTCGTACTTTCCGCTCTCCCTCAAGTCCAACCACTCAAAGGGAAAAAGGTCAAAGTCCCAGCTCAACTTCCTCCACCCTTCAGATAAGTCGTAGTCTGAGCTTACGGAAAACCTCATCAGCTGTTTACCCTCTGAATAAACAAAGGTCTCAACGGCAGGCGTTATCCTCCTCTCTCCCTTTAACCTGTCGGAAGAGTCAAAGAAGGGATTTGACGACTGGTCCCGAGACTCCCTGTAAAAAAACGAGAGCTCCGGATTCACCGAAAATCCGAGTCCCCTAAGGTAAACGAACTTGTTCGTCTTGACTTCATCCTTAAACTGAAGGAGCTCCCTGCTGCCTCCCCTCTGGTAGGAGGTTATGAGGTAGGAGAGCTTTGAGCTATTCTTGAAACTTCCAATTCTCCTAACGTATCTGAGAGAGGGCTCGGCATTAATCCTGTACATGCTCCCTCCGGCCCTCCTGTAAAAGTAGGTAACGTCGGAATAGAGATTGAAGGTTACAGGTAGGTTAAAGAGCTTAGAGTCCATCAGGTAAAAGTTAACGTTTGGAATTCTCTGGTAAGCCTTGTCGGTTGAACCGTTTAGATATCTGAGGTACAGGGCATTAACGTTAACTATTGCCCTCTCCCACAGCTTTGAGCCGGTGATGCTTGACTTTGTATAGAGCTGAGTCTGCTCCTCTACGTTAAAGGTTGTGGTATCTGTATAGAATCTCCTACTGCTGACAACGTCAAAGTCTGTTTTTAGGTAGAGGTAGTCTGAGGGATTGTAGTTGTGGGAAAACGTGAGCTTCCAGCTCCTCTCCATTTTCTTGTTAATCTGGTAGTAGTTCAAGTCTCCACTATTCCTCTTTCCCAAAACGTAGCGGAGCTCTCCCCCCACTCCTTCTCCGTCAATGCTCCTCTTTTCGTAAAAAAGCGTTAAGTCTGCACTCCTTCCCAAAACCAAGTAAAACGGCTGTTTATAGACAAATCCGTCCTTTTCTATGTATCCAATCCTCGGCGTGAGGAGACCCGATTCCCTCTTCCTCTTTATAGGCCCAGAGAGGTAGGGATAGACGATTATTGGAATCTCCTTAACCCTAAAGGCCACCCACTTTCCGCTGAAACTCTCACCGACCAGAACCTTAAACTTCTTTGACGTCACAGACCAGTCTGGACACCTGTGGCTACAGGGAGTATATTCGCCGTCGTATGCAATCCACTCCTTCTCAGAAATCCTCTCAATCCTCTCCGCCCTTATTCTGTCGGTAGGGGATATCTTGCCGTAAACGTCCTCAAGAACTGCCCTCTTCGTCCTTAAGTCATAGACCAAGTTTTTGCAGTGGAGCTCCACGTCCCCCTCTCTTATTAGGACGTGACCCCATACCCTTAAAAGACCCCTCTCCCTGTCGTAAGAAGCCCTATCTCCCTTTATCGTTACATCGGAGTAATTCACCACTACGTGACCTTCGGCATTGACCAACTTCTGAACGTTTCCCTCAACCCTGTCTGCCGAAATCTTAACGGGGAGCTCCCCCCCGAAGGCACTTACCGAAAAGAGAAAAAACAAAAGTAAGAGTATCCTCCTCAATCGTCTCCCCTTTCACCGTTAATTCCATAATTTTAAACTGAAAACAAATCGGGAGGAAAAGATGAAGAGCCTGTCGGAAGTCGTTAAGAAGATAACGCTGATGCAGATTGGATTCGTTGCCCTCGTGTCGGAGAAGTTAGAGAAGTTCATTGAGGAGCTTGAGGAAAAGGGAAAGATATCCCAAGAGGAGGGAAAGAAGGTCATTGAATCCCTAAAGAGGGAAATTGAGAAGGAGAAGGAAGAGATTTCAAAGGAGATTGAGAAAATCCTGAAGGAGCTCCCCGTTGCAACAAAGTCGGAAATTGAGAGTTTAAGGAAAGAGATTGAGGAGCTCCGAAAGGAGATAGAGAGCCTAAAAAAAGAAATAGGTAAAAAGAAATAATGAAAGGCCTGCTCAGACTTTGGCAGGTCTTAGGTTTTTCCTACTTTTGCTCCTACGAGGTAATTTCCCGCTACATAACTCCCCTTCTTGCCTCCATCATCGGATACCTCCTCTTCTTTCCCTACCGATTTCTCCTTGAATACCCACCTCCAAAGAGGTTGAGGGTTGCCTTTGAGAGGTTGGGAGGAGCATACGTAAAAATTGGACAGCTCCTATCAACGAGAGTTGATATCCTTCCGCCCGACTACATAAAGGAGCTTGAAAAACTCCAGGATAAGGTCCCCCCTCAAAGTTTAAAGGAGCTCCTTTCCTACTACCCAGAACTTAAGGAGTTTTTCTCGCACATTGACGAAAAACCGATAGGTTCAGGCTCCGTTGCCCAAGTCCACAGAGCTCTCTTAAGGAGCGGAGAGGAGGTAGCCCTAAAAATCATTAGGCCACAAGCTGAGGAGCTCATAAAGAGGGACGTTGCCGTTTTAAAAACTCTCGTCAGGCTCCTCTCACCGATTCCCGTAGTAAGGGAGTTTAGAATCCCCCAAATTCTCTCCGAGTTTGAGAAGATACTCGTGTCAGAGTTAGACCTATCAAAAGAGGCGGCCTACATGGAGCTCTTTAGGAAATTCTCAAAAAAGGAGCCGACCCTCTACGTCCCAAAGGTCTTCTGGAAATTCTCGTCATCAAGGTACCTAACAACGGAATTCATTGAAGGGAAAAAGCTCTCGGCAGAGCTCTTTTTGGATATGGACGAGGAGAAGAGAAGGGAGCTTTCTGAGAAATTTGTGAGAATCGTAAACAGAACAATTTTTGAGTTAGGAGTTTTCCACGGAGACCTCCACCCTGGAAACATCTTTCTGCTTCCCGATGAGAGGTTCGCATTTGTTGACTTTGGAATAGTCGGAAGGCTCTCACCCGATACTTTAAGCGAGTTTTTCATCTTCTCAATCGGAGTTATGAACAGGGACCCCGATTTAATCGTCGGAGCTCTAAAGAGAATAGGGGCCGTTAGCGAGGGAGTGAACGAGAACCTCTTAAAGAGAGAGGTTTTAATATTCCTTGACAAGTACTACAATAAACCACTCTCACAGATTGATGCGGAAAAGCTGTTTTACGAGGAGCTCTCGGTTGCAAGGGAGTTTAGGATAGTCCTACCAGAGGAGCTGGTTACACTCATGAAAACGATAGCCCATACAGAATCAATTGCGAGGATAATATATCCCGACTTTAGGCTTCCACCTCTCCTAAAACCCTACCTCAGGAAACTTGCTCCTAAAATGGTCTTATCAACCGTAAGGAGAAAGAGCCTAAAGGTAATGAACGACTACCTAATCCTCTTTGAGGAGTATCCCAGGATACTGAGGGAGGAAAAGAAAAAGAGGGGAGAGAGTGAGCAGATTTTTTGGAGCTCCGCCCTCATCGGCTTCACAGCTGTGCTAATCTTTTCGCCAAAATTACTCCTTATCTACCTGCCCTCTCTCTTTCTGTTTAAAAAACTCTCAAGGAGCTAAAAATGGCGGTCTATACGGCTCTCCTTCACTATCCGGTCTACAACAAATCCAAAAAAGTCGTTGCAACATCACTGACAACGCTTGACATCCACGACATAGCAAGGGCTTCAAGAACTTTCGGAGTAAAAAGGTACTATATCGTCCAGCCCATTGAAAACCACCTGTGGCTTGCAAGAAAGCTCCTCTCCTTTTGGCAGGGAGGACACGGGAGGGAGTACAACCCAAAGAGATGGGAAGCTCTCAAAATAGTAGAGGCAGTCCCCTACTTTGAGGATGCTTTAAATGACATTGAGAAGCGGGATGGAGTCAAGCCCAAAGTCGTCGTAACAACGGCAAGGGAATATCCGGAGTCCATCTCCTTTCACAGCTTAAGGGAAATTGTTAAAAATCAGGACGTAATAATATGCTTTGGAACAGGTTGGGGGCTGACTGAGGAGTTTATAAAGTCGGCCGATTACATCTTAGAACCGATAAGGGGAACTGACTACAACCACCTCTCCGTCCGTTCGGCCGCTTCAATCATCCTTGACAGAATCTTAGGAAGGTGAGCCCGAAGGCTCACCGGATTACCCATTTCCTCTGTATTCCCACTTTCCGGTCATGAGGTACT
>CAZEDJ010000093.1:0-4636 GCA_964511045.1 uncultured bacterium
TATATTCAGAGAGGAAGGGAAATAGCTCCTTAACTCCCCTGTTTATCTTTATGACTACCCTCTTTCTTGCAACTCTCTCTGCTTCCTTTAAGGTTTCCGGGCTTATAAAGTCCTTTGGAGCCACTTCCCTAAAGGGGGACATGACGTCACAGTGCCACTTTGGTTTTACGAACATCGGAGAGAAGTAAACTATGTCAAATGACTTATCGGGGAGCTCCTTTAAAAAGGAGTAGTTATCGGCCAAGTGTGGCTCAATCAACTTAAATGCAAACTCTGCAACTTTCAGTTTCCCCTTTGGTTTATACCTCTCAAGTCCCCGCTTGACTATCTCATAAATAACGGGTTCCTTCTCAACTCCAACGACTTTTCTCCTTGAGACGAAGGCCGCCATGAGGGCATCCTGTGCAAGTCCTAAGTTGCAGTCAAGGACTGTTTCTCCCTCGCAGAGCTCCATCGCCTCAACCATTGCCTCCTTTCCACTCCTTAAGTAGTTGAGGAGGCGGATTTTGAAGAGCCCCGGATGGAAGAAGAGCTTTTGCCCTTTAAGGGTGTGGAGAACGAGGTTTAAGTCCCTCTTTACTACGAGAACGTTTCTTCCGTATTCCCTTTTTATTGCACTTATTGTGAGGTGGCGCCTTTTGACGAGGGGAGCTCCCAACTTTTCCGATAGTTTCTCGGCCTCCTCTACCATTTCCCTGTTGGGTTTTACGTCTGTTGTAACGACAACTTCCATCACTCATCTCCGGCTATGAGGTCGGGCCTCTTTCTCCTTAAAAACTTCTCCGTATAGGAGCATAAGGGATATATCTTGTATCCGTTTTCTTCGGCAAACTCAACCAACTTTTGAGAGAGTTTTCCGGCAATTCCCTTTCCCCTGTGGTTTTCGGGAACAAAGGTCGTGCTAACGACCAGTACTCTCTTCTCCCTTTCAATGCCGAACGTTATAAAGGCTTCCTGACCGTCGTCAAGGATTAGACTTATACGGTTTTCCCCAAATTTAAACTCCATCCTTCCTCCGTTTACAGGTTTTGAGAATGATACCCAAACTTTACTTTTGGTGGGACTTCTAATAAATTCTCCTCCGTCACGGGTGAACGGGAAGTCCGGTGAGAGTCCGGCGCTGTCCTCGCAACCGTGAGCAGGGAATAAAAAGGGCTTTAGCCACTGGAGTGACGGGGTGAGGAGCTCCCACTCTGGGAAGGCTACTGCCCACTGAGACCCTGCGAGCCGGGAGACCGGCCCGTGATGGGTGGAGAGACTCCACCCCTTCGCGTCCTGCGGGGGTTCGGGGCGCGGGAAAGGAGAGGGTTTTCCTTTTTCTTTTCCCGCCTTAGGACTCCTGCGGGTGTTAAAAAAACACCCACAGGAGGTAGAGATGAAGAGCTACGCTTACGGCTTTCCGAGGCTCGGAAAGCAGAGGGAGTTTAAACGGCTCATTGAGGGTTACTGGGCCGGCAAGATTTCCGAGGAGGAGCTCCTCTCCGGGATTGAAAAGCTGAACGCCAAGAGGGAGGAGACCTACAAGCGATACGTTGAGGGCTATCCCGAAGGGGAGATGACCCTCTACGACCCGATGCTTGACACTGCCCTAACCTTTGGTGTTTACAGGGCAGAGACTTTAAGTGACTACTTTGACCTTTGCAGGGGCAAAAGAGCCCTTGAAATGACCAAGTGGTTCAACACAAACTACCACTATTTGGTTCCCGATTTTGAGGGGAGAGCTCCTTCATTTTCCATTCAAAAGCCCGTCTGGGATAGACACGAGGGAGCTCAGAAAAACGTCCACCTGATAGGCCCCTTTACCTTCCTTAAACTCTCCAAGGGGCTGAAAGAGGAGCACTTTGGGGGAGCCCTAAAGGAGCTTACAGGGGCTTACATTGACTACATCAATCAGAGGGGATTTGAGTCGGTCCACCTTGACGACCCGGCTCTGGTTATGGAGCTCTCAAGTGAAGAATGGAAACTCATTGAGGAAATTTACTCCCTCTTTTCATCGGCAAACTGTCCGGTCAACCTCTTTACCTACTACGACAGCGTTGATAGGTTAGAACTCCTCTTTGACCTTCCCTTTAACGGAGTTGGAGTTGACCTCGTCCACGACAGGGGAGAGAACTTAAAACAGTTGAGGAAGCTAAACAGAAACGGAAAAACCCTTTTTGCCGGCGTCGTTGACGGCAGAAACGTTTGGAGAGTAAATCCCTTTAAGGTTAAGGAACTTGTAGAGGATTTGGGTGAAAATGTAGTGGTTACAAACGCTTCTCCGCTCTACCACCTGCCCGTTAACCTTTCCGGTTCCTCTCTACCTGAGGAGCTCCTCGGAAAAGTCTCCTTTGCCGAGGAGAGACTTTACGAGCTGAAACTAATTTCAAACTCGGAGGAGCTTAAAGAAGAGGCCGAAAAGTGGATTGAGAATCTCGGCCGTCCCTTTGGGGAAAATGAGGAGGTCAAGAGGAGGGTCTCTGAGCTTAGGGACGAGGACTTTGAGAGGAAGCCGAGTTATCCGGAGAGGTTGAAGGTTCAGAGGGAAGTCCTGAAACTGCCCCTCTTTCCAACTACGACGATAGGTTCCTTCCCACAGACGGAGGAAGTAAGAAGGATAAGACTCCTATACAGGAAGGGAGCTCTCTCTGAGGAGGACTACAGGACCTTTATCAGGGGAGAGATATCAAAGGCAATCCAGATTCAGGAGGACTTGGGGTTAGACGTCTTCGTTCACGGAGAGTTTGAAAGGACGGACATGGTTGAATTTTTTGCCGAAAAGCTTGAGGGAATTGCAACGACGGGTAACGGCTGGGTCATATCGTACGGGACGAGGTGTTACAGGCCTCCCATCATTTACGGGGACGTTTACAGAAGTTCTCCGATGACAATTGAGGAGATTGCCTTTGCCCAGAGTTTAACGGACAAGCCGGTAAAGGGAATGCTTACCGGTCCCGTTACAATTATCTCTTGGAGCTATGTCAGGGAGGACATTCCCATCTCAGAGGTTGCATACCAAATTGCACTGTCCCTGAAAGAAGAAATAGAGGACTACGAAAGGGCTGGAATAAAGATTGTTCAGATAGACGAACCTGCCCTGAGGGAGAGAGCTCCGATTAAGAAAAAGTACTGGAAGGACTACTTTGATTGGGCTATAAAGTCCTTTAGGCTCTGCCACTCTTCCGTAAAGCCCGAAACTCAGATTCACACCCACATGTGTTACTCCGAGTTCGGCGAAATCATGGAGTACATACTTGAGATGGACTTTGACGTTATCTCCATTGAGGCCTCCCGGTCCAAGGGAGACATCATTGAGGCCTTTGAAAAGGTGAAGTTTGACAGGCAGATAGGTCTCGGAGTCTGGGACATCCACTCTCCTTACGTTCCTACCGTTGAGGAGATGGCTGAAATCGTGAAAAGAGCACTCAAGGTCATTCCCAAGGAGAACTTCTGGATTAACCCCGACTGCGGTTTAAAGACGAGGAGGTGGGAGGAGGTAATTCCCGCTTTGAGGAACCTCGTCAGGCTTGCCGAGGAGCTCCGCTCCCAGTAGCGGGAGCTCCTTTTTATAAAATTCACTGAGAAAAACTGCTCGGAAAATGAGATGAAACCTTCACCATTTCTCCTCGTTGATTCGCCAACCTCCTTTAAGGACCACCCCGGTAAGTTTTCAATTCTCCTCTATACGAACTTTCACCTCTGTAATTTGAACTGTTACCACTGTCACAACAGGAATCACTTTAGGGGAGAGCCCGTTTATATGGATTACGGGGAGCTCTCTCACAGGCTCTCAATGGCAAAGCTCCTCGGAGTTGAGCTCGTCATAGTCTCAGGTGGAGAGCCTACCCTTGAGCCCAACTTAGAGGAAGGGCTTTCCTTCATAAAGGAGTTTGGTTTTCCGGTGAGGATAGACACGAACGGGACAAACCCGGAGAAGTTGCAGGTCCTAATAGAAAAGGGATTAATTGACGGAGTGGCCCTTGATGTTAAAGTTCCCCTCCTTGATGACTATACCCCTGACCAAGCCAAACGCTTTAAGAGAATTCTCTTTTCCAGAGAGGACGTTGATGATTCTCACTTATTAGAATACAAAGATAAGTTAAAATTAACAATAAAGTTAATAAAGAAATACTCCTTGCCGTTTTTGATTCTCCGGACCGTTGAGTATCCCCTCCTCAAAGAGGACGAGAAGAGGCTCATATCTGAGTATGTAAAATCACTACCTCACCAGTTCAACCCTTTTTACCCTGTGGAGGGGACGAATGAAGAATAAGTACTTTAAGCTGATAGACCTCTTTATCGCAAACGATGACGTCTCAAGGAACAACGCCAACTTCGTTAGAGGCATTCCCGTCCTTGAGCACGTTGTCGTCGGTGAGGTCATGAAGGACTACCTCTTTGATGAGATATATAAAGGTCTCCCAGTAAGAATTCACCACGAAGAGGGCTGGTCGTACCACCACCAAACGTACCGGTTGAGTGCCTACTCCTATTCACCGGTTAACCAGTTAGTTGTGAAAGAGGGTAACGAGATAAAAGTTCTCTCCTTTGAGGAGCTCTACGAGAGTTTACCAGAAGAGGAAATCCTCATAGATGAAGAAAAAGAGGTCTATCAAAAGGAACTTTCCGGTAAAGAGATTTACGTTCTTGACAGAAA
>CAZEDJ010000094.1:0-4394 GCA_964511045.1 uncultured bacterium
GTGATTGAGTTTTCAAGGAGGGAGGCGATAAACATTGCCCTCTCGCTTAAAAAGGAAAGAGATACGGTACTTATTGCCGGTAAGGGGCATGAAAACTATCAAATAATCGGTAACAAGAAGTTTCACTTTAGCGACAGGGAGGTAGTTGAGGAGTTCTATGGACGCAGAAGAGTTGAGTAGGATAGTAGGCGGAAGACTTCTTGGAAAGAACTTAAAAGTAAGAGGCTTCAACTTTGATTCCCGAGAGATTGAGGAAGGGGAGGTCTTTGTCCCCCTTGTAGGAAAGAGGGACGGCCACGACTTCATATCTCATGCCTTTGAGAGGGGAGCTCCGGGCGTCATATCCTCAAAAGATGTTGATTTCCCTTCCGACAGGTTCTCAGTTCTCGTTTCCGACACCTACAAGGCCTTTAAAAGGGTTGCGAGATGGAGGAGAGAGCGCTTTAGTAATCCCGTTGTTGCAGTTACCGGAAGCGTCGGAAAGACAACAACAAAGGAGCTCCTCTCCTTTGTCTTGTCAAAGGGAGGATTGGAAGTTTACAGGAATAAAAGGAGCTTTAACAACGAGCTCGGTCTTATTCATACGCTTTCAAACTTGTTAGTTGAGGCCGATATCTACGTTCAGGAGGTTGGAACAAACTCGCCGGGAGAGATTCCCCGTTTAAGGGAATTTCTCAAACCCTCAGTAGGAATAGTTACGGCCGTGGAGAGGGCTCATATGGAGGGCTTTGGTTCACTTGCCGAGCTCATTGCTGAAAAGTTTTCAATAACAGAGGGAACTGATGTCTCAATAGTTCCTCACGACCTCTCTCACCATTCCCTCTCAAGGGAAACCGTTACGTTTGGCAAATTCGGAGATGTGAGGTTAACGTCTTTTGAGACCTCTCCGAGCGGAACCAAGTTTGAAATCTCCGTTTTTGGCAGGAAGTTGAAGTTGGAAACGGAAGTTCCGGGCTTTTCGGTCGTTAACTCCACTCTCGTATGCGGAGCTCTCCTCTCTCTCCTCGGCCTTCCCTTGGAGCTCCTTGAGTCTGTCCGCTTCTTTAAACCTCCCTCTCTGAGAATGGAGATTTACAGATTTAAGGAGGGAGTCCTGATAGACGATTCTTACAACGCCAATCCCGCTTCCTTCAGAAATGGACTCTTTGTTCTCTCTCACTTTCCGGGTGAAAGGGTTGTCGTTGCCGGCGACATGTTGGAGCTCGGAAAAGTCTCTGAGGAGGAGCACAGGAAGTTGGGAAAATTGATGAACGAGTTTGGAGTCTCCGTTTTGATTGCCTTTGGAAAGGAGATAGAGAAGGCCGTAGAGGAGTTTTGCGGAGAGTCCTATTACTTTACAGATAGAGGGGAGTTTGTTAAGTTTATTCTTAACTACGACTTTACCGGTAAAGCCGTACTCGTTAAGGGCTCAAGGTCGAATAGACTTGACGAAATTTCAGAAATAATAAGAAAGAGGTTGAAAGGTTGAAGGTTCTCGTGGTTTACGGCGGTCCCTCACCCGAAGCTGAAGTTTCAAGGAGGAGTGCCGAGAGCGTCATTAAAGCCTTGAAGTCCCTTGGACATGAGGTTTTTCCTGTGGAGCTTGCGAGCAATTTTCCCGAGGAAGTGAAAAGAATCAATCCAGATGTCGTTTTCCTAGCTCTCCACGGTTCCCCCGGGGAGGACGGGACGGTTCAAGGTCTCCTTGAAATTATGGGAATTCCCTATACGGGGTGTGGAGTTACTCAGAGTGCCCTCTTAATGGACAAGGACTTAACAAAGAGGATTTTAAAGACCCACGGAATACCTGTTCCCTCAGGAATAACCCTCTTTAAGGGTGATGAAGTCCCCGGTAATCTTGAGTTCCCGTGTGTCTTAAAACCTGCAAGGGCCGGTTCAAGCGTCGGAGTTTCACTCGTGAGGGAGGAGAGTGAACTTCAAACTTCCCTTGAGAGGGCATTTTCCTATGACTCAAAGGTTTTAGTTGAGGAGTACCTCAGCGGGAGGGAGATAACCGTAGCCGTTTTAAACGGAAAGGCATTTTCGCCGGTTGAGATAGTTCCCGCGGGGGAATTTTACGACTATGAATCAAAGTACATTGACTCATCTACAGAGTACAGAGCTCCCGCTCCTCTGCACCCCCGTTTAGAGAGTAGATTAAAATCAATATCAGAGAAAATTTACAAAATTTTTGAGTGTAAAGGGCCTATAAGAGTAGATTTTAAGCTGGATTCCTACAACTCTCCTTACGTTTTGGAGATTAACACAATCCCCGGACTTACAGAAAGGAGCCTCCTTCCTTTGGCAGCTAAAATTTCCGGATATTCATTTAACGACTTGGTGGAGGAGATATTAAAAAGCTCAGAAAGAGAGTAATTTTTTCTTTCTTGCTTTTTGTTTCCGTTCTATTTATCTCTTACTTGTTGTTCAACGCTCCCTCTAAACTTGAGAATGTCAACTTTATTATTGTTAAGAAAACCGGTCCTTGGAAGGAGAAGATAGTTCAAAATGCCCTTCTATTTTTAAGGCCCGGTCTTGACATTAGTCCTGAAATCGTTGATGAAGTTGAAAGGAAACTCTCCTCACTACCCTGGGTGGAGAAGTGTAGGGTTTCCGTAAAGGGAGGCAACTTAAGTGTAGAGATATGGGAAGAACCTGTGGCTTACGGCCTTTCCTTTAAGGGAAAGACCTACTTGATAGGCAAAAACGGTTTTGTCCTTAGTGATGAGTTGGACAGGAACTTCAATGGGGAAATTTTTTCATATCGGGGAAAAACATCTCCATTTTTTTCCGAAAATGGTTTCTTAAGAGTAAAAAATTCTGTTAAAATAGAAATAAACTTGGTAAAATCTAAACTTAAAGAGCTAAAGTTGGATAGAGGGAATTTCCACATAATTCTTCAGGATGTAGGAGTTGCCCTCTCTTTAAAGAGGCCGCCCTCTCTCATTTACTTGGGATACGAGGGAAGCAGTTGGGAGAGGTTTCTCTCTCTCTTAAGGAGGGGATTTTTAAAGCCCGGCATCTACGACTTGAGGTATTCCGATATGTTGATTTTAAGGGGGAGGAATAGAAATGCTACAGAATAAATCCTTGGTTGTTGATTTAGGAACGAGTAACGTTAGAGTTGCCCTTTTTATAAGGAAGAGGGATAAGGTTGATGTTTTAGTAAAGTCCGTTCCCTCTATGGGAATTAAGGGGGGAAACATTATAAATCCGACCTCCGCAGGTGAGTGTTTAAAAATTGCCCTTGACAAGTTAAAGATAGAGTCGCCCTCTACAGTACCCTACAGTGCTTCGGTTATTGTTCCGGGGAATTTCCTCGTGAGCTACCAGGTTGAATCTACAATAGAGTTTCCTGGAATAACAACGCTGTCACACAACGAAGTAAACGAGGTCAAAAATAAGGCAAAGAGGGAGCTCTTTAGGGGGAATCGCTACTTAAAGAGTTATTACGAAATTATTCACGTTATACCTCAGGAGTTTATCGTTGACGGAATTGACGGGATACAGAATCCCATAGGCAGGAGCGGACAGAAGCTCACTATGAGAGCTCTCATAGTCCTTGCTTCAAAGAACCACATAGAAACGGTTAAGGGGATTTTCAGAAATGTTAATCTCAGTGTTGAGAGATTTGTTGCTCAACCTTTAGCCGCCTTTTACGGTATTAGGGATTCCAACTTCTACTACAACAACAACTTGTTCATTTACATGGGTTCCGGCAATACAGAGTTCGTCTACTTCAGGGAGGATAAACCCGTTCTCATGAGGAGCATTCCTGCCGGAGGTGAGGATTTAATAGATGCCCTTATAGAGAAGTTAAAGGTTAGCAGGAAGGAAGCCGAAAGGCTCTTTTCCGAATATGGAAGTGCCTATGCATTAAAGGTAAGCAAGGAAGAGGTTATAACGGTTAACTATGCCAATTACTCCATTAAATTGCCGAAAATCATCGTTCCTGCACTTATTCAAAAGAAACTCCAGGAAATATTTAAGGATATAAGGTCAACTCTAAATAAGGAAGACCCCGGATACTTTAAGAACCTCAACTCGGTCTTTTTAACCGGGGGTGTTTCAAAGCTGAAGGACATTGAAATCCTTGCAAGGAGAATCTTTAAATCACCGAGCGTTATTCCGGAAATAAAGTCCGTTCCACTCGGTGATTCCTCCCTTTCTCCGGTTGCAGGAGTTTTCAACTACCTCATCTCCCTTGAGGACAGGGAGAAGCTCATGGACTTGAGGGAGGACATAAGAAGGAGTCACTCTAAAGTCGGTTGGTTTTCCGGAATTTGGAAATTTCTCATGGATTTAATATAGGAGGAAAAGGTGTTTGAAATAGCAGATGAGCTCTTTCAGGGACCGGAAATTAAGGTTATAGGTGTCGGTGGCGGCGGCGGTAATGCCGTAGCGAGAATGTACGA
>CAZEDJ010000095.1:0-4371 GCA_964511045.1 uncultured bacterium
ACTAATAGGATTGGCAGTTCTCTCCTCCCTCTTTTCACTCGCAACGCAACAGTTCTTAATACCGAAAGGCCTTAAAACTTCACTGAAAATAGAAAAAGTCCTAAAACCCCACAGGAAGACCGAGGCAAAGGGAATCTGGTTCAAGAGCAAGAAGGGGAACTTTGTCTTTATAAAGGAGCTCAACCTGAAAGAGAGGGAGGGAGAGTGGGGGAGCTTGATTGAGGTAAAGGACTTCCAACCGATTGAGAGGATAGACGGAGAGAGAGTGATTTACTTAGGAGGGGGCATTTGGGAGTTTAAAAACGTTTTAAAGAGGAACTTGACAGAAATAAAGACCGAAACTCTGCCTGAATTGAAACTCAACCTGGGAGTGAAACTTGAGGAGCTCAAACTACCGAGCCTTTTACCTCAGGAAAAGAGCCTAACGGAGCTCTTTGTAATCGTAAAACAGCTTGAAAGGCTCGGCTACGATGCCACACAGTTTAGGATGGAGCTCCTCTCAAGGCTTGCAATCTCACTCTACCCGATAGTTGTGGCAATAATTGGAATTCCCCTCGGCGTTTACAACCCGAGAAACAGGAGAAAGTACACGGTAGTTTTGGCAGGAGCCATAATCGTTCTCATGTGGATAACGACCTCATTCTTCATAAGCCTCGGAAAGAGCGGCGTTTTACCGCCAATGTACGCTGCATTTGCACCGTTGGCGCTATTTACGGCCGTAGGACTAATAATGATTGGAAGGATTGAGTCGTGAACTTCTCATTTAAGAAGGCGGAAAGGGCTCAGAGGGAGCTCCTAAAAAAGCTAAAACTCGTACCGCTGAAGAAAGAACCCCAACTCATAGGAGGCTGTGATTTAACTTTCCTCAACCCCTTCAAAAACCCGACACTCGGAATAGGAGCCTTCGTCATACTCAAGTACCCGAGCCTTGAATTAGTTGAAAAGGTTTATGACACAACGGAGGTAGAAATCCCCTACGTTCCCGGCTTCCTCGCCTTCAGGGAAGTTCCGCTTTTAATAAAGACCTACAAGAAGCTGAAAACAAAGCCCGACCTAATTGTAGTTGACGGCCACGGAATAGCCCATCCGAGGCGATTGGGAATAGCGACCCACTTCGGAATAGTCATGAACGTGCCCACGATAGGCTGCGCAAAGAAGCCCCTCTACGGGGAGTTTGAACCGCCCTGCAATGAGGTCGGCTGTAAGTCGGAAATCAGGGACCCGAAAAGCGGGGAGCTCCTCGGATATGCACTCAGAACGAGGAAGGGGGCAAAGCCCATCTACGTCTCTCCGGGAAACCTCATAACACCCCAAGAGGCCGTTGAGATAGCCCTAACTTTGAGCAAGGGATACAGAATTCCCGAACCGACGAGGCTCGCCCACAACTACCTTCAAACAATAAGAAAAGGTATAATACAGCAAAACTTGAGGGAAACGGAGGAGAAGAATGGCCGTAGAGAGGACTCTGGTAATAGTTAAGCCGGACGCAGTTAAGAAAAATGCAGTAGGAGACATAGTCAGAATTCTTCAGGAAAATGACCTCAAACTCCTTGCCATAAAAATGGTTCACCTCACAAAGGAGCAGGCAAAGAAGTTCTACATAGTCCACAAGGACAGGCCCTTCTACGACGAGCTCACAGACTTCATGTCCTCAGGTCCGTGCGTGCCGATGGTACTTGAGGGAGAGGATGCCATCAGCAGGGTTAGGGAAATCATAGGAGCGACAGACCCCTCAAAGGCTGCAGAAGGAACCATAAGGAAGAAGTACGGAACCGACGTTGGGAGAAATGCAGTTCACGCGTCAGATTCACCCGAGTCTGCAAGTTACGAAATTCCCTTCTTCTTTAACCAGCTTGAAATCCACGACCAGTAATCTTTCCTTAACCTAATTGGGAGATTTAATGGACGACAGTTTCAGTTTACTGGGACTAAAGGGAGAGAATCTCTGCAGGAGGGCAGAGGAGGAGGGAAGGGAAACCTCCATAAGACACTACGTCTTTGATGACCTCTTAGACACTTCTGAAAAGCTGATATGTTATCAAGTCCCTCTAAACGGGAAGTTTTCCGTATTCAACTACGTTCTCAAAAAGGAAAAACACTCCCTCTTTTCAAAGTTTGAGGAGAGGGAGCTCGGTTGCTACTTAGGATTCAGCGGAGGAAGCCTATTTACGTTTGAGGACTTTAACTTCAAAATCCAATCCCTTGAGGAGTTTACTCTACTTGTTGAAGCCGTGGAAATCACTTCTGGAGCGGCCTTCCAGTTTGAACTCTGCAACCTCTGCCAGCTTCCGGAGAAACTGCCGACTGAGATGGACATTCTCCTCACAGTCTATTCAAAGGAAGTCAAGAAACTCCCTCCACTCTCCCACTTTGACCAGGTGGCAGACGAAAACAGGGAGCTCCTCAAAATTGCGGTAAAGGGCAACGAAAGGGCCGTTGAAAAGTTAGAGAGGGAAATAGGAAGGGAGGAAACGGAGAGGCTCCTCAAGGAATTTAAGAAGAAACCGGAAGAACTCTTTGACACCTGCATCCTCTCCGAAGGCCAAAGCTACACACTCATAGGCATTGTCACATCGGTTCAGGAAGTTGAGGTTGAGGGAGAGAGACTCAACTCCATCTACGTATTCTCCGAAGATATGGAGTTTGCCCTTTTAACGCAAAAAGGAGAGGTGAGTGAAGGAGATAGAGTCTTAACGAACGGAAAGATGTACGGAATGGCAGTCGTTTAGGAGGAAGTGTGAAAATAGGAAGGTTTAAATTCGGAGAGAGAACGATTTTCGGCATCGTAAGGGGAAAGGAGATTGTTCCCGTCAGGGAAAGGAGAATTACGGAGCTGATGGAAAAGATTACTCCGGAGGACGAAACCATCTCCTTTAAAGAGGTTAAGTTTCTCTCCCCAACAAGACCTTCAAAAATTGTAGGCGTAGGCCTAAACTACAGGGCCCACGCTGAGGAGATGGGAAAGCCCCTCCCCGAAGAACCGCTGATATTCCTAAAACCATCAACGGCCGTGATATCAAACAAGATGAAAATCGTCCTCCCGAGAGAATCGGAAAGGGTGGACTACGAAGGGGAGCTCGCAGTTGTAATCGGCAGAAGGTGCAGAAAGGTCTCCCCGGAAGAGGCAGCAGATTACATCTTAGGATACTCCTGTTTCAACGACGTAACCGCAAGGGACCTTCAGAGAAAGGACGTTCAGTACACAAGGGCAAAGTCCTTTGACACCTTTGCTCCCTACGGGCCTTGGATAAACACCGAAATAGACCCGGTAGGGCTAAAGATTGAAACGAGGGTAAACGGTGAAGTAAAGCAGAGAGGAAATACGGAAGACATGATATTCTCTCCATTTGAACTCGTCTCATTCGTCTCCCGGATAATGACTCTCCTTCCGGGAGATGTGATAACGACAGGAACGCCTCCGGGAGTCGGCCCACTAAATCCCGGAGACAGGGTTGAGGTCGAAATAGAGGGGATAGGAATTCTCATAAACTACGTCGTATCCGAAGATTAGGTGAGGGCTATAAGCTCCCCTTCCTCTTTAACGTAGTCTATAAACCTCCTATAAACGGGATGGGAGGAAAGTGTCTCTGTGTTTCCTATCAGGACGAGCTTTCTCCTCGGCCTCGTTATTGCAACGTTCAACCTCCTCAAATCCCTCAGGAATCCAATCTCCCCCTCATCGTTTGAGCGGACGAAAGAGACCACTATAACCTCCTTTTCCCTCCCCTGAAAGCCGTCAACCGAGTTTACCTCAACCTTTAACTCCTTTTCTATGAGCATCTGTTTTATCAGCTTCACCTGTGCAGCGTAGGGAGTGATTACACCTATGTCCCTCCTGTCAAGTCCCATTCTGTGGAGCTCCCCAACCACCTCAACGGCAATTTTTGCCTCCTCATAGTTTTCATAGGAGGTTGAACCCTCCGGTTGGAACTCGTAGGCATTTATTTTAGAGGTGTCAATAAAGCCTATCGGAACGTCGGGAGAGAGGACTTTTTCAAATTTTTTAGGGGGGTTTAAATCAAAATCCGAGAGAGTTCTACTCCTCACGCTCGGTGCGGCGATTAACTTTCCTCCGTAAAACTCCCTGTTCGGAAACTCCATTATCTTCTCGTTCATTCTGTACTGAACTCGAAGCATAGAGGAGAGCTCCGGATGCTTCTCTATAAGCCTCTCAAACAGAGTCTCCTCAAGCTCCTTTGCCTCTTCACTTACAACCGTAGGAGGGAGCTGCTTGTGGTCTCCGGCTATGAAGAACCTATCGGCCCTCATGATGGGAATCAGTGTTGACGGCTCAACCTGCTGGCTCCCTTCGTCAATAACGGCAACGTCAAAGTGGAAGCCCTCAAGGAGCTCCGACTTCACCATAGAGTT
>CAZEDJ010000096.1:0-4230 GCA_964511045.1 uncultured bacterium
GTCAATTCGTAACACTCCTTTGCATTTGAGGGAGCTACGACGATTCTCGGAAAGTCGCCGTGGCCGGCAAAGAGGACAAACAGGAGGTCTGCCTGTTCGGTGTAGGTTGGAACGCCCGTTGAGGGAGCTCCCCTCTGAGCCTCGTATATAACAACGGGAGTTTCACTCATTCCTGCCAAGCTCAGTGTTTCGGTCATCAGAGCAAAGCCGCCTCCGGAAGTTCCGGTCATGGCTCTTCCTCCTGCATAGGCAGCACCGAGAACCATGTTGATAACTCCAATTTCGTTTTCCGGCTGGACGACCTTTATTCCCAACTCCTTTCTGTGGGAGGCCAAGAAGTGGAGAACCGGAGATGCAGGAGTCATAGGATAGGCGATGTACACTTTGAGTCCTCCGTCAACTGCCCCGAGGGCTATGGCCTCGCTCCCAGAGACATACTCTCCTTTAACTCCTTCAACTTCAACGATTTCCTCAACTTCCTCCGAAATCTCGTAGAACTTTTTGAAGATTCTCTCGTTCTCCTCGTAGTTTCTGAGCTCTTTCAGGACTTCTACTCCCTCTTCCTGGGGAATTCTGAAGGCCTTTAGGAGAGCTCCCAGTATTGCGGAGCTCCTCATAACCCCCTTAACCTCTCTCCTTATGGGAAGCCTTACAACTCTTCCCTCAATTTTCTCCTTAACACCTTCATCAACAATCCAAACCGTTCCCTCCTTTGCGTCTTTTCTGTGCTCCCTGACGCTCCTGTCGTCAAGGGCAACGATGTAGTCCGCCAGCTTGACGGGAGCTTCCACCTTTTCATTTGAGAACCTCACACTTGAAAAGTTGTGACCTCCCCTGATTAGTGACGGGTAGTCGTGATAGGTAAAGACCGAGTAACCGATGTTTACTAAGATTTTTGAGAGGAGGTTTGCCGATTCCTTTATTCCTTCCCCTGCCTCTCCTCCGATTGTGACTGAACGCTCCATACTCCCCTCCTTATTGAATTAACTGCCCTAAATGGGTCGGGATATACGGGTATATTTTCCCTCTTTAAGATTTCAACGGCCGTCTTCACGGAGTGTCCTCCCATAAAGCAACCTACTATTGCCCTTCCCGTTCTGTCTCTAAACTTCAAAACCTCTTGGGCTATTTCGGGGGAATCGGTCATTGACTGGGGGGTGACTATAACGAGGCAAACGTCCCACTCTAATTTTTCAAGGACTTCAAAGGCTGCCCTGTACCTGCTTGATGTGGCATCCCCTATTAGGTCAACGGGATTTATCCTGCTCCAGTTTTTGGGGAGGTACTTTGAGAGCTCCTCCCTTACCGGTTCAACCGGGACGAGTTTGAGGCCGAAGAATTCTGAGTAATCGGCCGCAAGCGTTCCCGGTCCTCCGGCGTTTGTAACGATTAAAATCCTGTTTCCTCCCACTCTCCCGTAGGCCTTTAAAAAGTTACAGGTGTCAAAGGCCTCTTCCAGTGAATCTACTACGATTCCGCCCTTGGTCTCTATGACGTCCTTAAAGAGCTTGTAGTCCCCGGCGAGGGAACCTGTGTGGGATGCTGCGGCTCTCTTTCCGCTCTCTCCCCTTCCGGCCTTTAGGAAGACTGCCGGTTTCCTTCCCAAAAGTTCAAGGAGCTCCCTGCCGAACTTAATCCCCTCAACGTAGGAGAGGATAACCTTCGTATCCTCGTCCTTTGTTGCAAGCTCAAGGGTTTCGGTTATTTCAATGTCTAACTGGTTTCCGAGGCTTATTACCTCCGAAAAGCCAAAGTTCTCCTCAATTGCCCTGTCAACCACTGCGGTAATCAGAGCTCCGCTCTGTGATAGAAATGAGACGTTTCCTGCCGGAGGCATTGATGAAGAAAAGGAGGCATTTAACTTCATTCCCGGAACCATAAATCCGAGGGTATTGGGGCCGAGGAGCCTCATTCTGTACCTTTTACAGATTTCCTTTAATTCCTCCTCAAGCCTCTTTCCCTCCTCTCCTGCCTCCCCAAACCCCGCAGAGATGACGACGGCGAGTTTAACTCCTTTTTCTCCGCACTCCTGTAATACTTGGGGAACTACTCTTGACGGAACAGCTATGAGGGCGCAATCAACGGGTTCGGGGATTTCCTTCACCGACGGATAACACTTAAATCCTAAGACTTCCCTGTACTTTGGATTGACGGGAAAGACCTTTCCGTCAAACGTTTCAAGGTTCCTTACGAGGGCGTAGCCTACCTTTTTGGGGTTTGTTGTTGCTCCTATCACTGCAACGGAGGAGGGCCTAAATATCCCTTCGTCTAATGGTATAAATGTTTCCCTTTCGGGAGGCGGTTTGAGAATTGCCCTTCCGTCTGCCGGAACGACCCTCTCCTCGCTTATGAAGGTGGGGTTCAGGTCTAACTCGTAAATTTCAGGCTTTTCCTCAACCAATTTTTTCAGTTTTTCAACAAAGTCAATGAAAAGGTCTAAGTTTCCTTTAAAGTTTCTGAATCCCTCTATGAGCTTGAGGAGTTTGGTCTTTTTAAGGGCTTCCTCTATCTCTCTTCTTTTGGCGTTTGTCGGGATGAAAACTACATCTTTGTAGAGCTCTACAAAAACCCCTCCTGTTCCGATTCCAATTGTGTGGAGAAAGGAGTCATCCCTCTTTATGCCTATAAAGGCCTCTATTCCAGACAGCTTCTCCTCTAAGAGAAACTCATCAACATCGGGGAACTTTCTCCTAAACTCTTCTATTTTTCCTTTTAACTCCTCCTTTGAGTTTACGACTGTAACTCCCCCGACGGAGCTCTTGTGGGTCTTTTCCTTAGAGACAATCTTCAGAACGGCTGGGAATACTTTCCATTCGGGAATTTCGTCCCTTTTGAAGGTTTTAAAGAGGGGCGTTTCTACTCCGTGCTCTTTTAAAAGCTCGTAAACCTCGGGTTCCGTTAAAAACAAAGGGGCCTCAAATTGTATTCTCTTTTTATTATAGCAAAATTCTATAATTGAAACTCCGAACCGAGGTAAACCTTTCTGACCACCTCCTCCCTTGCAACCTCCTCGGGATTTCCCGATGCAATTACCCTTCCGTGGGCAAGGATGTATGCCCTATCCGTAATTTTCAGGGTTTCCCTTACGTTGTGGTCTGTTATCAGTATTCCTATGTCAAGCTCCTTCAGTTCCCTTATGAGGGATTGAATGTCTGAAACTGCAATGGGGTCAATTCCCGCAAAGGGCTCGTCTAAGAGGAGGAACTTTGGACTTATTGTTAGAGCTCTGGCAATCTCCAACCTCCTCCTCTCACCTCCCGAAAGGGATGAGGCCTTTTGGCTCCTCAGGTGTTTTATTCCGAACCTATCAAGTAGCCAATCCGTTTTCTCTCTAATTTCCCCTTCCGTGAAGTTGTGCATCTCCAAGATTGCCCTCAAGTTTTCCTCTACGGTTAGTTTCCTGAAGATTGACGGTTCCTGCGGAAGGTAGGAGATTCCCTTCCTTGCCCTTATGTAGGTCGGCTCCTCCGTTACGTCCTCTTCACCCAAGAGTATTCTTCCACCGTCCGGCCTTACGAGACCTACTATACAGTAGAATGTCGTCGTTTTTCCTGCTCCGTTTGGACCGAGGAGACCTACAACCTCCCCCTCCTTGACCTCTATCGTAACTCCGTCAACCACCCTTCTCTTCTTAAATGACTTTGTTATGTTCTCTGCCCTTAGAACGTTAAGGTCTCTTACTCTCTCCACTCTTTACTTCCTCCGGGTAGATGACCGACTTAACTTTTTGCTTTATACCTTCAACGCTCACCTTTCCGCTTCTGTAAGCAATGATTTTGTCTCCTATCAGTAAGTTCTCTTTTTGCTTTAACTTTGCATCTCCTATTAGGACTACCTTGTCCTCAAAGGGATAGTATATGAGTTCGTTACACCAACCTTCTCCCCTCGGGTCTTTAATGTGGACGTGTCCTTTGACTACGATTTTCCTTATGTGTCTGCCCGTCGGGTCAAAGTAGATTGTGAGCTCATCTCCTGTGATTATAGTTTGACCGTGTTGTGCGATTACACTTCCTATGTAGTGGGCTACCTTTTTCTTATTGTCGTAGGTGAGCTTTTGGGATTCTATTACTATGGGAAGGTTTTCGTTTTGGACGTTTTTTGAATAGCCGTTAACCGTTATTAGGAGGGAGATTAGAACGGGAATTAAGTACCTCATTTTTCACCTCTTTTATTGTAGTTTTGACGTTATTAAAGATAGTGATTTCCTCTTTTTCTATGTTTAAAAGGCAA
>CAZEDJ010000097.1:0-4199 GCA_964511045.1 uncultured bacterium
TCCTCTATTCTCGCCCCGTTTCCATCAACGTCCAAAACGAGGTACCTTGACTCTATACCGAGGGCGTCAAAGACGTTACACATTGCTCTTCCTATTTCGTCAAAGTTCTCGGTTGCCAGAGCTCCGATGCAACTTCCAGCCCCAGAAAGGTAAACGGCATAAGCTCCGGCCTTGTATCCTTCCGAAACGACTTCCCAGAAGGAGGGAATCAGGTCGCACCTGTAGGGCTGGTGAATTCTGTCCTTCACAGCCTCCTTTAAAAGTCCATAGTCCCTCTTTTGGAGAGCTCCCAACAGAAGGGCAACCCTCTGAATGTTAAATATGACGTCACTCTTCGGATAGACTTCCGGGAGAACCGAACGGGATTCGTCGGTTGAGAGAAAGAGCTCCGGAACAACTATCACAACTTTCAGGTCCTCAGGCCAGTCCAACTTTATGTAGTGTAGGTCCCCATTCGTTGCGGCAACGACGAACCCTCCGGTGTAGGCGGGGAGGACGTTGTCAGGATGGGGCTCAAACTTAAAGGCGATGTCAATAACTTCCGGAAGGGAGAGCTCCTTACCGGAAATCCTCTCTGCTGCAAGAATTCCTCCAACTATTGCCGTTGCGGAGCTCCCAAGCCCCCTGCCGAGGGGAATCCTGTTTACGAGCTTAACCCTTATAGGCTGGCTCAACCCCAAATACTCCATCGTGCTCCTGTAAGCCTTTATAAACAGATTCCTCTCATCCTTAGGAAGGGTTTCACTTCCTTCTCCCTCTACCTCAACCGAGTAAAAGTCCGAAGGCTCAACGTAAAAGTCGTTGTAGAGTTTCAAGGCCAAACCGAGGGCGTCAAATCCGGGACCCAAGTTGCTCGTTGATGCCGGAACAGAAACCTTAAACTTCATCCTTACCTCTAAAGAATTTTCTCTGGCTATTTTATACCAACCTGAAAATTCTTTGATTTTTTTAAAACATCATTTATATTTCCACCTGAAAACTCACCGAGCCGGACTGCGGAAGGGGTGCCCAAAGGGTTCTTCCGCAGAGGGAAGGTTCGGGAGGCAAAACCCAAAAGGAGGTAAAAATGGCTGAGGAGATGAAGGAAACTCAGGAGCAGACTCAAGCTCAAGAAACCCAAGAGGTTCAGGAGAAGGAAACCTTCAAGCCCAGACCGCCCGGTCAAAGGGTGACGATGAAGGAGCTCCTTGAAGCCGGCGTTCACTTCGGCCACCAGAAGGAACGCTGGAACCCGAAGATGAAGAAGTTCATCTTCACGGAGAGAAACGGAATCCACATCATAGACCTTCAAAAGACCATTGAGTACTTCGAGAAGGCCTACGACTACATTGCAGACCTCGTTGCAAACGGCGGAACGGTTCTCTTCGTCTGCACGAAGAAGCAGGGACAGGACATCATTAAGGAAGAGGCCGAAAGGTGCGGAATGTTCTACGTCAACAAGAGGTGGTTAGGTGGAACCCTCACAAACTTCCAGACGATTAGAAAGTCCGTTTACAAACTCAAGATGCTCAAGAAGATGGAGGAGGAAGGAGTCCTTGACCAACTACCGAAGAAAGAGGCCGTAAAGCTCCGCAGGAAGAGGGAGAAGTTGGAAAAGTACATTGGCGGAATTGAGAACATGAACCGCCTTCCAGACGCCCTCTTCATCGTTGATGTCGTAAGGGAAGAGAACGCAGTTAGGGAGGCGAGAAAGGCCGGAGTTCCGATAGTCGCCCTCGTTGACACGAACGCCGACCCGGACCTCATAGACTATCCAATCCCTGCAAACGACGACGCTATTAGGGCAATCAGGCTCCTCACCTCAAGGATTGCAGACGCCGTCCTTGAAGGAAAGATGAGGAGAGAGGCCATTAAGTTGGCAGAGGGAGAGGAAGCCGAAGAACTTGAATTCCTTCCAGAGGAAGAGTAAAGGAGGAGAAGATGGCTGAAATCACAACTCAGATGATAAAGGAGCTCCGCGAAAAGACAGGAGCAGGCATAGTTGACTGTAAAAAGGCCCTTCAGGAAGCCGGCGGAGACATAGAGAAGGCGGTTGAAATCCTCAGGAAGAAGGGAGCTGCAAAGGCGGCGAAGAAGGCCGAAAGGGCAACCGCCGAAGGAATTGTCGTGTCTTACATTCACGCCGGCGGAAAAGTCGGAGTTCTCGTTGAGCTGAACTGTGAAACAGACTTTGTTGCAAGAACCGAAGACTTTAAAAACTTAGGCCACGAGATTGCAATGCAGATAGCTGCTATGTCTCCAGAATACGTAAGCAGGGAAGATGTCCCTCAGGAAGTTGTTGAAAAGGAGAAGGAAATCCTCAAGCAGCAGGCTCTATCAGAGGGTAAGCCGGAACACATAGTGGAGAAAATAGTTGAAGGAAGGCTTGCTAAGTTCTTCTCCGAAAAGTGTCTTCTCGAGCAGCCCTGGATTAAGGACGACAGCAAGACCATTAAAGACCTCATTACCGACTACATCACGAAGCTCGGCGAAAACATCAAGGTAAAGCGCTTCTGCCGCTTTGAAGTGGGTAAGTAAGGGGGAGCTCTTCCCCCTTTTCGTATAATTTTCAAAACTTTCCCCGAAGGTGGAGATGGAGCTTAAATACAGGAGAATTCTCCTTAAACTTAGCGGAGAGGCACTCCAAGGAAACAAGTCCTACGGAATTGACCCCGAGTTTCTCCGGAGGCTTGCCCGGGAGATAAAAAGCGTTGTTGACCTTGGCGTCCAGGTTGCAATAGTCATCGGAGGAGGAAACATATTCAGGGGAGTCTCCGGAGCCACTCAGGGAATGGACAGGGCAACGGCCGACTACATGGGAATGCTTGCAACAGTAATAAATGCCCTCGCCCTTCAGGATGCACTTGAAAAGGAGGGACTCCACACGAGGGTTTTAACCGCAATAGAGATGAGGGAAATTGCAGAACCCTACATAAGGAGGAGGGCAATCCGCCACCTTGAGAAGGGAAGGGTCGTAATATTTGGAGCCGGAACCGGAAATCCCTTCTTCACGACCGACACGGCGGCCGCTTTAAGAGCTGCAGAGATAAATGCCGATGTTCTCTTAAAGGCTACAAAGGTTGACGGGATATACACTGCAGACCCTCTCAAGGACGAAAACGCCAAGAAACTTGACAAGCTCTCCTACAAGGATGTAATTACAAATGGTATAAAGGTTATGGACTCGGCAGCAGTTTCCCTCTGTATGGAAAACAACATACCGATTGTCGTTTTTGACGTTCGCAAGCCGGGAAATCTTGAGAAGGTCGTAAAGGGAGAAGCAGTAGGATCACTCGTTGAAGGAGAGGGGCTATGATTAACGAGCTTCTGAAGGATGCAGAAAAGAGGATGAAAAAGGCCGTTGAGGTTCTAAGGGGGGAGTTTGCCGGTCTGAGAACTGGAAGGGCTTCAACCGTTTTGGTAGAGGACATAAAGGTTGACTACTACGGCTCTGTAATGACGATTAAACAGATAGCTCAAATTTCCGTTCCCGAGGCAAATCAGATAGTTATACAGCCCTGGGACGTCTCGGTTATCCCGAACGTTGAAAAGGCGATAAGGAACTCAGACCTCGGTGTCCAACCCCAGAGGGACGGAAATGTGATAAGGGTAATCCTCCCACCGCTAACGGAGGAGAGGAGAAGGGAGCTCGTCAAAAAGGCCGGCAAAATGGCCGAACAGGCAAGGATAGCAATCAGGAACATCCGCCACGAGATAATAAAGGAGCTTGACAAACTGAAGAAGGAGGGCGGATATTCAGAGGACGACATAAAGAGAGCTAAGGAGGAACTCCAGAAAATTACAGATAGATTCACGAAAGAGGTGGACAACCTCCTCAAGAAGAAAGAGGAGGAAATTCTTACCATCTAAGGAGGTGAAGGCTATGGCTCACAAAATTGACCCCGAACTCTGTATCGGATGCGGAGCTTGTGCTTCCGTATGTCCCACAAACGCAATCCACCCCACAGACGACGGAAAGTATGAAATTACTCCAGAAGACTGCATTGACTGCGGAGCCTGCGTAGAAGTCTGCCCAACCGACGCAATCTCAGCAGAGTAGTTTTAGGGGGGCTCTGCCCCCTTTTGAAATTACAGTCAAAGCCTTAAACAATATTCTCTATCTCGGCCAATATTTCCTTAGTCGCATTGTTAGGATTCGGTGCTCTCGTTATAGGTCTTCCGACAACTATGTAATCGGTTCCTAAATCTACGGCATCCTT
>CAZEDJ010000098.1:0-4135 GCA_964511045.1 uncultured bacterium
ACCAATTTTTAACCCTCGTGTTATAGATGGTCCCGTGTCCTGCAACGACGAGTTTTGTAAAGATTATTGATTGAACAAGCTCAACGGGTAACTTCCAGTATTCCATTAAGAGGAAAAAGAGGAGAAACGAGGAAAGAACTCCGGCAATTCCCAACCAGAAGGACATTACGTTCATTTCGTAAAAGTCCCACCTTACGGGTTTTGGGGATATCCTCTGCCTGTCGTAGGCTATTGCTAAAATCGGTATGTCGTTAAGCAG
The DNA here is from genome assembly GCA_964511045.1 of uncultured bacterium. Lineage (GTDB taxonomy): Bacteria > Aquificota > Aquificia > Desulfurobacteriales > Desulfurobacteriaceae > Balnearium. The sequence goes on from CAZEDJ010000098.1 coordinate 260, forward strand.
TGCAAGGAGAATTATCATAATCGTTGTAATCGGATAGAACTGGAATATGAGAATGGAGAACGTCATGAAAAAGACAACCCTTATCGTTTCAGCAATTCTGTAAATCGTATAAGCCTCCATTCTTGCAAAGATTTCCCTTGCAATTTCCATTGCCCTTATAATAATTCTCAATCCCGGGGCAAGGAGGACGAGTGCGGCTGCCGCCCTTGCTGCGTCCGTTGCTCCCGAAACGGCAATTCCGCAGTCTGCCTTTCTCAGTGCCGGGGCATCGTTAACGCCGTCTCCCGTCATTCCAACGATGTGCCCCGCCTTTTGGAGTTTGTCAACTATGAAGTACTTGTCCTCGGGGAATACCTCTGCGAAGCCGTTGGCCTCCTCTATGATTTTTATTATCTCCGACTCGTGCCTCTTTACCGTTCCTATTGAGAGCTTTGTTGTTTGGAGTTCCTTTTTCACTAATTCTGCAACTTCCTTTGCCTTCTTCTCTGCCTCCTCCGGTGAGAGCCCTTCCACCCGCATTATTGCCTTTGCGATGATTTGTGCAAGGACTGCAAACTCCTCGTTGCTTGCCTCCCTCAATTCCTTTGCGCTTATTATCTTTTCTCCAATGCCCAAAATCCTTGCAATGTAGCGAGCTATTGCTATGTTGTCGCCCGTTACCATTTTCACTTCAACACCGTACTTCTTTGCCTCTTCTACCGCTTCCTTTGAGTCGGGTCTCGGCGGGTCGTAGAGGGGGATGAGTCCTACAAAGTGGAATTTCTCCTCGTTTGGTTTTTTAAAGGCCACTCCGAGGGTTCTAAAGCCGTTTTCAGCAAACTCCTCAACCTTTTTGACGACGACTTTCTCGTCAAATTCTGCCTTGTTTGAGAGCTCCAAAATTACCTGGGGAGCTCCCTTGGTCACGTAGATTTCCTCTCCTTCACACTTGACTAAGGCCTCCGTCCTCTTTCTGACGGGGTCAAAGGGGATAAACTTCTCCTGTTTACACCTCTTGACCTTTTCGTAAAGGTTGTGTTTCTTCAGCCACTCAAAGATGGGAATCTCAATCGGGTCGTTGTTCTCCTCCTTTGATGCCAGTGCAGCGTAGAACATCAGGTCTTCAGATGTGAATCCGTTTACAGTAAAGGGAATTGAGACGGTCATCTTGTTCATAGTCAGAGTTCCCGTTTTGTCGGAGCAGAGAACGTCAACTCCTGCAAGTTCCTCTATTGAAGCAAGCCTGCTCACTATTACCTGTCTTCTTGCTAAATAGAGAGCCCCAACTGCCATGGTTACCGTAAGGACTGCTGGAAGGGCTACGGGTATGGCTGCAACTGTTAGGACGAGTGAGAACTGAACCAAGTCTATTATCGGTTTTCCCCTGTTTATCTCAACTAAAATCATGATTGAAATAAGTATGAGGGTGAGAACGATTAAAAAGTTTCCGACCTTTATTACCATCTCCTGGAAGTGTGAACGCTCCTCCTTCTCTGCCTTTGCAACCAACTGAACGGTCTTTCCAAAATAGGTATCAAGCCCCGTTGCAACTACAATTGCAACAATTTCTCCTTTCTTGACAATTGAGTTTGCGTAGGCTATGTCTCCCGGCTTCTTCGTTACCGGAAGGGACTCTCCGGTAAGGGCAGACTGGTCAACGAGTATGTAGTCTCCGCCGTGGTCAAGTTTCACATCGGCCGGGATGATGTCTCCGATTTTCAGCTTTATTATGTCTCCGGGAACCAAGTATTTGGCCTCTATCAACTGCCACTTTCCGTCCCTCAGGACGAGTGCCTTCTTTGCCAACTTTTCCTTTAAGACCTTTAAGGCCGAAAGGGCTTTGTGCTCCTGCCAAAGGTCAACTCCTGCATTTACAAAGAGGAGAACCAAGATGATTACAAAATCCTCCCAGTGTTTAACGATTGCAGAGAGGACGGCGGCCGTCTCTATCATCCACGGAATCGGTCCCCAGAACCTCCTCAGTATCCTGTGCCACAGGGGTTCTTCCTTTTCGGGTATTTCGTTGAGGCCGAACTGTTTTAATCTCCTCTGGGCCTCCTCTGTTGAGAGGCCTCTTTCAAGTGAAGTTCCTAACTCCTTTAGGGTTTCCTCTATCGTTTTACCATTAAATTCATCTATCTTAGCCATCTTCTCCCTCCCTCTCCCTTTTCTCCTTCCACCAGTCGTAACTGATTATGCTTCCGATAATCACTACGGTAATCATGACGATTATTCCTAAAACCTCAAACACTTTAAACAGGGGGTCGTTTGGACTGAGGTAGCTCTCCATCTCTCCTCCTTTTGGTCTTTTCTATTCATTCTATCATAAAAATAGTAATAAGCTATCGTTTGGAGCAGTGTTATAATAAACCTGAGGTGCTTATCACTTGACTGGAAGAAAGCTCTTATCGCAGATTGTTAATCTTTTTCTGATTCCTTCCCTCATCGGAGTTTTAGGCGGTTTTTCGGCAATACTTTTTAGGAAGCTCATTGCCTTCAGCCGTGAGGGTTTTCTCCTTATCTCCGGAGGGAATAATAAGTTTTACTTGGTTCTCCTTCCCTTTCTCTTCTTTTTCTCCTACTTTGTCTCAAGGAAGCTCCTCGTTTCCCCCGAAAATGTGACTATTGACGACATTGCAAAGAAGATTTCACTTGAGAAAGGGGGATTTAACCTTAAAAAGGGTTTTTTGGTTCTCACACTGACCTCTTTCAACATAGGGTTTGGCGTTCCCGTCGGAAGGGAGGGTCCCATTGCAAAGTTGGGGGGAGTTCTCTCGGAGCTCTTTTCAAAGCTCTTTAAAATAGACAGAATTCACCTTCCGATATACCTCACCTGCGGGGTTTCCTCCGCAATTTCTGCAACCTTTAATGCTCCCCTTGCTGCCGTTCTCTTTGGAATAGAGATTGTTTTGGGAAAGGTCAACAGTTACATAATCATTCCCCTCGTTATATCCTCAAGTGTTGCAACACTTATTTCAAGGGAGTTTTTAGGAGACTTTACGGCCTTTTACGTTCCGAAGCTCCACTATCAGGACATGGAGATTCCCCTGTTTTTAGTTGTCTCCCTACTCTCTGCCCTGATGTCCGTCCTGTTTTTTTTTCTTTTAGAGTTTTTTACGGCACTTCGCGTAGTTTACAGACACTACTGGGGTAAAGTGGCCTTTATTTTGGGCTTTTTAGTAGGTCTTTTGATATTTATCTATCCCGAAATTGCCGGTGTCGGCTACGGTTCCGTTACAAAGCTCTTCCTGAACGGCTTTTCTCCCGATAGAGCTCTTGAAATCTTCATAGCAAAGTTTTTGGCCGTTGTTCTCTCCTTCGGAAGCGGCGTTTTCGGGGGGCTCCTCGCTCCGTCTATCTTTATGGGAGCCTTTTTGGGTTATTTTATCGGGGATTTTTCTCACTTTGACCCGAGGGTTTTTGCCCTCGTAGGCTCGGCGGCCTTTTTGAGCGGTGTATCAAGAGCTCCCTTCCGTTCTTCCCTCATCATTGTTGAGCTTACACACAGTTATCAGCTGGTCATTCCCATTCTCCTGACCTCTGTTTTAACAAACTACATCATAGGTATCTCAAACGAAATTTCACTCATAAAGAGAGCTCTCCTTCACAAGGGAATAAGCGTTGAGGAGCTCTTAAAGTCCAATTTGGAAGCATTAAACGTTAAGAGCTACCTGAAATTTGTTAAACCCGTTTACGAGACCTCACACATCAGCCACGTTTTAAAGAGATTTTTAGAGGACGACGTGAGATACCTCCCCGTTGTGAGGTCTCCACATGACCAGACTTTGGTGGGAATTGTCTCAATAAGGGACTTGAGGCTTGCGGCTGTTGGGGAGCTTTCGGAGCTCCACGTTAAGGAAATAATGACTCCGGAGCCCTTCGTTTTGACCTTGGGAG
>CAZEDJ010000099.1:0-4119 GCA_964511045.1 uncultured bacterium
ACTCGTAATGCCCAGGTCGGGGGTTCAAGTCCCCCCGCCAGCACCACTACAACCTTACAACAGAATCGGCATTTAAAAGAGCCTGAACCACGTCATAGGCGTTTGATGCCACTCCAACCTCAAGTTCATCAAGAAGTCCAAAGTAGTTGAGACACGTTCCGCAGCAAATAACCTCTACTCCCCTCTTTGAGAGCTCCCTTAGTGAGTTCAAAATCTCCTCATCCCCTCCCTTGCAGGCAAGCTTAACGGCAGTGTTTATTAAGATGATTTTGGAAGGAACGGGGTCGGCATTTAAAAACGTATTGAAAAATCCCTTCATTAAAATTTTCCCGAGCTCCTCATCCTCCCCTACAAAGGTTGATGCAACTAAGACTACAACCTCTCTTTTTTCCTCCTTTTCCTGTTTCTGAAGGGGCTTTTCCTCTGCACTTCCCTTCGTAATTAGGAGGTGATACTCACCGTTCCTCTCCTCAACGGTAACCTTACAGCCGGCCCTCTCTGCAAACCTCTTTACGTTTTCCTTTGAGGCTCTGTTGTCAACAATAACCTCTATAGTCCCAGAATCCATCCCCTCTAAGGCCTCCTTTGTCTTTAAAACGGGAACGGGGCAGGCAAGTCCTCTACAATCAACAACCTTCATCTCCCCTCCAGAATTTCCCTAACTTTTCTCAAGAATTCAAGAGTAAGTCCAAGCTCAGCAACACTCTCTTTACTGTAAATTACTTTTGGGTCTAAATACAGAAGGAGCTCACAGGGAAGACAGAAATCACTTCTGGTGAGGTGATTCTTCCAGAGCTCCTCCACATCCAAATCACCACAGAGAAACCCGAGACTCTCCGTCTCCTGCAGTCTATCCCTAAGGTAAATCAATCTCCTTCCCTCAAATTCTATCTCGGCCAGGAGATATCTATCGTCATTTAACCTCTTTTTGACCCTCAAAGAACAACCTCTCGCTGACTTCCCTGAATATCTGATTCGCAATTCTCCTAAAGCACTCCCTCTTGTTCTCCTCTATTTCGGAGGCACTTCCATAGGCACTGTAAAAGTCGTACCTCTCAATCTTAAAAACACTAAAAGGCTTCTTAAAGCCGTACTTGTAGAGCCTAACGGTTACCCCAACCGTCAATCTGTACTCCCTTGCCACGTCCCTTTTGTCAAAACCAACGGCAGTAGCGTACTCGTAATCAACGGAGGGCTTCACAACGATGGATACATCGGGAATCGGTTTTAAATCAACTTTGAGCCTCGGGTCAGAAGAAAAGACGTCATTTTCAACCCTCGTAAAGAGAACGTCTAAACCCTCCTCCGTAGTCCTGTTTGTAACGGGTTCAACATAAATGTGTTGAACCCTTTCGGGCTTTTTCATAACGTTAGAGGAGGCACACCCGAAAGAAAAGAGAATCAAAATTAAAAACAGGTACCTCAAACTTACCTCACGACAACGTTTACTATTCTGCCGGGTCTATAAATAAACTTAACTATCTCTTTACCGTCAATAAACTTCCTCACCTTTGGGCTTGAAAGGACTATCTCCCTTACCTTTTCCTCATCCGAATCTGCAGGAACTTCAACAACATCCCTTACCTTTCCGTTCACCTGAACCGGAACTTCAAAGACTTTTCTCTCAAGGGCCTCCTCCTCAAACTGAGGCCAACTCTCCTCTGCAAGGAGGGTTTTGTGGCCGGTTACCTGCCAGAGCTCCTCACAAACGTGAGGAGTAAAGGGATAGAGCATCAGGAGAATCTTTTCAATCGCTTCCCTTAGAACCAAATAATCCCCGTCAACTTCGGGTTCAAAGGATGTAGTTGCATTGAGGAGCTCCATTATTGAGGCTATCGCCGTATTGAACTTAAACCTCTTTGAGAGCTCCTCTGTCACCTTTTTCAGCGTCTCGTGTACCTTCCTTCGGAGCTCCCTCCCCTTTGTAGAGGACTCTCCGGAGAACTCCTTACTGAAAACTTCCCTTTTATCAGAGACAAAGCTGTAGAGCCTCCTCAGGAACCTGTAAGCTCCCTCTATTCCTTCCGTTTTCCACTCAAACTCGGCCTCCGGAGGAGCTGCAAACAGAACGTAGAGCCTCGTTGCATCGGCACCGTACTTCTCAACCATATCCTGGGGATTCACTATGTTTAACTTAGACTTGCTCATCTTTGAAACTTCACCATACCTCCTCTCAAGCTCACTCAGGAGCCCTTCAAGGTCGTCTATAAACTTCTTAACTTCCTCCGTCTCCAACAGGAGAACGGCGTTGTCTCCCAAGGATATGTGATACCTTTTCATAAGCGAACCTACCGTTTCGCTCAAAGAGACGTCCTTCCCCGTTAAGGCCTTAACGAGTGCAGAAATCGGACTGTCCTCACCAAGGTTAAAGGCCTTTAAGAGATTCCTCACGCTCACCCACCTCTTATTTACCATTCCCTGAGTCAGCAAGTTCTGGAAGGGCTCTCCCCTTTTGAAGAACTCAATTTGAGGGTGCTCGCCGGGAACCTCAAGCAGTCCCAAGTCCCTCAAAACTTTCGTAAAGAACCTTGAGTAGAGGAGGTGAAGAACGGCATGCTCTATCCCACCTATGTACTGGTCAACGACCATCCAGTAGGAGGCCTCTTTTGAGTCAAAGGGAAGCCTCTCCTCCTTCGGGGAGCAGTACCTGAGAAAGTACCAAGAGGAGTCAAAGAAGGTGTCCATAGTATCAGGGTCCCTCTTTGCCGGAGCTCCACACCTCGGACACTCCACGTTGATAAACTCGGGAACCCTCTCAAGGGGGGAGCGTCCCTCACCTAAAAGTGGAGCCTCTTTCGGGAGCTCTACGGGGAGCTCTGAGTCCGGAACGGGAACAATCCCACAGTTGGGACAGTGGATTACGGGGATAGGAGTTCCCCAGTACCTCTGCCTTGATATGTTCCAGTCGCGAAGCCTGTACTGGACTTTCCTTTTACCCTTTCCGATCCTCTCAAGCTCCTCCGTTATTTTCCTCTTCGCCCTCTCACTCTCAATTCCGGAAAACTTACCGCTGTTTACCAAAACTCCCGGGCCCGTATAGGCCTCCTCCATCTCATCGGGATTTATCCTCTCACCCTTGGGCTCTATCACAACCTTAATGGGCAAACCGTACTTTTTGGCAAACTCAAAGTCCCTCTGGTCGTGAGCAGGAACGGCCATCACGGCTCCGGTTCCGTAGTCCATAAGGACGAAATTTGCCGTATAGACGGGAACTCTCTCACCCGTTAGCGGATGAACGGCATAAACTCCTAAGAATACTCCCTCCTTCTCAAGCTCCCCGCTCTCCCTCCTTCTCCTGTCCACCCTCTTCATCCTCTCAACAAATTCCCTCACCTCTCCCTCTTGAGGTGTTCCCTCAGAAAGTTTTAAGGTGAGGGGATGTTCCGGAGAGAGGGCTACATAGGAAACGCCAAAGAGTGTATCGGGCCTCGTGGTAAAGACCTCTATCTTCTCTCCCTTTTCCGGTACGTCAAACTCAACGAGAGCTCCCTCACTCTTACCTATCCAGTTTCTCTGCATCGTTATGACAGATTCGGGCCAGTGTCCCTTTAGGAGCTCCAGGTCCTTCAGGAGCTCCTCCGCATAGTCGGTAATTTTCAGAAACCAGCTGTCTATCTCCCTCTGGACAACCTCGGTTCCACACCTCCAGCACTTACCCTCCTCGTCAACCTGCTCGTTTGCAAGAACCGTTTGACACGAAGGGCACCAGTTAACACTGGCCTTTGCCCTGTATGCAAGTCCCCTCTCAAGCATCCTCAGGAATATCCACTGGTTCCACCTGTAATACTCGGGAAGGCAGGTAGCAATCTCCCTCTCCCAGTCGTAAGAGAAACCTAATCTCTTCAGCTCTTCCTTCATGTTCTCTATATTTGAAAGAGTCCACTCCCTCGGGTGGACACCGCTCTTAATTGCCGCATTCTCGGCAGGAAGGCCGAAGGCATCCCACCCCATAGGATGCAAGACGTTATATCCGGACATCCTCTTAAACCTTGCAATTACATCACCTATGGAGTAATTCCTGACGTGTCCCATGTGAATCTTTCCGGAAGGATAGGGAAACATCTCAAGAACGTAGTACTTTTTGTCACCTGAAGGGGAGCTCCTGAAAACCTCCCTCTC
>CAZEDJ010000100.1:0-4025 GCA_964511045.1 uncultured bacterium
TACTCCCGATGGTAAGTGTCCCCGCTGCGGAAGGCCTGTGGATTTCGTCTTTTAAAATGGTAAACTGGTTTTTGAATGAAATGAGGAGGGAGAGATGAGGATTTTCAGTCCTGCTTTCGGAAACGGCGAGTACATTCCAATTAAGTACACCTGTGACGGCGAGGACGTATCGCCGCCCCTTCTCTTCCTTGACCCTCCCGATGAGGTCCAGAGCTTTGCCCTCTTGGTTGATGACCCCGATGCTCCCGCCGGAGTCTTTACCCACTGGATAATCTACGACATACCGGGAGACTTTGAGGGGCTTCCGGAAGATGTTCCGCCTGTTCCGGAGCTTGAGTACGGAATAAAACAGGGAATCAACGATTTCGGTAGGATAGGATACGGAGGGCCGTGTCCTCCTCCAGGCAGACCTCACAGGTACTTTTTTGTCCTCTTTGCCCTTGATATTCCGTCACTCTCCATTCCGCCCGGGGTTAACAAGTCTCAATTTCTCTCTGCAATAGAGGGACACGTTCTTGCTCAGGACGAGCTCGTAGGCCTTTACGGGAGATAGTTGAGAAATAAATTTCCTCCAAATGGAAAATCTCCTCGTACCGATTGGTGGCGGAAACGAAATAGGGGCAAGCTGTTACTTTTACATAGTAGATGGCGTTAAGTTTTTGGTTGACTCGGGAATAAGGTTCTCAAATAGGGAACCCTTTCCCGACTTTGAGCTTTTAAAGTCCTTAGCTCCCGAAATTGACGCTATTTTTATAACCCATGCCCACGTAGACCACTGTGGAAGCATTCACATTCTCTCGGAGCTCTACCCAGACACCCCGATATACACCACCCATGAGACTGCTCAGCTCCTCTCACTCATGGTTGAGGATGCCATTAAAGTTCGCCACATAAAGAGCAGGAACTCGGAGGAGGAGTGGAAGGAGTACAGGCTTCTTGATAGAGCTCTTTCAAGGATTGAGAGGAGGGACTTTTTTGACAAAATTACCATAGGGAGCGTTGAGTTTACCCTTTTTCCTGCCGGCCACATATTGGGAGCTCTCTCTTTGGGAGTTCATTACGGGGAAAGTTCATTTCTCTTTCACTCGGGAGACATATCCATCTCTCCCCAAAAGACGGTCGGAGGAGCCTTTATACCGGATGAAAGGGCAGACCTGTTGGTCTGTGAAAGCACCTATCTCTACTCAAAAAAGAGATTTGAGAGGGAGTCAATCGAGTTAAACTTTTTTAAAAGGGTTAGGGAGACGGTTGAAAGGAGAGGGAAAGTTCTCATTCCGGCCTTTGCCCTCGGTAGAGCTCAGGAGATTCTCCTTATCCTATCTGAAGGGATGGAGAGGGGAGAGCTCCCCCCTATGACCGTTTACGTTGACGGCTTGGCAAGGGAGGTGTCAAAGATTTACGAGGGTCTTTTAAACAGGAGATTCTTTAACTACTACCTTCAGCCGGCACCTTCCCGAAGGGGAATTTCATTTGAGGAGTCCTGCAGACAAAACCTCAGGGAGGCCGACTGCATTCTCTCAACTTCGGGAATGCTCATGGAGGGAACCCCTTCATTTGTTTACGGTAAGCTGATTTCCGGAGGAGCTCAAAATGCGATAATCTTCAGCGGATACATGGTTGAGGAGAGCTTCGGTTACAGGCTCTTAAAAGACAGGAAACTCCTAAGTTCCTTTAAGTGCCGAATTGAAAAACACCACTTTTCGGCTCACTCAGACTCCTTTGAGATGGAGCTTCTCTTAGAGAAGTTATCGCCGAAAAGGGTGGCCTTTGTTCACGGATATCCCCCTAAAGGGAGAGAGTCCTCACACGCTTTTAACAGGGAGGTCGTTAGGTTTTGAGGCTCTACTTAGGATACCCCCTTTCTTACTCTCCTGAGGGCTCATTTAAGCTGAAGGACAACTTCTTGAGCGAGGTAAACTGCGACTACTCTCAGGTTCCCGTTGAGGTAAAGAGGAAACTCCTCTCCCTTTTGGAAAACCTGACGGAGAAGGACTATCTGTTTCTAAACGGTGTCTCCTACGACGGAGCAGACATCCTTGAATTTTCACTCTTTCCATTGGAGGGTTTTGAGCTCAGAGAGGTGGTCCTTCCCGGTTACCTCTACGGGAAGAGCACCTACTTGGTACGGGAGCTCTTAAAGAGAATCTTTAAGCAAAAAGTTTCTATTTTCTACGATTTTAACTTTTTCGGTGAAAGTACAATAGTTGTAAATGTCGGCTATACAAAGAGCTCAGTTTCACTTGGCGGAAGGCTCCTTTCGGTCATACCCGTTGGTGAGTTCCACCTTGTGGATACCTTAGGAAACTACCTCTTTAACAGAACCATCGGCGAGTTGGGAATTTCAAACGCAAGGCTCAGGAAGGAGGGAATGAGGGGAGTTCTTTTGGATGACTCGAGGGCTTCTGCTGCGAGGATTCTATTCAGAAGAACCTCAATCCTTTCCGTTCCCCAACTTGAGTACGAGAGGGAGATTTCCGATTCAGAGGTTGAAAGGGTTCTCAGCCCCGTTATAGGAAGCGCAAGGTACGGTGATGAGGTCCGCTCTCCCTTTGACTTTTCAACGGGCTTTGTTAAGTCTCTGTACACTTACGAGGAGCTGTTTGGTGAGAGGATGAGGGTTTCCGAAATTTTCGTCGTCGGAAGGCTCAGCTGGCCCTTTGTGAGGTACCTAAAGTCCCTCTTTCCTGTACCTGTTTACGAACTTTCCGGTGAGGAGTTTTTGGAGCTCCCCGTAAAAATAAGTTCCTCAAAGCCCGAGTTTAGGCTCTTCTCCCTTGAGAAATCGGTTCAGAGGTGGAGGGGGTTGGACCTTGAGCCCGAGGAGGTGAGTTTGAATCTACTGAGGCACTACTTCAACAAAAAGGACATGAGGGGAGTAAAAATTATAGAGGAGTTGGTTAAGTTGGGGAGCTCCGACGATTCGTTTGTCTATGAACTCCTCAACATCGTAAGGAGGTGTTCAACTTTAAACAGAACGGAGCTTGCCTACCTCAACGCTTCAATCTCTGCTTTGAGTCGTTTGGACCTGAAAGACAACCTTTTCAGTAAAGTTTTGAAGGAGCTTGAGGATAAGGCCTTTAACTGGCAACTTCCCTTTGAAACGAAGATGAACATCCTCTACTTCTGCCATAGACATAAAGAAAAGTTGAGGGAAACTTCACTTGCCGTCTTTCCCTATCTGATGCTTACCTACATCAGAGAGAGGAAGATTTCTGAGGGGGAGAGGAACTTTGTGAGGACTGTTGCCGAGAGTTTCTTCAAAGGTTAACCCTTATCGTCACAAAGGCGATTAGTGCAACTTCAATGACAGAAGTTGCCGTTGAGGAGGTGCACACCGGCATCAGAAAGGAACTTCCCGATGTTAGGTAAAGGAGACCGGAAATCAATCCTATTAAGGGAAAAACGGAGAGCTCCCTGTACTTTCCACCCTTTAGAAAGAGAAACAGTAGGAGTGATAGGAAATTCAAAAACGAGCACCTGACGACCAGCGCCTTGAGTTGAGGGTTGGGTGAGAACGTTTGGTAGAGGAAGGGAATTTGAAAGGAGAGAAAGAGGAAGAAGAGAAAAATCCCAATCTGAAGTCTGTAATTTTCAATTAGTCGCGAGAGCTCCTTCATCTCCAAGGAGGAAGCCTCTGTTTTCCTTACTTTCTTCCAACTCTACGAGCTCATAGAGTTTCTCCTCGTAAATTCTCCTGACCAATGCTGCATTTAGGGCGTGCCCTGTTTTAAAGGCCGTTATGTTGGCAAGGAGCTGGTATCCGAGGATGTAGAGGTCACCTATCAGGTCAAGGGTTTTGTGGGCTACAAATTCGTTTTCTATTCTCAGTCCCCCCTCGTTGAGGATTCCGTTTCTGTCGATAACTATTGCGTTGTCAAGGCTTCCACCCTTTGCAAGGCCTGAAGACCTAAGGGCTTCAACTTCCTCGTAAAAGCAGAAAGTCCTTGCCTTTGCGATTTTCTTAAAGTTCTCAAGGCTGTGGGTGTATCTGATTCTCTGGTGTCTCACCTCCCTGTACGGGTGGT
>CAZEDJ010000101.1:0-4000 GCA_964511045.1 uncultured bacterium
CCCGAAAAGTCAAAGGTTATTATTGCCGGTGATATTGCGTTTAAGACCTCCTCAAGGTACTTTCTGTTTTCCTCAAGGTTTTTCTTTAGGGTCCTCAGCTGTTCAACCATTGAGTTGAAGGCCAAAATTACGTGCTTGAGCTCGTCGGTTGCTTCCTCCTCGGGGATTTTGACGTTTAAGTTGCCTTCGGAGATTTTCTCCGTTGCCCTGTACAGTGCGTCTATCGGGACGGAGATTCTCCTCTCAAAGTACCTTGCAAACCACAGAGCTCCAAACAGAACAGCAATTCCCATAACTCCAAAAGTTACAGTGTAGATTACCTTTATGGGCCTTTTGTAGGTTGTTAGCGTTTCATAGTTTGAGTGGAGCTCCTCTATTTTGAGTATGTTTTCCGCAAGTTCTCGTGGTAGCCGTTTTGAGAGGCAGACGAATGAGCTCCCCTCTTTTAAGCAGTAGATAATCTCCCTGTGATTTCTATCTAAGTAAGCGTACTCCTTTAGCTTCTCTATCTTATTGATTTCTTCCTCAGAAAGGGGAAAGTCCCCCAATTTTAACTTTCTCTTTCCGTTTTCCCTGTAAAATCCGTCAACTCCGTAGGCCTTTAAGGTGTAGGGATAGACCTTTTTGTAGGAGAGCTGTTTAGCCTTTCTCCTTAGGTCTTCCTCAATGAACTTTAGGAATTCGTTTGTTGTCTCGTGGGACGTTGAGACGATTCTCTTTATCTGAATTCTCAGGAGCCTATCAAGCCCCTGATTTATTATTCCTGATGCTATGAAGATGGAAAAGAGAGCTGGCCCTAAAACTAATAGTAAGAAGGCTGTAAATATCTTCGTTCTCAAGTTCGTTCTGAAGTGGGGGAGGAAAAAGAGTGCGAGGTTTCTTATGAAGAGGACAAAGAGGACGGTTATTATCAGGAATATTAAGGCCATTATTAGGTGAAAGAGGGGATTGTTGAGGTAGAAGTCACCGGAAAGGGAAGAGAGGAGGGAGACTCCGAAGTAGCCGATTGTGATTATTCCGATGAGAATTAAGAGAGCTCCCCAGAGTTTCCTATACACCTACAATCTCTCTCAAGCTCGTTACAAAGGGAGAAACGTGCTTTTCAGCCCTTCTCTCAAGTTCTTTGATTCTCTTCATCGCCTTCGGGAGGTAGTCAATTAGGTCGCAGGCCTTCAGTGACTCCTCGGTTAGCTCCTCTGCTGCCAAGTCCCCGGAGAGTGAGTGGAGGAAGACTCCGAACTTTGCCGAATCCTCCTCGTCTATTCCCATTCCGAGGAGAGCTCCGATAACCCCTGAAAGGACATCTCCCGTTCCGGCTGTTGCCATTCCAGGGTTTCCAATGACGTTGACGTAGGTTTTTCCGTTTGGGGTTGAGACGACCGTCCTTCCGCTTTTTAGGACTACGGTTGTGCTGAACTTCTTTGAAAACTCCTCTGCCGATTTAAAGGGTTCCTTTAGTATCTCCTCCTTTGAAAGCTTGGAAATTCTTGAGAATTCCCCTATGTGTGGAGTGATGATTACGGGGTTTTCCTTCAGTTTTAAAACCTCTGGTGATTCGGATAGGGCATTTATGCCGTCTGCATCTATGACCATCGGGAGTTTACACTCCTTAACAAATTCCCTGACAAACTCGTAAGTTTCGGGGTTGTTTCCGAGTCCCGGTCCGATGACGACGGCCGAAAATTTTCCTCTCTCAATAATCTCTAAGACCGAATTTAAGTTCTCTATTCCAAAGTACCCCTTTCCGTCGTCGTTAACGGGGATTGACATGACTTCAGTTAGCTTTGTTTCAAAGATTTGATTGAGTGACTTAGGAACTATGACCGTTGATAGTCCTCCACCAGTTCTCAAAACGGCCTCTGCTGCCATTGAAGGAGCTCCCGTCTTTCCGATAGAACCTCCTATCACCGCAACGTGGCCGTACGTGTACTTGTGGCTCATTATCTCCCTTTCGGGAAGCGTAAGTGCCACCTCGTCAAGTGTTAAAATGAACCTCTGGGGACCTAACAGAAACGGAATGTCCTCCGGTATTGATATGTCAACGACAAAAAGTTTGCCCGTGCTGTAACATGCGGGGGGCATCACGTGGGCTATTTTGGGAAAGGCAAACGTTACGGTGATGTCTGCCCTTACGTGGGGGCCGATGACCTCTCCAGTGTCTCCGGAAAGCCCCGAAGGTATGTCAACAGAGACAACAGTTCTGTTTGAGTCGTTTATCAGCTCAACTACGTCCTTGTAAAAACCTTCAAGGGGTTTGTTGAGTCCCGTTCCAAAGAGGGCGTCAACTATTACGGAGCTCTCCTTAATCAGCGGGTAGAGCTCTAAGAGTCTCTCTTCACTCTCAATGACGTGGACGGGAACGGGGAGCTTTGAAAGGACGTCGTAGTTTTTCCGCGCATCCCCCTTTAGTTTTTCGGGGTTTGCCGTTAAAACGACTTCAACGTCGTAGCCCAAGTTGTAGAGGTGCCTTGCCGCGGCGATTCCGTCACCTCCGTTGTTTCCCCTTCCGCATATGACCAAAACGGAGCTCCCATCTGTGTATCTGTAAATTACCTCGGCAACTCCCCTTGAGGCGTTTTCCATTAAAACCACTCCGGGGATGCCTAAGGTCTCTATTGCCTCCCTGTCTATCTCAGCCATCTCCTTAGACTTTAGTAACCTCATTTCCCTCCTCCTCTAACCCTTTCTTGCCAATTTCCTCTCATAGTCCCTCTTTAGCTTCTTGTACTTCTCAAGTGCCAACCTCCTCTGAAGGGGTGAGAGCCTGTCTATAAAGACTATTCCGTCTAAGTGGTCTATTTCGTGCTGGAGAGCCCTTGCAAGGAGCCCTTCTCCCTCAACTTCAATTTCCTCTCCGTTAACGTTCTGTGCCCTTACCTTAACGTAGGCCGCCCTCTTTACCTTTTTGTAAAGTCCCGGAAGGGAGAGGCATCCCTCCTCCTTTATGACTTCTCCCTCCTTGCTGACGATTTCCGGATTTATTAAGACCAACCTCTCCTTTCCCTGCTTCTCGGTTCCGGAGTTGACGTCAATTATTAAAACTCTCTTTAGAACACCCACCTGATTTGCGGCAAGCCCTACTCCCTTTCTCCTGTACATCGTCTCGGTCATGTCCTCTACGAGTCTTTGGAGCTCCTCGTTAAACTCCTTGACCTCCTCGGCCCTCGTTTTCAGGATTTGGTTTGGGTAGATGACGATATCTCTCTCCATAAGGGATTCCTCCTCAAAGTTTCTAAGCTCTCTCTAATTCCCTCTACCGATTTGTTTTCAAGGTTTAAAATATATTCCGTTTTGAGTTTTGATATTCCCCTCAGGACTTCATTAAAGTCAACGTTTCCGCTGCCGATTGGCAGGTGGTCGTCGGACTCTCCGGTGTTGTCGTGAATGTGGAGCTCGTATATCCTCTCCCCTAAAACTTCAAACCACTCAGAGATGGGAACCTTTGAAAAGAGGTTGAGGTGTCCCACATCGAGGCAAACTCCTGCCCTCTCCGGTAATTTATCCAAGAAATTCCTCAGGTTTTCGGGAGTTTCGTCAAAGACATTTTCAAGTGCAATCCTACCGCTCCAAATTTTTAAGACCTCCTCAAAGGTTGAGAGAGCTCTGCTTAGCCATCTATCGTAGAAGGGCTTTACCTTTTGGGGATGGTATCCCGTATGAAATACGATAACTTCGGCATCTAAAACCTTTGATGCAACAACGGTTTCAAAGAACCTGTCTCTCGTAGCTTTTAAAACGTATTTGTCGAGAGCTCCCGGATTTAGGTCCAAGAACGGGGCGTGTACTGTAACGGGTCTCCTTCCGATTAGTCTTTTAAGCTTTCCAAACTCTTTCAATGTAAATTCGTCCAAAACTTCCTGGGATAGCTGGAGCTCTGCTCCTATCATTAAGTCAATGACGCTTTTGAGAGCCTCTGTTCCCTTTAGAATCTCCCTTCCGGGGATGTGACCGACTATTTTCATCGCGAGTCTCCGGCAAATTTCGCTTCAATTTATTCTCA
>CAZEDJ010000102.1:0-3997 GCA_964511045.1 uncultured bacterium
TCCTCAACTGCTTTTGGGTTAAAAAAGTTTGCCGTTCCAACTTGAACGGCTGAGGCTCCTGCTAAGAAGAATTCCACTGCATCCTGCCAGTTTGAAATTCCGCCGATTCCTATGACGGGAATCTTAACCGCCCTTGATACCTGATAGACCATTCTCAATGCAACCGGTTTTATTGCCGGTCCGGACAATCCTCCAAATTTGTTCTTCAGTTTAGGTTTCCTCTTATAGATGTCTATGGCCATTCCGAGTAGAGTATTAATTGCCGAGAGGGCATCGGCTCCCGCCGATTCTATGGCCTTTGCTATTTCAACGATGTCTGTAACGTTTGGGGAGAGCTTTACTATAACGGGTTTATCCGCTGCTTTCTTAACCATTTCTGTTAACCTTGCAGCTTCAAGGGGGTCAACCCCAAAGGCAAGCCCTCCCCTTTTGACGTTGGGACACGATATGTTGAGTTCTATGGCATCAACTCCCTCAACTCCGCTGAGCCTCTTTGCAACCTCAACGTACTCCTCAACGGTTGAGCCGTATATGTTTGCAATTACTCGGCACTTGAAATTTTTAAGTTCTGGAACGATTTTCTCTATAAAGTGTTCCACTCCCGGATTTTGCAGTCCTATTGCATTTAACATTCCGCAGGGAGTTTCCCATATTCTCGGGGGTTCATTTCCCTCCCTCGGCTCTAAGGAGAGTCCCTTTACACATACGGCTCCGACTTTGTTGAGGTCAATGTAGGGTGAATATTCAATTCCAAAGCCGAATGTTCCGGAGGCTGTCCATACTGGGTTTTCAAACTCTACTCCGAATAGATTTACTTTTAGCATTGCCTCACCTTCCTCAAAATGGCTACGGTCTCTATGTGGTAGGTTTGTGGAAACATGTCTATCAGTTTTGCCCTTTCCATGTTGATTCCAAACCTGTGGAAAGTGGCTATGTCCCTTGCTAAAGTTGAGGGATTGCAGGAGACGTAAACGATTTTCTTAATTCTGCTGAGCTTTGAGATTTCCCTTATTATTCTCTCGTTGAGTCCGCTCCTCGGGGGGTCAATGATTAAGAGGTCGGGGTTGTGTTCCTTAATAATCTCAAGTCCCTCTTCCGTTTCCCTACAATAAAAGGTTATGTTCCTGAGGCCGTTTATGTCCCTGTTGTAGAGGGCGTCGCTGACGGCCGAGAAGTTTGCCTCTATGCCGAATGCCCTGTGGACGTACCTTCCAACGGGAATTGTTAGTGTTCCAACTCCACAGTATAGGTCTCCGGCAAGCATGTACTGATATTCGGCTGCTACCCTTGAAACTTTCTCTATGAGGTTTTTGACCTGGAATCTGTTTACCTGAAAGAATGAGTCGGCACTGACTCTGAATTTAAACTTTTCGACCTTCTCGTATGTAAAGTCCCTTCCGAAGAACCTTATTCTCTCCAGTAAGCCGTTGGTCTGTCTGTATATCCCGTAACCGACGAGATTGACCTGGAGAATTTCCCTGATTCTTTCAAGGGGAATTTCAAACCTCTTAAACCTTCCAGAAAATGCAATTTTTAGAAGAACTTCATTTTTTTCTGATGAGTAAACGTGAAATTCTGAAGGTTCCTTTGGGAGCTCCCTCAACAAAAGTTTAAGCCTCGGAAATATCCCTTCAATATCGCTTTTTAAGAGGGGGCACCTATCAATCTCAACGACGCGGTGGGAATTCTTCTCAAAAAAGCCCAGTTTGCCCCTTCTGACCTTTATTTGGGCTCTGTTTCTGTAGTTCCACGGAGAGGGAGAGGGAATTACCTCGTCAATGTTGGGTTTCCTGATTTTCCCTATCTTTTGGAGGTTTTCCTCTAAAATTGCCCTCTTGAACTTAACCTGCTCTTCATATGGAATGTGTTGCCAGTCACAACCTCCGCACTTTCCAAAGTAGGGACACTTAGGCTTTATTCTGATTGGGCTTTCCTCTAAGAACCTTACCACTTCGGCTTCGCTGTATCCGCTCTTTCTGCTCTTTTCCTCAACTAAGACAACATCTCCGGGAGCCGTAAATGGAACGAATACAGCCCTCCCGTTTACCCTCCCAAGTCCCCTTCCGCCGTATACCAACTTCTCAATTTTCAGCTTAAACTGCCTACCCAAAGTTGCCTCCTTGAAGAGCTGTTGAATTATACGAAGTTTCGGGCGATAATTAATAAAAATTTTGTAGAGGGCGGTTAGATGAAGATAAAGACAAAGTTAATGGTTTCCCTCGTAATTGAGGTATTAATCATCTTATTTCTTACCGAATTTGCATACCACAAGATTGAAAAGTATAGGGAGCTGAACAGGTTTGCAGAGGTTGTGGAGGAGGTTGAGAAGACGCTACCGAAAGTGGAGATTTTCCTGTTAAAAGGGGAGAAGGAGAAAGCGGTAAAGCTCTTGGAAAGTAGTGCTGATAGTTTATCGGAGATATCCTTTCCTGAAGCCACAACTACCTATACAACCCTTGTTTCTCTCCTTTCAAAGATTTCAAATGGTTCTTCTTTAGAGTCTTTAGTAAAGAGTATCTCTCTGACTGAGGAGGAGCTGTCAAGAATAGAATCTCAAACGGAAATGAAAGCTGAAGATGTTCTCTCCTCGGCGTCTAACATAGTGAGGATTATTCCTCTGTTTAGTTTGATTATCATAGGCATAGGTGCACTGAGCACGTATAGGGCTATCGTTGCTCCGCTTAACGAGATGGTTAAGACTATGAGAGAAATTGAAAAGGGAGATTTGACAAAGAGCCTTTCTGTTAAGAAGAGGGATGAGCTTGGGGAATTGGCCGAGGAATTTAACAAGTTTTTATCGTGGATAAGGGAAACATTTAAGGAGTTGGAGATTTTATCTGCTAAGGTATCAAACGAGGCGAGTTTGCTCGTTGCGGAGCTCTTTAATACCGATTTAAAAAACAAGGATGTGAAGGAGAAGTTTTTGGAGCTCTCCATATCCTCCGAAGTTTTGGCCAATTCCATCTCTGAGGTTAATAAGTTAATCAATACTTCGTCTGAGGAAGTTAAGAGAGTTGATGAGGAAACGGAAAAGGGTGTTGAGATTGTTTCCCGTTCTGTTAACGATGTTCAGTCCCTTGCTGACAAAGTGATAGAGCTGAAGGAAAAGATTTCAGAGCTTCAGGAGAGCTCCATAAAGATTCAGAACGTAGTTGAGACAATAAAGGGAATAGCCGACCAGACAAACCTTCTTGCCTTAAATGCGGCAATAGAAGCTGCAAGGGCTGGTGAAGCTGGAAGGGGATTCGCCGTTGTTGCAGAGGAGGTAAGGAAGTTAGCTTCAAGGACCGTATCTTCGGCCGAGGAGATTGGAAACATCGTTGGAATGATAATCTCGCTAATAGAGTCTTTCTCAAAAGACCTTGAGGAGAGGGCTTCTGAGGCAATAAATGTTAAATCTGAAATGGCCAAAACGGAAACTGTCTTGAGGGAAATTCGGGAATCCGTTGAATCTCTCATTGAGGTTACGAATAACGTTTTATTCTCCATAAATCAGCAGGTTAATGCCCTTGATACTGTAAGGGAAAACATATCTATGATAAATACGGAAATTAGTGGTTTCCAGGAGATATTTAGGAGCCTTCAGAATAGGATTTTGAAAACAAGGTCCTCTGTTAAAACTGTTCACGACAATATATCCTACTTCAACATAGGAAAACTCTCTGTAGTTGTAGAGGGTATGGAGCTCTTCTCAGACTGGCTTTCTAAAATTCCAAACGCGTTAGAAAATCCCTATCTTCTGGATTTTGAGCAATCTCCCATAAAGAAGTGGCTTGATACTAAGCTTAAGAGTATGAAAAAGATAGAAATTTCTGAATTTGTGAGTACTTTAGAGGGTAATTTATTGAATGTTTTCAATTCCGCTAAAGAGTTGATAGAAAGTGCTAAGAGTAGAAAATTAACTAAGGATGATTTTGAAAAGTTTGAGAAGTACATTCAAAATACGATGGAAAGCTTTGAAAGATTAATTGAGAAAATGAGAGAGTTATAAATGTGG
>CAZEDJ010000103.1:0-3863 GCA_964511045.1 uncultured bacterium
TACAACAGGTTTCCCGTTTCGTTTGTTAGGGGAGAGGGCTGTTGGCTCTATGACGAGGAGGGAAGGAAATACTTGGACATGTTGGCAGGAATTGCCGTCTGCAACTTGGGACACTGCCACCCGAGGGTTTCAGAGGCAATATGCGAGCAGGCAAGGACTCTAATCCACACCTCAAACCTTTTCCACATAAAGCCACAAGCAGAGTTAGCCGAGTTAATCTGTAAAAACTCCTTCGGGGATAAGGTCTTCTTCTGCAACTCTGGGGCAGAGGCAAACGAGGGAGCTCTGAAACTGGCAAGGAGGTACGGAACCGAGAAGAACCCCGAAAAGTACGAAATCATAGCCTTCAAGAACTCCTTTCACGGAAGGACTATGGCTGCCGTAACCGTTACCGGACAGGGGAAGTACAGCGAAGGCTTCGGCCCCATGATTCCCGGAGTTAAGTTTGCAGAGTTCAACGACCTCTCCTCGGTTGAGAAGGTCATCTCTGAAAGGACGGCCGGAATAATCGTAGAGCCCGTTCAAGGGGAGGGAGGAGTAGTCCCTGCAGACAAGGAGTTCTTAAAAGGCCTGAGGGAGCTCTCAAACCGATACGACGCCCTCCTCATATTTGACGAAGTCCAAACGGGAATAGGGAGAACGGGAACCCTCTTTGCCTACGAAAACTACGGCGTTGAGCCCGATGTGATGACACTTGCAAAGGCACTCGGAAACGGAGTTCCAATCGGAGCAATAGTTACAAAGGGAAAGGCCTCAAACGTTTTAAAGCCGGGGCTCCACGCGTCAACCTTTGGAGGAAACTTCCTCTCAACGAGGGCGGGAGTTGAGGTTATGAAAGAGGTAACAAAGGAGGGCTTTTTAGAGAGAGTAAGGGAGAAGGGAAACTACCTAAAGGGAAAACTCAAAGAGCTAAAAGAGGAATTTCCGGAGTTAATAGAGGAAGTTCGGGGACTTGGTCTTATGATTGGAGTTCTCCTTTCAAAGCCCTGCAATGATGTAGTCGTGTCAGCCTTAAAAAAGGGACTTATTATTAACTGTACGGCAGGAAACGTTTTAAGGTTTGTCCCTCCCCTCGTAATAACCGAGGAGGAGATAGACTACGGAATCGCCATTCTTAAAGAGGTTTTAAGAGAAGATGAAAGTTAAACACCTAAACACATCGCTCCTGTTTGAGTGTAAAGAGGTAAAACAGGAGACTCTCATAGATGCCCTTGACTTTTTCATTGAGAGGCTAAAGAAACTCGGCGTGGAGCTCCACGGCATCTACCCCGGAGACCCCTTCTCCCTCCCCTTTGCAATGTACCTATCAAACAAGCTCTCCGTTCCGATAAAAACGGAAAACTTTGCAGGCAAAAATGAGACACTCCTCCTCCTCTTCTCCGCCCTTCCCTTTGAACTGATAACAAAAAGGTACGTAGCAGAAAAGACCCTCGTCTTCAGGAGGGAATTTCCAAACTCCCCCTCACTTCTCATCCTTTCAGAGGAAAACGCTCAAGTCACAGACTTTCAGCTGATTAAATCTGATTTCGGAAGGCTCTTCTCTTACCAGTTTTTGAGGGAGGCAAGGGAAAATTTCTTTTGGCCTTTGGACGGAGAAGTAACGTCAGTTTCTGAAAGACTCTGGGAGCTCTCCAAAAAGGAGATTTCAAACTTCATAAAGGCAAAGAGAATAAGGGACTCTGCAAGGAAATACCTAAAGGAGGACGAAATAACAAACCTAAAGTTGGTTGACTCAGATATAGACCTCTCCATTTGGGAAAAGTTTAAAAAGCTCAAACTGATAAATCCCCAAATTGAAGGAAGAAGGGGAGAAAACGAAAAAATTTCGGTGGAAAAGCTGTTTCAAATTAAAAACCCTTCCCTCTCCTCAGCAGTTACTTCCCTGTTGGAGTACATAGCCCAGAGTTTAGAGTACCAATTCCCGACCTACGTGGCCTACTCAAATGCAGAGATAACCGACAGGAGGGGAATTCTCGTAATTCCGAAAGTTACAGAGGAGTTGAGCGGAGCCGACTTAAAGGTTGAGGTTATCCTGAAGGAAGAGGAAATAGAAGAAAAGTTTAAAAAGGCAAAGCTACTGATTAAAAATGCCCTTTTGGAGCTCCTAAAGGACGTCCTGAAAAACGACTTCTTCAAACCCCACATTGATTCAACACTTGAAAAGGAGCTAAACAGGGGAACCATCTATCTAAACTGGTTCATAGATAACGAAATGGCCGAGAAGATAAACAAGAAGATAAACAAGAGGTGGCTCTTAACCAGGCTCCTATACAGAAAAAAGATTAAGTCAGAGTTTTCCGAGCTCGTTAAGCTTTTGAGAAACTTTGAGTTTAACATTGAAAATTACGAAACCCTCAAAGGGAAAATGGGAAGCCTGTGGAGGAAGAACAGGAGTCTCTTTAAAGCAAAGGCAGACGAAATTGTAGAGGCAATTGAGAGCAGGAAACTGTGGCCGTTAATCGGGACAGTTGCACTGATTGAAAACGCCCTGAGAGAACCCCTCAACTTCTTAATAGGTAAGAAAGGCTACGAGAACCACCACCACCTCTTAGCATCCCTCAACACCTACTACACGCCGGTAATCACAAAGAGAATCTACAGGCCGAACTGGGAGAGGGCGATAAAGGAGGAGATTTCCATCTCCATAAAGGGAGAGCCTCTCAACCCCTACTACCCAAAAACCTTCATCCTGCAGACCGAGGACGGAAAGTTCTTAGGAACCCTTCCGAAAGCAATATCCCACTACATCTTCTCAAAGGAGAGACAGGGAAAGAGGATAGAGTGCAGGGAGCTCTACTTTGAACCGGACATTTTCAGCGAAAACTCCTACTGGATAGAGGTAAGATGCCTCTAACGGTGTCAAACCTCTCCGTTAAGTCTGAAAATGCAGAGTTAATCGTTGACGTCAGTTTCCACTGCAAAGAGGGAGAGAGAATAGCACTCGTCGGTGAAAGCGGAAGCGGAAAGTCAATTGCCGCCCTCTCCGTTCTAAAACTCCTTCCGGAGAACTTAAAGGTAAACGGGAAAATAGAGGTTAACGGTAAGGAGGTTTTAAAACTTGAGGGAGAGGAGCTCCGAAGGTTCAGATGGAAGGAGGTATCAATCGTCTTTCAAGACCCGTCATCCTCCCTCAACCCCTTAATGACGGTAGGAGAACAGATAGGAGAAGCCCTCATATACCACGGATTCAGGGGAACCAAGGAAGAGCTGAGAAAGAGGGTCTTAGAGCTCCTTAAACTCGTAAAAATTCCGATGGCAGAGGAGAGAATAGACTCCTTCCCCCACCACCTATCGGGAGGACTAAAACAGAGAGTTGCAATTGCAATGGCACTTGCGTGTGAACCCCGATTCCTCATTGCAGATGAACCGACAACGGCGCTTGACGTTACAGTCCAGAGGGAAATCCTCTCGCTTTTGAGGGAGCTCTCAGAGGAGAGAAAAATCGGCATAATCCTCATAACCCACGACATGGGAGTAGTGGAGGAGTTTTCGGACAAAACCTTCGTTATCTACTCCGGATTTACGGTGGAGGAGGGGGAGACGAGGGAAATCTTCAGAGCTCCCCTTCACCCCTACACGAAAGGACTCATAGAGAGCTCCCCAAAACTTGGAAAAGTAAAAAACAAGGGGGAGCTCCCGTCAATTCCTGGAAACGTTCCCGAACCCACCAACCGCCCTCCCGGATGCCCCTTTCACCCGAGGTGCAAGTTTTCAGAGGAAATATGCAAGAAGAAAGTCCCGCCGATAAAAACCTTCAAAAACCGCAAAGTCCGCTGTTTTTTCCCACTGAAAGCGAACCTCATCACCTAAGTTGCACAAATTTTGTGCGCGTTTATATTTATAGGCAGACAGAAGAATACGGG
>CAZEDJ010000104.1:0-3825 GCA_964511045.1 uncultured bacterium
AACCGAAAATCATATATAGCAGTATTCCTTAAAGGACGGTAGGATGGACATAGCCACTCTAATCGGTATAGGTGCTGCATACCTGCTGATAATCGTTTCAATCGTAATAGGCGGAAGTCCCGGGGCATTTATCAACATTCCCTCCCTTCTCATAACCGTCGGCGGCGGATTGGCGGCCGGACTGGCAGGTTTTCCGTTGGGGGAATTCATTGGCGGCCTCAAAGCCTTACTGAAGGCAATAAAACCCGAGGTGGGAGACCCGATAGAAACGGTAGACTTTCTAACGGAAATTGCGAAAAAGGCAAGAAAGGAGGGAATTCTCGCCCTTGAATCCGACATTGACCAGTTCTACGCAAAGGACCCCTTTTTGGGAAACATAATGAGAATGCTGATAGACGGCCTTGAGATAGAGGAGATAAAGAGTACTGCCGAGAGCTCCATGGCTCAAGTAGAACAGAAACTCTCAACCGAAGTAGCAGTTTGGGAGAGTTTGGGAGACCTCTTTCCAGCCTTCGGAATGATAGGAACCCTCATAGGGTTAATTCAGATGCTTCAAAACCTTTCGGACCCATCGGCACTCGGTCCCGGTATGGCCGTTGCAATGATTACTACCCTCTATGGAGCCATACTTGCAAACACCCTCTGTATTCCAGTATCAAAGAAACTCAAGTACTACAAAGACCTCAAACTCCTATTTCTTGAAGCCTACCTACTAACAGCCGAGGCAATAGAAAAGGGAATAAACCCAAATATTCTAAGGCAAAAGTTGGCAGGACTATTTGGCGTAGAGATAAAAGAGGAGTAAATGGCAAGGAAGAAGAAGGAGGAGTGTAAGGCTCCTCCTGCCTGGCTCACCAGTTTCGGAGACTTAATGTCCCTCCTTCTCACCTTCTTTATTCTCCTCTACTCAATGTCAACAATCTCCCTCGAAAAGTTCTATCAGGTTTTAAAGGGAATAATAGAGGCCTTCGGGGGACACTACGTCATTTATGAGGAAAAGGCCATTCAGGGAAGGAGAATTCCAATTCAGTTTCCCGGCATGTATCCCAAAGTGAGGAGTAGAAAGGAAATAGAGAGTAAACTATCCGAAATTAGGGAGATGCTGAAGAGGTTGGGAGTCAAATCGGAAGTGGCTAAGTTTGGAACGAGTATCAGATTGAGGATAAACACAGACAAGCTGTTTCCTCCCGGTGATGATAGGCCATACCCCCAGGCAATTCCGATAATTATGGAGCTCTGCAAAAAACTCAAAGAATTAGACCTTCCAATAACGATTGAGGGACACACGGACAACACGCCAATCAAAAGTAAGAGATTTCCCTCAAACTGGGAGCTCTCTGCGGCCAGAGCCACCGCCGTTTTGAGGCTCTTTATACAGTGTGGATACGACCCTAAGAAACTCTCAGCTGCCGGCTGTGGTCCTTACAGACCCATAGCTCCGAACACAACTGCGGAGGGGAGGGCAAAGAACAGGAGAATTGAGATTGTAATTCACCTCCCAATGTAAGGAGAAAGATGGCAAGGAGAAAGAAGGAAGAGTGTAAAACAGCACCGGCTTGGCTCACCAGTTTTAGTGACCTGATGTCACTGCTCTTAACTTTCTTCATTCTCCTCTACTCAATGTCAACGTTAGACATTACAAAGGCAATGAAATTCCTCTCTTACTTTCAGGGAGAAAAGGCAAAGTCGTTCCAGCAGATTTCAATAGTAAAACCGATACAGATTTACACTACAGATTTAGCGAAGAAAATCAGGAAGATTTTAAAGAGAATACTCCCGATATCCGGATATCAAATAGTTGTCACAGACAACTACGTCATGGTAAGGCTGTTTAACAAAATTCTATTTGAGAAAAATTCACTAAAACTAACAAAGGAAGCTAAAGAATCGCTTAACGAGTTAGCGAAAATAATAAAAAGCCTTCCGGGAAATTACTCCATAGTCGTTGAAGGTCATACGAGCATGGATGAACCTACCGCCGAAATCCCGAACGTTCAGGACAGTTGGGACCTATCAATAAGAAGGGCGACTGCAGTTGTAAAGTACTTAGCAAAGAAGGGAGTTGACCCTTCAAAACTTGAGGCCGTGGGATATGACGCTGTAAGACCGCTTTACACGTGGAACAATCCGATTCTCCAGGCAAGGAACAGGAGAGTTGAAATATACATAAAAGTTGCAGTGCCGAAAGAGGAGGGAGAAAAGAAGATAGAACTTAAAAGGGAAGAAAAACTGCCCCAAAAGGGCAGTTTGAACTCTAATTCAAAAACACGTTGAGCTTCTTCCTTAAAGCATACTCCTTCATCTTTTTCTTGGCCCTCGTCTCAAGCTGCCTCACCCTCTCCCTACTGATTCCGAGCTTCTCACCAATCTCCCTGAGAGTTTTAGGTTCACTTCCGTCAAGGCCAAACCTCATAATTATTATTCTCTTTTCCTGAGGAGTTAACTGTTCGAGCATTTCCTGAATGCTCTGTTTGAGCTCCTCCTTAACAACCCTTTCCTCAACCTCTGCAGTTCCCTCTCCCTTTAAAAAGTCCTTAAAGGTCGTGTCTTCCTCATCACCTATTGGAGTATCAAGGGAAAGGGGAACCTGACAAATTGAAAGGAGCCTCTCAACCTCCTTAGGTTCCATTCCGACGTACTGGGCTATCTCCTCCGTAGTCGGTTCCCTTCCCAACTTCTTTAGGAGCTCCCCGTAAGCTCTTGTAATCTTATTGACCAAAACGGCCTGCTTTACGGGAATTTTCACGGCTCCGGTTTGCTGGGCAAGTGCCTGCATGATGGACTGCCTGATCCACCAAACCGCATAGGAGATAAACTTCACTCCCTTGTCGGGATCAAACCTCCTTGCAGCTTCAATCAGCCCCAAGATTCCCTCGGCTATTAGGTCGTGAAGGGGAAGACCGCAGCCCAAGTACTTCTTAGCAACGCTGACGACAAACCGGAGGTTGGACTCAACCAACTTCTTTAAGGCCTCTCTATCTCCTTCCTTTGCCCTCTTTGCAAGCTCAATCTCCTCCTCCCGCGAAAGGAGGGGAATCTTTGAAATTGCCTTTAAAAAGGCATCAAGGGAATCCTTATCGGGAACAAAACTCTCTATCAATGTCGGGTCAATTTCCTGATTTAAAGTCTCATCAAAGAGATTTAAACCCTCTTCCCCTTCAGCGGGAGAGTCAAGCTCCCCAAATCCTACATTTTCCTCATCATCAAAGTAAAAATCCCTCTCTACCATTCCTCTCTCCCTCAACTACTCCTCTGGTTTTAGAACTACATAGACAACACCTTCACCCCTAACAACTTTCAGGAGAACCCCGGAATCTCCTGACTGCTTAATTGCCTTCACCAAATCATTAACCTTCTTCACAGGTCTCAAATTCCTCGGAGTAATTCCTGCTTCCACAATTATGTCTCCTTCCCTCAGTCCAGCATCGTCGGCCGGAGAGCCCGGTTTTACTGCAGTAACCAGGAGGCCGTGTTTCACCCAGTGGGGAATTCCCAACTTCTTCCTAAGCTCGGGGGTGAGCTTCTGGACGGAAAGACCAAATTTAGACATCAGGTCAGCAGAGGCAAGGTTCTTGGCTCCCGGCATTTGACCGATTTTTACCCTAATTACGACTTCCTTTCCGTCCCTTATGACCTTTACGGGAACGACCTCTCCGGGAGGTGTATTGATAACCTTTAACTGCAGGTCTGCAACGTTTTTAACCTTCTCTCCGTTGTACTCAACGATTATATCGCCACTTTTAAGCCCGGCTTTTTTCGCCGGAGAGTCGGGCATAACCTTCGTTATCAAAACTCCTTCCTTTATGCCGAACTTTTGGGCAAGGT
>CAZEDJ010000105.1:0-3663 GCA_964511045.1 uncultured bacterium
TCCACTACACCGGCATTAACGGTAACGGTTTCAGGACCTTAGAGGAAGGAGAGAGGGTTTCATTTAACGTTACCGAGAGCGATAAAGGCCTTAAAGCCGTAGATGTAGAGAGACTTTAACTTTAGACGAAATTTAAACTAAAATAGATTGCCACGGTTTCCGTCTGAAACGGCGGCGGTTTCCGTGGCAATTTTTATTTAGGGAGAGAAAAATGGCTTTTAGTTTTAAGGATTTGGATGAGAGGATTCAAAAGTCACTTGAGGAGATGGGATTTGAGGAACCGACCCCCATTCAGAGGGATGCCATTCCGTTGGCCCTTCAGGGTTACGACATTGTAGGTCAGGCACAAACGGGAACGGGAAAGACCGCAGCCTTTGGAATACCAATTGTCAGCGGAATAAGTCCGAGGGAGAGGGGCGTTAAAGCAATCGTTTTGACTCCGACGAGGGAGCTTGCAATTCAGGTGGCCCATGAGATTTCCCTCATCGGTAAGAATAAGGGGATTTCGGCCTACCCCATATACGGTGGCGTCTCAATAGAGAGACAGGTGAAGGTTTTGAAGGGGGGAAGGAAACAGGTCATCGTTGGAACGCCGGGAAGGATTAAGGACTTGATAAACAGGGGAGTTTTGAGGCTTGACAGGGTCAGGTATGCCGTCCTTGACGAGGCAGACCAGATGCTTGACATGGGGTTTATAGAGGACATTGAGGAAATTCTCTCAAAGACGCCCTCTGAGAAACAGACGATGCTCTTTTCTGCAACGATGCCTTACGAGATTAGAAAGCTCATTGATAACTACTTGAGGCCCGGCTATAAGTTTGTAAAGGTAAGCAGGGAACTGATAACTCCAAAGGTTAAGCAGAGAATTCTCCTCGTCAGGAGTGAGGATAGGTTAAGGGCCCTTGAGAGGATATTGAGGGAAAACGAGGGGACTTCAACCATCGTTTTCGTAAAGACGAAGAGGGACGCTGCCGATGTTGAGAGGGAGCTCCAGAGAAGGGGAATAAACGCAAGGGCCATCCACGGAGACCTCTCCCAGAGGCAGAGGGAGAACGTTATGAGGGCCTTTAGGGAGGGGAAGGTTAAGGTCTTGGTTGCAACCGATGTTGCTGCAAGGGGAATTGACATAAAAGACGTCGGCCTCGTTGTAAACTACGAGCTTCCCGAGAACCCCGAAAGCTACGTTCACAGGATAGGTAGAACGGGAAGGGCCGGAAGGGAAGGCCTTGCAATAAGCCTCGTTGCCGAGCCTGAAAAAAGGAGAATGTACAGAATTAAGGGGCTCAAGGGGATAAGGCCTGAGAGGTTTAGGGTTAACGACATTAAGGAGATTAAGGAATCCCTCCTTTCTGAATCGGTTGATAGCGTTCCTGAAAGATTCAGGAAGCTTGCAAAAGAGCTCATTCAGGAGAGGAGTCCCGAGGATTTGGTGGCTCTTTTGTTAAAGAGAGTTTGGGGTAGATAGTTCTACCCCTTAAACTCTCCAATCTTCCTGAACTTTTGATATCTCTGTTCAACGAGCTCTTCCGGTGACAGTTTTTGGAGCTCCCTCAAGTGCTTTTTCACGTAAGTCTTAAAGTTTTCAAATGTGGCCTCCCAGTCCCTGTGGGCTCCCTCTAAGGGTTCCGGGATTATCTCGTCAATTATTCCCAAGTTTAGGAGCTCCCTTGCCGTTAACTTTAAGGCCTTTGCTGCCTCCTCGACCTTCTCCTGAGACTGCCACAGTATGGCTGCACAACCTTCGGGCGATATTACTGAATAGACCGAGTTTTCAAACATCAGGAGTCTGTTTGCAACGCTTATTGCGAGAGCTCCGCCGCTTCCTCCTTCCCCGATGACGACGCTCACTACGGGAACTCTCAACTTTGACATCTCAAGAAGGTTTCTCGCTATTGCCTCAGACTGTCCGTGTTCCTCAGCCTCAATTCCCGGAAAGGCTCCCGGAGTGTCAACGAGCGTTACTATAGGTCTTCCGAACTTCTCTGCCAACTTCATGACCCTCAGGGCCTTTCTGTAGTCCTCGGGGAGGGGCATTCCGAAGTTCCTCTCTATCTTCTCCTTAGTTTCCCTTCCTTTTTCTTGAGCTATTACGCAGACGCTCTCTCCCTCAAACCTTCCGAATCCGGCTATTATCGCCCTTCCGTCTCCGCAGTGCCTGTCCCCGTGGAGCTCCACAAAGTCCCTAAAGACGGCCCTTATGTAGTCAATTGAGTGGGGTCTGTTTGGGTGGCGGGCAATTTGAACCTTGTCCCAGTCTGAGAGTTTCTCGTAAAACTCCTCAATTTTCCTCTTAAACTTTCTCTCTATCTCCTCAATAACTGCGGGGTCGTGCTTTCCCAAGCTCTTCAACTCCTCAATTTTCTTTCTCAGCCTGTCCACCTGCTTTTCAAATTCGTACACGCCTGCCATCGTTTCAACCTCAGTTTACCTTGATTTCTCCGCTCGGTAGGAGGGATTTGAGGGAGTTTAACACTTCAGTGTCAATGGGTAGCTTCATGTCGGGGTCTATTTGCAGTTTTGCAATACACTCGGGAAATTCGGCCTCTATGACGACCGGCTTTCCCTTTGTGGAGGAGTTTCCTTCAATGAAGTTCCTCAGCTCCTTGAGAAACTCCTCTGTTATCTCGGAGCCCTTGAGTCTTAGGACAATCTCCCTCTTTGTTTCTGATATGGCGTCTGAGAGGGAGCTGACCTCCCTTGCTATTACGCTCTTTGACTCCTCCTCTTCCCTTACCTGTCCCCTTATGGATACTAAGTTGCCCTCCGTTAAGAGCTCCGAAGCCTCCTTGTAAACGTTGGGAAAGACCAAAACTTGGACGGTTCCGTCAAGGTCCGTAATCTCAACGGTTGCCCATAGGTCTCCCCTCTGGGTTCTCTTTGTCTTTACCTCCGTGACGGCACCTGCAAGGACCACCTCTTGGCCGTCCTTCCACCTCTCCTTCTCCCCGCTTGAGTTGAAGCAGAAGTCAATGAGTCCCTTAAACTCTTCAAGGGGATGGCCGGAGAGGTAGAACCCTATTGCCTGCCTCTCGTACTCCCACTTAACCCTATCGCTCCACTCGTCGGTTTTTGGAAATTCCTTCTCCACCACTGATGACTCATCACCAAAGAGGCTCATTAGCCCCTTGCTCTTTGACTTCTGTATGCTCTGGGCTATTCCCATTGCTCTGTCCAAAATCTCATAGTTTACGGCCCTTGCCACTCCCGTTGAGTCAAAGGCTCCCGCTTTTACGAGGGCTTCAATGACCTTTCTGTTAACGACCTTCAGGTCCACCCTTTGGCAGAAGTCGTAAATGTCCTTAAACTCTCCACCCTCTCTCCTGACCTCCTCAATGTGGAGGGCCGCTTTTTCTCCGACCCCCTTTATGCCTGCAAGTCCGAACCTTATTCCATCCTCCTCAATTCTGAAGTAGGCGGAGCTCCTGTTTACATCGGGAGGGAGAACGTTAATACCGTTTTCCCTGCAGTCCTTTATCAGCTTTACGATTTCATCGGTCTTGTCAAAGTCTATTGACATCATTGTTGCCATGAGTTCCTTGGGATAGTGGGCCTTGAGGTAGGCGGTTACGTAGGCGAGGAATGCGTAGGCCGCAGAGTGTGACTTGTTAAATCCGTATTCGGCAAACTTTGCTATGTCGTCAAAGAGCTTTTCTATCTTTTCCT
>CAZEDJ010000106.1:0-3406 GCA_964511045.1 uncultured bacterium
ACGGTTAAATCCCCCTCCTTATAGCCTTTTCTCCGATGTCCCTTCTGTAATGCATCCCCTCAAAGTGGATTTTTTCAATGGCCTTGTATGCCCTCTCCCTTGCCTCAACTATGTCCTTTCCGAGTGCCGTTACGTTTAAGACTCTTCCTCCGTTTGTTACCAACTTGCCGTCCTTAATAGCCGTTCCGGCGTGGAATACGACGACACTCGGAACCTTTTCGGCCTCCTCTATTCCAGTTATTACCTTTCCCTTTTCGTACTTTCCGGGATAGCCCTTAGAGGCAAGGACTACGCATATGGCCGTTTCGGGCTTCCAGTGGAGCTCCTCAACCAAGTTTCCCTCAATTGAACTGAGGGCTACGTCAACGAGGTCGTCCTCAAGGCGCCTCATTAAGACCTGAGCTTCGGGGTCTCCAAACCTAACGTTAAACTCCAGGACCATAGGTCCTTCCTCTGTAATCATTAATCCAGCATAGAGAACGCCCTTAAAGGGGATTCCCTCCTCCTTCATTCCCCTTAAAATCGGTTTTATTACTCTCTCTTGAACCTCCCTCTCTAACTGGGGAGAGAGAACCGGAGCAGGAGAATAGGCTCCCATTCCTCCCGTGTTTGGCCCCCTGTCTCCGTCAAAGACGGCCTTGTGGTCCTGAGCCGGGGCAAGTGGAACGAACCGCTCCCCGTCGGTTATGACCAGGTAAGAGGCCTCCTCCCCCTTTAAACACTCCTCAACCACAATCCTCTTTCCGGCATCGCCGAAAATCCTCTCTACCATTATCTTGTCAACGGCTTCAAGGGCTTCATCAACCGACTGTGCAACAACAACCCCCTTTCCTGCCGCCAGACCGTCTGCCTTTACAACTATCGGAGCTCCCCTCTCCTCTATGTACCTCTTGGCCTCTTCGGGGTTATCAAATACCCTAAAGTCTGCGGTTGGAATTCCGTACTTTTTCATCATTTCCTTTGAAAATACCTTACTGCCCTCAAGCCTTGCCGCTTCCTTCTTCGGCCCAAATATCTTAAGTCCCCTCTTTTCAAACTCATCAACTATTCCGGCAACGAGGGGGGCTTCCGGCCCGACTATTGTGAGGTCTATCCCCTCCTTCTCTGCAAATTCCGCAAGTTTCTCTACATCGGTTGGCTTTATGTCAATACACTTTCCAATTTTCCCTATTCCGGGATTTCCGGGAGCTGCGAATATCTCGTCCACTTTGGAGCTCTGTGAAACCTTCCAGGCAAGTGAGTGCTCCCTTCCGCCACCACCAACGATGAGAACCTTCATCTCTCCTCTCCGGTTAGCTTTTGAGCCAATTATAGCAACTCTTTTCTGACCTTTAAAAGCCACGACGGAAGGTCGGTTGCAAGGGCATCACAGCCCGAATTCAAAACCCTGTTTAAACTCCTCTCATCGTTTATGACCCAAGAGACTACCTTTAACCTCATCCTGTGGGCAAACTTTACCGCCTTTTCGGTCGATAGGTACCACTTTGGAAGGACAAAACTGCAATCTAAAGTCCTTGCCTCTAAAATTTTCCCCGGAGGCTTTGAGTAGATGAGCCCCGTTACGAGGTTACTGTCGGTCTCCTTTACCTCTTTGAGCGCTTCCTCATAAAAACTGATGAACCCTATCCAGTCGGTATTCTTAACCTGAGATTTAACCTTCTCTATTAGTTTTCCTGTGGTTGAAGGTTCTTTTATCTCTATAAAGAGTCCGCACCTGCCGTTTACGACCTCTAAAACCTCTCCTATCGTAGGAATTTTCTCTCCGTCTATCTTGATTTCCTTGATTTCGCTGAGTGAGAGCTCTGAAACTCTCCTGTCCAGCCCCGCTACCCTCTTTAGGTTGTCGTCGTGAATAACTACGAGTTCCCCGTCTGCCGTTTCCCTGACGTCGCACTCAACTACGTCAACCCCCAAGTTGATGGCGTACTCAAAGGCTGCTATTGTGTTTTCCGGCCTCTCTCCCGCGGCTCCCCTGTGGCCGACAACGGAAAAGGGCTTTACGGATAACCTGCTTATGATTTCCTTCACTCAAACCTCTGAGTAATAACTATCGTATTTCCCCTCTTGACAATTACGATTCTATACCTCCTTCTCTCTGCTTCCTTGAATTTCCCCGCTATTTTCCTTACGTACAATTGGGTTTCCCTGAAAGGGGGAACGTCTCCATACCTGTCAACAGCTCCCTCGCCGGCGTTGTAGGCCGCAAGAGCCAATCTCCAGTTCCCGTACTTTTCGTACAACCTCTTGAGCAGTTTTGCTCCTGCATTTAGGTTCTCATCCGGGTCAAAGGGATTCTTAACTCCCAACTTCCTTGCAGTTTCCGGCATGAGTTGGCACAGCCCCAGAGCTCCCTTCCTTGAAACTGCCTTGGGGTTAAAGTTTGACTCTGCCCTTACGAGAGCTCTGAAGAGTCTCTTTGGAATTCCGTATTTTTTGGCATAGTAGTCCGCTTTTCTCTTTAGGTCTGAAATGTTTTTAGGCCTCTTAAACCTTGATTCGCCTACTCCCTTTATGTAAATGACGCCGTTTTTCTCGTAAACCCTTATCCAACCAAAGGCCTGAGAGGAGAAAAGGCTAATTAAAGAGATACATAAGAAGAGTTTCCTGAGTATTTCCATTGATAACTCTCAATACGGTTTTAAAAACTTCCTCGGTTCCACTTCCGAATATCCTATCAATTAAGCTCTTTCTCCTTTTCAAGTAGTAAACTTTCGCATCGGGGCAATTCCCGAGTTTTTTTGCAATTTCAACTGCTCTGTCAAAGTTTCCCAAGTAATCCACCAGTCCCAACTTCTTTGCCTCCTCTCCCGTAAAGACCCTTCCGTCCGCAAATGTTTTTACCCTATCCATCGGTATTTTTCTGCTTTCGGAAACGGCCTTGACAAACTGAAGGTATGAGTTGTTCACCAAATTCTGGAGAATCCCTATCTTTTCGGGATTTGGCTTTTCAAACGGATTTAGAAGGTCCTTGTACTTTCCGCTCTTTATAGTTATTACCTCTATGCCGATTTTCTTTATGAGCCTGCTGACGTTGTAACTCTGAACAATTACTCCGATGCTTCCCGTAATCGTTCCGGGATTTGCGACTATCTTTGTTGCAGGCAGGGATACGTAGAGTCCCCCCGATGCTGCAACGGAGCCCATTGAGACCACCACCGGCTTTTTCTTCCTGACTTCCTTTACCTTTTCATAGATTTCCTGACAAGCTCCAACTACCCCTCCCGGAGAGTCAACCCTGAGGACTATCGCCTTTATACTCTTGTCCTTTTCAGCTCTGTCCAACAGATTGAGGTAACCGTCGGCACTCCTTATAACGCCGTAAATCTTTACTATCCCTACTTTCTCCTTTGAAATCGGTATTTCCTCATTACCCCTTAAAAGAAGCGATAACGAAAAGAACAAAACG
>CAZEDJ010000107.1:0-3357 GCA_964511045.1 uncultured bacterium
CTCGGCCCAAAGTGAATAACTTTATTTTTAAAAGTTCCATCCAAGAGCTTTATTCCGTTAAACTCGGAGGTAGATGCTATCTTATCAATAGCATCTACAAGCTTTTGAATGTCCTTTTGAAGAGCCTGCCTTGCATTAGGAT
Source organism: uncultured bacterium (assembly GCA_964511045.1). Taxonomy (GTDB): domain Bacteria; phylum Aquificota; class Aquificia; order Desulfurobacteriales; family Desulfurobacteriaceae; genus Balnearium. Next base: position 143 of record CAZEDJ010000107.1, read on the forward strand.
CGTTCGTGTCGGCGGCTGCCTGCTGGGCTTTTGTGTACATCGTTACGAGCTTGTCGTAGATTTGGGAGAGGGAGCTCTCTGCAATCTGAGCAGCAGAGATTCCGTCCTGAGCATTCCTTGAACCTTGGTCAAGGGCGTTTGCAACGAGCTTCAGTTGGTCAGCAATGAAAAGACCGGCCGCATCGTCCTTCGCCGAGTTGATACGGTATCCCGTTGAGAGCCTCTCTAGGGCCGTATTGAGGTTCCTCTCAGTCTTTAGTAAGTTTACGTGGGTAAAATCGGCCTGATAGTTGTAGTTAATCCTCAGGGCCATGACAACCTCCTTTTAAGCTGATTTCCTTTTTCATTCTTAATTATCGGAGGAGACACGGAGTTTTTTAACTGAGGCTTTTTGAAAAAAATTTGCATGAGCCTAAATTTTTAAATAGATGAAAAACCTATAACAAGGAGGGAGTAATGAGAAAACTACTCATAGCCTTTACCTTAAGCCTCATTGGAAGCGCATATGCAACTGCAGGGACGTGGGAAAGCTCATGTTCTGCCTGTCACAATGGAGTAGTAGCCCCCGACAAAGAAGCTCTCTTAAAGAAGTACCACTCAAAAGGGGAATTTCTATCGGCTGCTCAAAGGGCAGTAGAAAAGGGTAAGATGCCAGCTTCCCTGCCCTTTAAGGAGGCTGCTGCAGAGCTCTACGGAGGGAAGTCTCAAAAATCTAAAACGAATAAAGCTTCAGTAGGAGATGACTACTCTCAGTACAAGAGGTTCTTTAAGCCTCTACCGGCCCTTCCGAAGATACCGGCAGATAATCCTCTAACGCCTGAAAAGGTGAAGTTGGGAAAGATGCTCTACTATGACCCGAGGCTCTCAAGGAGCAAGCTGATTTCCTGTAACACTTGCCACAACCTCTCAATCGGAGGGGATGATAACCAGAAAACATCCCTCGGGCACGAGTGGAAAACGGGAGGAAGAAACGCTCCGACAACTCTAAACTCCGGATTCCTCAAGGTCCAGTTCTGGGACGGTAGGGCTCCAACCCTTGAGGAACAGGCAAAAGGGCCACTCCAAGCCCACGTTGAAATGAACTCAACACCACAGCTCGTCGTGAAGAGACTCAAGGCAATACCGGAGTACGTAGAGCTCTTTAAAAAAGCTTTCCCGAAAGAGAGAAATCCCGTCACCTTTGAAAACGTCGTGAAGGCAATTGCAGCCTTTGAAAGAACCCTCAACACGCCAAACTCTCCGTTCCAGAGGTATCTGCTCGGGGATGAGAATGCCCTCACAAGGGAGCAGAAGGAGGGAATGAAACTCTTTGTTAAGTACGGATGTATTGCTTGCCACAACGGACCGGTTCTTTCCGACGGGAAGTTCCACAAGTTTAAGTGGAATAACGACTTAGGCCGTTACAAAGTAACGAAGAACCCGAAAGATAAGTATAAGTTCAGAACTCCCCAACTTTTAAACGTTGCTGTAACCGCTCCCTACTTCCACGACGGTTCGGTAAACAGCCTTGAGGAAGCCGTTAAGATAATGGCAAGGAAGGAGTTGGGTAAGGAGCTCTCAAACAAGGAGGCAAAAAAGATAGCTGCATTCCTGCGCTCGCTGACCGGAGAAGTTCCCCTTGAGGCAAGGGTTCTTCCTCAACTTCCCGGAAATAACCCCGAATAGTCAGGAGCCCGCTCCGGCGGGCCTCCTTTATAATTTCCCTTATGAGGTACTTCATATCGGACACCCACTTTTTCCACAGGAACATCCTTAAACTCTGTCCCCTGAAGAGGTTTCCAAATTTTGAGGAGAAAATCCTTGAAAACTTAAAGAGACGGATAAAATCGGGGGATACGCTCTACCACATAGGGGACTTTTCGTGGACAGACTCGGAGGAGCTCCTCAAGAGCTGGTTAGAAATTCCCGGAAGGAAGGTCTTAATAAAGGGAAACCACGATTGGCACTTCAAGAACCTTCCCCTTTACTTTGATGAAGTTGTAGAGTTCTCAGAAATAATTGAGGTAAACGGAAAGAAAGTTCTTCTTTGCCACTTTCCTTCTAAAGACTTGAGAACTTTCAGGTACTTGGAGCTCCAAAGGAAAGTTACGGAAATTTACAAGTCACAAGGGTGTTCTCTTCTGATACACGGCCACGTCCACTGGAACCCCTACGGAATTTTCTGCGGTTGTCACCTCAATCGTGTAAAATGCCTCAATGTAAATGTTGAGTTTACAAACTACAGAGCCCTCTCCGAGGAGGAATTGCCGCTGTGGTCAGAGTGATTTTTCTTGACGTTGACGGGGTTTTAACGGACGGAACGATAACCTACGACTCCTTCGGAAGGGAAATTAAGTCGTTTAACGTTAAGGACGGCTACGGAATTGTGAGAGCTCTCAACTCTGGAATTGAGGTCGTGGTCCTGTCGGGCAGATTCTCATCTTACGTTGAAAAGAGGTGTAGGGAATTGGGTATAAGACACGTCTTTCAGGGAATAGAGGATAAGCTCAGCGTTGCAAGGGAATTTTTGGAAGAGAGAAAACTTTCACTTGAGGAATCTGCTGCAATGGGGGATGACATACCGGACCTCCCCCTTTTAGAGGCGGCAGGTTTGAGTGGAGCTCCAAAGGATGCCGTCCCGCAAGTCAAAGTAAAGGTCAACTTTGTCTCTTCCCTTTCGGGAGGAAGGGGAGCAGTAAGGGAATTTATTGATTGGATTTTAAGAAAAAATGGGGAAAAATCTATATAAAATTTCGCTGATTCTCATAGTAATAACACTACTTCCGCTTATTTTTTTTCTTTCAAGGAGAGAAGTTCCAAACCAAAAGTTAAAAATCCCAAAGCACAAAAGACAAACCGTTGAAAATTTCGTCTTAAAATCTTCGGGGAAAAACAGGTGGACCTTAACGGCAAACAGAGCCACGTTTACAAACCAAAATCAAGTTAACCTCACTAAACCAATACTCAAAATTAACCTTAAACAGCCTGTAACAATTAAAGCAGAAAGGGCTTCTTATTTTAGGAATAGGAGCTTAATAAATTTGGAGAAGGTCACCTTAATGGGAAAGAACTTCTATGCAAGCTCTCCTGAAGGAATCTATTACTTAGATAAAAAAGTTTTTAAAACAGACTCTTACTGTAAAATAACTTTTAACAAAGTAAACGAAATAGAAGGCAAGGGTTGCCTTTTAAACATAGAAAAAGAGGAAATCACTATCTTTAATAACGTCAAAACT
>CAZEDJ010000108.1:0-3287 GCA_964511045.1 uncultured bacterium
TTCCGCCGGAATTTGAGATAACCGCAGAGAGTGAAGATGATAAGGAGATAATGGGAATAAGACACAAAAAGTTCCCGATTTTCGGCGTCCAGTTCCACCCCGAATCAATCCTAACCGAAGACGGGATAAAGATAATAGAAAACTTTTTAAAGCTGATTTAAGTAATGAAAAAACTCCTAATAGTTACCGGAGAGCTCTCGGGATTTATCTACGCAAGGGAGATTGTGAGGGAGCTCTCCGCCCACTTTGAGATATTCGGCGTTTTTCCAGAAAGAGTTCCGGGAAGTAAGAGAATCCTTGATTCCAAGGATTTAACGGCCTTCGGCCTCTTTGAGGTCCTCTCAAAGCTACCCGAAATTTTAAAGGGAAAGAGAAAAGTAATCTCCTTTTTAGAGAGTGAAAGGCCGGATGCCGTTCTCCTCATTGACTTTCCCGGATTTAATCTCCAGATAGCAAAGGAGGCAAAGAAGAGGGGAATAAAGGTTTTCTACTTTATACCGCCAAAGGTTTGGGCTTGGGGAAAAAGGAGAGTTGAGAGTTTGAGGAAATACTGTGACAGGATTTTCGTCATTCTCCCCTTTGAGGTTGAGTTCTACAGGCAATTTAAAATAGATGTGACCTACGTCGGAAATCCGTTGGTTGACATCGTAAGGCCGAACAGGAGCAAGGGGGAGTTTCTCAGTAAGTTCGGCTTAAAGGAGCCTTTCTATGCCCTCCTCCCGGGAAGCAGACCTTCGGAGATAAAGTACCTTCTCCCTACACTAAAGGGTTTTGCCGAGAGTTTTGGTGGAAACTGGGTGATTCCCGTTGCCAATACGGTTAAGGAGCTCTTTAAAAACTTTTTCTCTGACAACATAAAACTCGTCCCGGAGGAGGAGAGGTACAACGTTTTAAGCTATGCAGAGGCTGGAGTTATAGCCTCAGGAACGGCCTCTTTAGAGGCTGCAATCTCGGAGCTCCCCCACGTTGTAGTTTACAGGGTTCACCCTTTAACCTACTTTGTAGCAAAGAGGGTTGTTAAACTCCCCTTCGTCTCCCTTCCAAACCTCATAGCCGGAGAGGAGGTCGTTCCGGAGCTCCTTCAGGAAAGATTCAACAGGGAGAACCTCTACTTAACATTTGAAACCCTCCTTGAAAGCAGTGAGCAGTGCAGGGAGGTTTTAAGGAAATCGGTAAAGGATAAATTGAAGGGAGGAGCAATCAAAAGGTTAACCGAAGAAATTAAAGGGGAGCTTTTGTAGTGGAACTCTTTGCCGTATCCCAACCGGGAATTGAAGAGGTTACAAAGAGGGAGCTTGAGAGTTTAGGAATAGAAGGGAAAGCCGTTCCCGGAGGAGTCGTCTTTTACGGCGGACTGAGGGAGCTCTACCTTACAAACCTCTGGCTGAGGAGCGCAAACAGAGTTTTGGTGAGGCTGTGCCGATTCAGGGCCCTCCACTTTGCAGAACTGGTTAGAAAGGCCAAAAGGTGCAAGTGGGAAAAATTTATAAATGAGGAGCTCCCGATAAAAATACGGGTAACATCAAGAAACTCAAAGCTCTACCACACAAAGGCAATAGAGGAGAGAATTTTAAGGGCTATCAGTGAGAGGCTCGGCTTTGAGCCAAAAAAAGCAAGGTTTGAGGACGAGGGAACGAGCATCATCGTTAGGGTTGAAAAAAACTGGTTTACGATAAGCGTTAACTCCTCGGGAGCTCCCCTCTACAAGAGGGGTTACAGGGTGGTTGAGACAGAAGCTCCGCTGAGGGAAAACCTTGCTGCGGCTATGGTTTTAATAGCAGGCTGGAAAGGTGAATTTCCCCTGATTGACCCCTTCTGCGGTTCTGGAACAATTCCGATTGAGGGAGCTCTCATAGCTGCAAACATCCCTCCCGGTAGAAACAGAAAGTTTGCCTTTATGGAGTGGAGGAACTTTGACAGGGAGCTCTGGGAGAAACTGCTGGAGGAGGCCGACTCAACGAGAAGGGAGGTCGGAGCTCCCATTTTGGGCTTTGACATAGACCCAAAGGCCGTGGAGGCCTCGGTTAAAAATGCTGAATCTGCAGGCGTTTCGGAGTTTGTAGAGTTTAAAAACCTCTCATTCCCCGAAGTCAAAATGGAGAGGGCCCTCATCGTTACAAATCCCCCTTACGGCGTGAGGCTAAACTTGAGAAAAGTCGGAGAGATTTACTCCCGATTCGGTGAGTGGATTGAGAGGAACTTTAAATACTTTGAGGCTTACTTTTTATCTCCCAAAAGGGAGCTTGCAGAGAGAACCCTTCTGAATCCTGAGCTCATAACCTACTTTTCAAACGGTGGAATCAGGGTAGGACTTTACAGAGTAGCCAATTTGCCTACTATTATTGCCAAAAATGGTTTGGAGGTATCCGTTGATAGAGAAAATTCAGGAACTCAAGGAAGAGGTAAGGAGAGTCAAGGAGAGGTACAACGAGATTAGGGGGTATTTTTGACTTAAGCGAAATGAAGAAGAGGCTCACGGAGATAGAGAGTGAAATGTCCTCCCCCGAGTTTTGGAACGACGGTGAGAGGGCCCAGAGGATTTCTCAGGAGAGGAACAGAATTGAGGAAGAGCTCAACAGGTTCTCTGAATTGAGTGAAAAGTTGGAGGAGTGTGAAGTCCTCATAGAGATGGCCGAGGAAGAGGGAGAGGAGGAGCTCCTATCTGAGGTTGAGGAAAACTTAAAAAAGGTTGAAAAAACCTTAAATGAACTTGAAATAAAGAAAGTCTTATCGGGAGAGTACGACAAAAACAATGCAATAGTCACAATTCACGCAGGAGCAGGCGGTACCGAGTCGTGCGACTGGGCACAGATGTTGATGAGGATGTATCTGAGATGGGCCGAGAGAAAGGGATTTGACGTTGAGATTTTGGACATTCAGGAAAACGAGGAAGCCGGGATTAAGAGTGCAACCTTTTTGGTAAAGGGAAACTACGCCTACGGACTGCTAAAGTCGGAACACGGAACCCACAGGCTCGTTAGAATTTCCCCCTTTGATGCAAACGCAAGGAGGCACACCTCTTTCTCGGGAGTAATTGTCGTTCCGGAAATAGAGGATGACGTTGACATTGAAATCAAAGAAGAGGACTTAAAGATTGATACCTACCGCTCATCGGGAGCCGGAGGTCAGCACGTTAACACGACCGACTCGGCCGTCAGGATAACACACATTCCGACGGGAATAGTCGTTACTTGCCAGAGTGAGCGTTCACAGATTCAGAACAGGCAGAGAGCTCTAAAAATTCTAAAGGCTCGCCTCTACGAGTTAAAAATGAGGGAAAGGGAGGA
>CAZEDJ010000109.1:0-3271 GCA_964511045.1 uncultured bacterium
TCTGCATTAACAACTGCCTTATACTTTCCCGGCTTCTCAATCTTAAAGTCAAACTCCCCTTCCTTGTCTGTCTTTCCCCTTAAAACGACTTTTCCGTTTGAGTCGTAAACTGTGACCTTTGCGTTTTTTGCAGGAGTTCCGTCGCTAAAGTAACTGACCAGTGAAACGTTGTTTCCGTCAACGTCAACGAAGGCCGATATTTTGTGGGCAAGGGCAAGGGAAGGAATAAACAGCGATAGGATAAAAAATAAAAGGAGTTTTTTCATCTTAAACCTCCAAGCTGATGGAGCTCTTTTTGAGGTAGAGAAAGACAAAACTGTTTATAAATGCCTCAACAATGAAAACGGGAATGTGGGCTAAAAATGCAAGCTCTGCCGTTTTTAAGAAGGCGTTTCCGGCTGATAGGAGCTCCAAGCTCAAAAACGTAGCTCCTCCGAAGACTCCTATGAAGGCTGCCAAAACTCCGGCAAGGACGAGGTAAGTGCTGCTTTCCCTTTTAAGTAAGGGCTTTACTACGTAGTAGGCTACAACTCCGGGAAATGCCATGTTAAAGGTATTTACACCCAAAACGGTTATTCCCCCAAACTGAAAGAGAACTGCCTGAAAGAGGAGGGCTACAAACAGGGCCGGAAACGTTGCCCAGCCGAGCAGAGCTCCCGCCAGTCCGTTTAAGAGGAGGTGGACGCTCGTTATTCCGACTGGAACGTGAATGAGGGAGGCTACAAAGAAAACGGCCGAGAGGAGGGCCGTTTTCGGGACTTTCTCACCGCTTAAATTTCGCAGTCCTAAAAAGAGGCCTGCTGAGGTCAATCCCCATCCAGTTATGAGCATCCATCCCGGTAGTACACCTTCTGATATGTGCATCACTTCACTCCTTCAGGTTTTGGATAGGCCTTGACCCACATAACTGCGTCAAACTCAACTGGGTAGAGCTTCCCGTCTTTATATCTCTTTTTTCCTCCGTAACCAATGGCTGAAAATCCCCACCATCCTGCCCAGGGTATTGTGTACTCAAAGTAACCGTCCTTATCGGTTCTAACGACCTGCGTTATAAACGCATCTGCCGGAACCTTTATCCCTTTCGTGTTTAGGTACTCAATTTCAACCCTAACGTTTGGAGCAGGCCTGCCGTTAAAGTAAACCCTTCCCCTAAAGGTATTTCCTTCCCAAAGTCCGAAAGGCCTTGTTAGTGGAACTATCTCTGCTTTAAGGCCTATCGGTTTATTCCAGCCATCCTCCATTCCAAAGCCTTCAACTTCAACCTTCGTTACCTGCTGTATAAACTTTTCCTCTGCGGGTTCAAAGTAGGCACTCGGGTAGATGTAGAACTGATAAACACCGGGCCTTCTCAACTTAAATGAGGCTTTATACATCGGGACCATTTTGTTTGAGCCCGGAGCCGCCGGAATCATTACCTTTTTCCAGCGGAGCTCCTCCTTGTGACCGTTTACATAGACCCCGCTTTTAATGATTTTAAAGGGCATGTTGGGAGCTCCCTCCATTGGATGGGTAAACTTAGCCTCAATCTCTATTCTCTCTGCGTGGCTTCCCTCAACGATGTCTGTTGAGGGCTTTAGGAGCATAAAGTGGGCCATTGCAGGTGCACTTCCCCCTAAGAGGAGACCGAGCGTTAAAAGGAGTTTCCTCATTCCTACCTCCTCCACACTTTTAGTGTTTTGTAAAATTCTATAAATTTGTTATGATTTTTGTCAAGGATTTTATGAAAACTTGATGATGTTTCAAGTCAAGAATTATGAAACTTGACTTATTAATAAATAGAAACTAATTTAGCATTACCTAACTAATGGAGGTTTAAGTGGATGTTTTAGGAATTGCCTTTATTACTGGAACCTTACCGCTTTCCCTACTTCTCATTCGGAGAGTACTGAAGAATCCCTGTTCAAATTGCCATAGAAAAAAACTTTGTAGGAGGGAGCATGAGGAAGGGACTCATCTTAGCTACAGTTTTTCTTCTCTCAACGTCAACTTCCTTTGCCCAAACGGACAAGGAGGTTTTAAGGGAGTTGGAGCTCCTAAAACAGAGAATTCAAAAGTTGGAGGAGCAGCTAAAGGAAAAGAATAAAAAGGATGAGGAGGTTGCCGCTGAATTAGCGGAAATTAAGGAGAGATTGGATTCCCTTGAGATTCACGGAGGAGTGAGGCTCTATTACCAGGGAGCAAGCGTTGGAGAGATAGACGGTGAGAGTCTGCCAAATCCGTCGGGAGTGGGCTACAACGCAGACATTGAATTTACGTTTAAGCCTGACGAAAATGGGCAGTTCTACATGAGGTTTCACGGCGGAAGCGGAAAGGGAGCAGACGAGATTTTTGACAGAAAGGAGGATGCCCTCTTTGCAAATCTAAACACTCTGGCTGACGATAACCCGGAAAACGACGGAGAGTTTAGGCTCCTTGAGGCCTACTATTCAAGGGAATTTTTCGGTGGAAAGTTAAATCTCGTAGTCGGTAAAACGGAGCCCTTCATAATGATAGACGACAACGAGTATGCAAACGATGAGACCACTCAGTTTGTCGGAAAGCCGTTTGTAAACAACCCCATTTTGGATTCTGAGGACATCTTTGCTCCCATGATTGGGATATCCCTTTCACCGGTTGAGAGGTTGGAGATTGATGCCGTCCTCCAGAGTAACGACCAGAGCTCCCTAACGTGGGACGGAAATGAGTGGGTGGTTAAGGATAAGGACATTTACAGCAGTGTCTTTGACAAGCCTTTTTATGCTGTTCAAATTAAGTACTCTCCCGAAATTGGAGGGCTTCCCGGAAATTACAGGATTTACTACTGGAACGACAGCTCAGACCACGTAAAAGTGGGAGAGCCTACCGATAACCCCAACAGGAGACCCTCAACGGGAAAGGGTTGGGGAGTAGGCATCTCAATAGACCAAAAGCTAACGGATAACGTAGGACTGTTTGGAAGGGCAGCTTGGGCAAACGATGACGTTTACGAGGTTGACCAGTTTTATTCAATCGGAGCAAGTATAAACGGATTAATTCCCTCAAGGCCGAGGGATACATTGGGAATAGGTTTTGCTGCCCTGATTCCAAACGATAAGCTAAAAAATGACGATACGGAGTACCACTTTGAAGGATATTACAGGATAAGATTGTCCGATAACTTCCACGTAACTCCCGATGTTCAGTACGTAATTAATCCCCACGGGAGTAAGAGTAATGACAATATCTTTGCAGGAATGGTAAGGGCTGAGTTTGAGTTTTAGCTTCCCTTAGGGGCCTCCCCGCCCCTTTTTAA
>CAZEDJ010000110.1:0-3266 GCA_964511045.1 uncultured bacterium
CCCCTTCTTCAATATCCCTCCAGGAGGCTATCTTGAAAAAGAAAATAGTTCCAGCGATTCTGACTCTTTTCCTTTTAACATCTCCCTCCTTTTCAAAGGAAGCTCAATTTCAAAAGGAGATAAACAAGAGAATTCAGTGCCCAAATTCCTTTCTCTCAAATCCCCCTGTTTACTTTTACTGCATCTATAGGGACTATCACAACCACAAGTATGACGACGGAATAGAAAAGGCAAAAAGAGCTCTGAATGAAATTGAACCCCTCCTTGAAAAAAATCCAAACGGTATCGTTCCAAACGCCGTTCAAAGGAATGCCAAACTGAGAGACCCTCACGTTAAGGCCGTTGCTTCAGACCTTCACATGCTACTTGGAATGCTCTACTACCAAAAATCCCTAAATCTCGATGATTCTTCCGTTAAAAAGGTCTATGCTGACTTTTACAAAAAACTTGAAAAGAAGGGATTTAACTTTTTCCAGATAGAAGAACTGATGAACCTTTACACGAAAAAGAAACTCTTTCCCGATGCCTTTACAAAAGAAGATGAGAAAAAGTACAAGGAACTGCTTGGAAAAATGAAACTAAAGGAGACAGATTTAGACCGTCTCGTTGCTGAGACTCAAGCCGCCTCAAATCAGCTTAACAAGCTGAGGCTCTCATACCTTCAAAAGGCCGTGAAGGAGCTCCAAGAGGCTGTAAAGGTAGACCCCGAAAATGGACTTGCTTACTACCAGCTTGGAAACCTTTACAGCGGTTCCCTCGGTGAAGACTTACCTGAGGCATCCTCGGCTGCTGAGGAAGCATACTACAAGGCGGCACTTATTTTTAAGAAAAAGGGAGATAAGGAGGCATACAGGGAAGTTATTAAAAAACTTCAGTTGGCAAACCCCAACTCAAAATACCTTAAGATGTTAAAGGGCAACAATGCGTAAACTTCTCCTGATACCCGTTTTTCTAACTGTCGTATCCTGTGGTTCTGCTCCAAAGCAGGAGGTGGATTTCAAACCGCCTCCGATTCCACAATCTCCCCTTGATAGAAAAATATCCGGTGGTGAATCTCAGGAGCTCCCCATCTCCTCACCGGTTAACCCCCAAAAACTTGACCTCTGTACGCGCCACTTACTCTTTGCCGACCAGTACATAACGGCTTCCGACTATGAGGGAGCTAAGGACGAGATAGAGGAAGCTAAGAGGTACTGTTCCCCCTCAGACCCGAGACTCCTCTACATGGAAGCTGTTTACAACGACATTTGGGAAAATAGGGATAAAGCCTATAAACTCTACTACAGGGCAGCAAAGGGATACCTGAAGAGGGGAGACCTTAACAGCGCCTTTAAGTGCTATTCGGGAATGCTCTCAATAAATCCCAACGGTAAAGAGGTAAAAGAGCTTAAAAAGTACTTTTCAGATGATGACTATTAGTTGGCTTGAAAATTTTGAGTCTATTTGGCTATAATAAAACAGCTTTATAAGAAAATTCTTATGGAATAAGGGGGTAAAAGTGAAGGAGAAAACAAAGGCCTTTATAGTAGGAGGAATTGTTGGAATTGTAGTTGCGGGTGTGGGAGCTCTGATTTCAGCCCAAATGATTGAGAACACTGCAGAGCCAGAGTTCTGTGGTTCCTGTCACGAGATGAAGCCCATGTTTGAGGCCTGGGAAACAGGTCCTCACGGTCCTTTAGGTAACAAGAGGGGAGCCATAAGGGCTGGCTGTGCCGACTGTCACCTTCCACACACGAGTGTCCTTTCATATCTGATAAACAAGGCAAAGTTTGGAACCAACGATGCAATTGCCCACTACTTTAAGGGTGGATATGCAGACGACTTGGAGCACTGGATTGAGAAGAGGAAGGAAAGGGAACACTACGTTTTTGTTTCAAACTGCGAAAGGTGCCATACTGCTCTACCAGACAATATAATGCACGAAAAGTTAAAGTCTGGCGAGATAAAGGGAGACTGTTTAACCTGCCACTGGTATGTGGGACATGGATTTGACTTTGAAGAGAAACTCAAAGAGTTCTTCGGAAAGAAAGAGGAAAAAGGGGAGTAGAAGTGGTAAAATGAATAGGAATTGGATTAAACTATAAGGGGAGGTGCAAAGTGAAGGTAAAAACTCTATCGCTAATTGCCGGCCTCCTGTTTGCAGGGAGCGGCCTGGCAATGGCAGACCAACATCCAGTTCCACCAAGTGCCATTAAGCAGTTACCACCTCAACAGCAGCAGTGTAGGGCATGTCACAAACAGACAACTCCGAAGGTCTATAAGGAGTGGGCTCACTCCAAACACGCAATTGCAAATGTTCGCTGTTTCCAGTGTCATGGAACATTTAGTGACTTCCACAAAACACCGCCAATTTCTAAGTGTATGGCCTGCCACTATCAAGAGGTTGTTACTATGCAGAAGAAAAAGCCCGGTGCAAAGTGTTGGGACTGTCATGAACCTCACATCTTTGAGTTTCACGGTAATGGTGTAAAGAACATCAAAACGGCGAAGGATTTTCACGTTCCAGGATTCTAAAAATTAATTAACGGAGGGTACGATGGGAATTGGAAGGAGAGATTTCCTCAAAAGGAGTGCTGCACTAACGGCAGCATCTCTTGTGGGGATTAATCTGAAGATAAAGAGTGATGGTGTTACCGTAGGAGAGGAGGCAAAGGCAGGCGAAAACCTCATGAGGATACCTGAAGAGGTAAAGAGGTCCCCTGCCTATAAGGAAGAGGGAGGATATACTTGGGTAAGGGGAGTGTGCCGTTTCTGTGGAACCGGTTGTAAAGTTTGGTTAGGTTTTAAGAACGGAAAGCCTGCCGTAATTAGGGGAGAGAGAAACTCTGTTATTAACTTTGGTTTCCTCTGTATGAAGGGAATGCTCTTTTATAAACTCTTTAGGCATCCGGATAGATTGACACAGCCCCTTTACAGAAAGAGCAAGAAGGAACCCTTTAAGCCGATTTCCTGGGAAAAGGCCTATGAGATTATTGCAGATGAAATGATTAAGGCAATCAAGAAGGGAGAGTGGACTCCCTTCGGGTGGTCCGGAATTGCCTACTACGGTTCCGGTCAGGCACTAACTGAGGAGACCTACCTATTCCAGAAACTCTTCAGGTGTATCGGAACAAACCACGTTGAGGGTAACCCAAGGCTCTGTATGGCATCTGCGGTTGGAGGTTATCTAACATCCTTTGGAACTGACGAGCCTGCAGGTGGTTATGCAGACTTTGATAAAGCTCAAACTGTCTTTATCATCGGTTCAAACACGGCCGAGTGTCACC
>CAZEDJ010000111.1:0-3165 GCA_964511045.1 uncultured bacterium
TCTACAATTTCACTTTTTTTCGGAAGGTGGATTCCCTTTGCATTTGCCGTAGGAATCGTCACAGGTTCTGTGGCCTCCTTTATGGACGTCGTAATAGTCAACCTCAACCGCTTCCTCTCAAACAACCCGAGCCTCATGCTCCTCTATCCCCTCTTAGTCTCCGCACTCGTAGGTTATGCACTGAAATTGGACCCGATAATCGGCGGACCGGGAATAGGATACGCAATACTCCACCTAAAGACCAAGAGCTTTTTGAGGGCAAAAACCGTTCTCCTAAAGCTCCTGACCTCAACGTTTGTCCTTTCGGGCGGATTCATAGCGGGAAGGGAGGGTCCTTCGTTCTTCATAGGCGTTGCAATAGGGGAGTGGTTCGGAAGGGCTTACGGGCTCGGAAGGAAGTTTAAACAGCTTTTAGGATTGATAGGCGGAGGAGCCTTTACGGGAGCTCTCCTCAAGGCCCCCCTCGGAAGTGCCATCTTTGCAATGGAGCTTGAGGAGATGTACAACCTTGACTACAGGCCCTTCGTCCCGATGATTATTGCATCAATCGTCAGTTACCTCACGTTTTCCTTCTTCAGGGGAGAGAGCGCCTTCATCCACCTAACGAAAGCCCCCGAGTGGGACTTAAAGACGATTCCCTACATCGTCGTTATGGGCCTCATAATCAGCCTAATTATCTACCTATACACCTTTACGTTTCACACGTCTGTCTGCACATCAAAGTTCTTTGACACCGAAGAGAGACCGATAGTGGGAACAGCCCTCTCCCTTCCCCTCCTCCTAATTCTCTTTTTGGCAACGAACGACACGGACTTCCTGTCGGCACCTGCCCACATGGGAATCGTCTCAAAGCTCGCCCAAGTCCCCTATCCGGTGTGGTTGGACATACTCGTAGTTGTCTGCGTCCTGGTAATAACGAGCCTGACTTTAGGATTTGGAATTCCCGGAGGTCTCGTCCTTCCAAACCTCTTAATTGGAGCCGCCGTCGGAAACATGTTCGGCCACCTCTTTCCAAATCAAATAGTTACCTTTTCACTTGCGGGGATGGGGGCAGCCCTTGCCGCCGGAGCAAAGACCCCCCTTGCAGCAATAGTGATGATTACGGAGATGACCCACGCAGACGTCGTAATCCCGATGACCGCAGCAATAATTACGAGCTACGCAACGAGCTTCGGCTTCAGCCTCTACTTGGGACAGGAGATAAAGGTAAAACCGATGGAGTTGAGAAAGAGGGAATAGGTGGGATTTCTCAAGAACAGGAAAGTTGTCTTAGGGATAACGGGTAGCATAGCGGCCTACAAGTCACCCGAAATTCTGAGGGAGCTCCAGAGGAGGGGAGCCCTCGTTAGGGTGGCAGCAACCCCAAACGGACTGAAGTTTGTATCAAGGCTGACACTTGAGGTTCTGTCCGGATACTCCCTCTACTGTGAGGTCGTTCCGGAGAGCTCCCCCGAAATAAGACACACGGAGCTCTCAATGTGGGGGGAGCTCCTCTTGATAGCCCCTGCAACTGCAAACACGCTGGCAAAAATTGCCTACGGAATCGCGGACACTCCCGTTACAGACCTCGCACTCTGTTTTGGAAGGGGAATAGTGTGTCCAGCAATGAACGTGAGGATGTACGAAAACAGAACGACCCAGGAAAACATAAAGAGACTGAAGGAGTTAGGTTGGGAAGTCGTTGAGCCCGAGTCGGGATACCTTGCCTGTGGTGAGGAGGGAAGGGGAAGGTTGGCAGGCGTTGAGGAGATAGTTGACTCGGCAGAGTACTGGTTCATCCCGAAACTCCTAAAGGGAAAAAGGGTCGTCGTAACGGCGGGAGCTACGAGGGAGTACATAGACCCCGTGAGGTTCATATCAAACCCATCAACAGGAAAGATGGGATACGCACTCGCAAAGGTTGCGAGGGGAATGGGAGCAGAGGTCGTCCTCATCTCGGGAAAGAGTTGCCTGAGGGTTCCCTTCGGAGTCAAAAAGGTAGAGGTTGAGACCGTTGAGGAGATGGAGGAGGCCGTCCTGAGGGAAGTTGAAAGGGCGGACGTTTACATATCGGCAGCGGCAATAGGTGACTACACCCCCGTTGAAAAGAGCAGTAAGAAGATAAAGAAGGAAGGGAAAGAGCTCACTCTGAGGCTAAAGAGAACCCCCGACATTCTGAAGACCGTCGGGGAGGGAAAGAGAGAGGGACAGATTGTGGTGGGATTTGCGGCAGAGACGGAAAACCTCAGGGAAAATGCACTTAAAAAGATTAATAGGAAAAACTTAGACCTGATAGTCGCAAACAGTGTAAGGGAAGGGGTCTTTGGAAGCGACAGAAACAGCGTTGTTTTAATTAACAGAAACGGAATGGAAAGGGAATTTTCGGGGAGTAAGGAGGAGGTGGCCTTTGAAATCCTAAAGGAAGTTTCAAGACTCCTACCTTCTGAAGACCTCCCAGATGGAAATGGCGGCCGAAACGGAAACGTTCAGTGACGGCGTCTTTCCGACAGTCGGTATCGTAACGACCTCCCTGCTCAAAGAGAGGAGCTCCCCACTTACCCCCCTTCCCTCCGAGCCCAAAATGAGGCAGAGGGGCCTTTCAAAGGAGACCTCCCTTATGTCCCTTCCTCCCGTCTCAACGGAGTAGGCACTTCCGCCCATTGAGATAAATCTCTCAACAGATGCCTTCAGGTCGGAGCTCCTTGAAACCGATAAGTGAAATATCGCTCCCGAGGAGGACTTAACCACAACCCTGTTTATTGGCGAGGAGCCCTTTAAAGGAAGGAGAATTCCCTCCCCACCAAAGGACTCAACAGTCCTTGCAATAGTTCCAACGTTCTGAGGCTCGGTTACTCCGTCAAGGACGACGAAAAAGGAGCTCCTCTCAAAGACTCTCCTGAAGAGCTCCCCCTCCTCCACGTAGTCAATCGGGGAGAGGACGGCGGCAATTCCCTGGTGCTTTGTCGTTCCAGAGATTCTCTCAATCTCCCTCTTCTTTGCCCACTGAAACCTGATTCCCCTCTCCTCAAGGAGCCTCAAAAATTGAGGTTCAAAGTACTTTCCGTACTGGAGGTAAACCTTCTCAATTCCCCTATCAGACTTGATGGCCTCCTCAACGGCATTCCTTCCGTAAATCACCAACCCTTCCAAATCTCCTCCAAAGTCATAGAATTAAACATACAAGGA
>CAZEDJ010000112.1:0-3160 GCA_964511045.1 uncultured bacterium
GAGGCAAGGCTTTCAAGGATTTCTATGGAGCTCCTAAAGGACATTGAAAAGGACACCGTTGACTTCAAACCGAACTTTGACGGCTCACTTACAGAGCCGGAAGTCCTTCCCGCAAGGTTTCCAAACCTGCTCGTTAACGGAGCCTCAGGAATTGCCGTTGGAATGGCAACGAACATCCCTCCCCACAACCTAAGGGAGGTGTGTGAAGCCGTTAAGTACCTCGTTGACCACCCCGAGGCAGTGACCGAGGAGCTCCTCCAGTTTATAAAGGGTCCTGACTTCCCAACGGGAGCAGAGATAATAAATCCGGACGACATCCCTAAGATTTACAAGAGCGGAAGAGGAAGCGTAATAGTAAGGGCAAAGCACAGGATAGAGGAAGTTGGCAGGAAAACGGCAATTGTGATTACGGAGCTCCCCTATCAGGTCAACAAGGCAGACCTCATAAGAAAGATTGCAGACCTCGTTAAGGAGAAAAAGATTGAGGGGATTTCAGACATAAGGGACGAATCGGACAGGGAAGGAATCAGGGTCGTAATTGAGCTGAAGAGGGACGCCACCCCGCAGGTCGTCCTCAATAAGCTCTACAAGTTTACCCAACTCCAGACCAACTTCAACTTCAACATGATTGCCCTCGTTAACGGAGAGCCAAAACTGTTGAACTTAAAGAGGTACCTCCAGGAATTCATAGACTTCAGAAGGGAAGTAATCCTGAGGAGAACGGCCTTCCTCCTAAAGAAGGCCGAGGCAAGGCTCCACGTTTTAGAGGGATTGAGAAAGGCCCTTGAAAACATTGACAGGGTCGTTGAAATAGTGAGGGGAGCCGAAACTCCCCAGTTAGCCCAGGAGCTCCTATCCAAAGAGCTCCTCTTAACGGAGCTCCAAACGAAGGCAATCTTAGACATGAAACTTCAGAGGTTAACAGGACTTGAAAGGGAAAAGATAGACAAAGAGTATGAGGAACTGAGGAAGGAGGCAGAGTACTACAGATTCGTCCTTGAAAACGAAGAGGAGCAGAAGAGGCTCATAAAGAGCGACATGGACGAGATAATCTCCTCCTACGGCGATGAGAGGAGAACGGAAGTAATATCTAAGGAGAGTGAGATTGACATTGAATCAATGATTGAAGAAGAGGAAGTTGTAATCTTCCTCACCCACAAGGGATTTGTCGCGAGGGTTTCGGCAGCATCCTACCGGACTCAAGGGAGAAGCGGAACGGGAGTTCGGGGAATTAAGACGAGGGAAGGAGACTTTGTTAAGGACGTCATAACGGCATCCTCCAAGGACTACCTCCTCGTCTTTACAAACCAAGGAAAAGTTTACTGGATTAAGGCCTACGAAATACCCAAAATGGAAAGGCCTTCAAGAGGACACTCGATAAGGAACCTGCTACCGGGAATGGCAGGAAACGAAATAGTCTCAAGGATAATCCCCGTAAAGGACTTTTCCGTTAATAAGGACATCTTCTTTGTAACTCAAAGGGGCTACGTAAAGAGAACGCCCCTCAAGGAGTTCTCAAACCCCCGCTCAACGGGAATAAACGCCATAAACCTTGAACCCGGAGACAGAATCGTATATGTAGGACTTGTAAACGAAAAGGACAACGTAATCTTAGTCTCCAAAAACGGAAGGGCAATCAGATTTCCCGTTCAGGACGTCAGACAGATGGGGAGAACCGCAAGGGGAGTAAGGGGAATTCTCCTTGACGAGGAAGACGCCGTAGTTTCAGCAGCAATTGTTGAACCGGACGACAAGTACTTGTTAATCGTTACAGAGAAGGGCTACGGAAAGAGAGTCCAAATTGAGGAATTTCCGATTCAGAGGAGGGGAGGAAAGGGAGTAATTGCCTCAAAGCTTTCGGAAAAAACCGGAAAAGTAGCCTACGCAATTACACTAAAGGACGGAGAGCCTATAATTCTCGTCTCTAAAAAGGGAAAAATCATCAGAGTAAAGAGTGAGGACATACCGATTTACGGAAGACACACAAGGGGAGTGAGGATTCAGAAACTCTCAAGTGAGGACTCTGTCGTTTCAGTCTCAATAGTCACCTCTGAAGAGGGAGGAGAAAATGGTTGACATAAAGCTCATAAGGAGGGAGCCCGAAAAGGTTAAGGAGCTCCTTTCAAGAAGGGATAAAGTCTATGCAGAAATGGTTGACGAGCTCCTTGCCGTTGACAGGGAGAGGAGAGCTCTCTTAACAGAAGTTGAAGGCCTGAAGGCCGAAAGGAATAGACTCTCTAAAGAAATTGGAAAACTTTTTAAGGAAAAAAGGAGAGAGGAAGCCCTTTCGCTTAAAGAGAGGGTTGAGAAAATTTCCGAGAGAATAGTTCAATTAGAGAGGGAGCTCTCAAAGTTAGAGGAACGGTTTAGAAGGTTAATCCTCTCCATCCCCAATCCTCCACACCCTTCCGTTCCGATAGGAGAGGACGAGAACGACAACGTTGTCGTCAGGTACTGGGGAGAGAAACCCGAGTTTGACTTTACTCCACTACCCCACTGGGATTTGGCAAGAAAATTGGACATCCTTGACTTTGAAAGGGCTACAAAACTTGCCGGTTCAAGGTTTGTCATATACAAAAAGTGGGGAGCCAAATTGGAAAGGGCTCTCATAAACTTCATGCTTGACCTCCACACCGGTGAACACGGATATGAGGAGATAATTCCCCCCTTCCTCGTCAACACGAAAACGATGACCGGAACGGGACAGCTTCCAAAGTTTGAGGACGACCTATACAAAATAGAAGGGGAAGACCTTTGGCTCATTCCAACGGCAGAGGTTCCCCTTACAAACATCCACTCAGGGGAAATTCTGTCGGAAAAGGAGCTCCCAAAGTACTACACTGCATACACACCGTGTTTTAGGAAAGAGGCAGGAGCCCACGGAAGGGATGTAAGGGGAATCATGAGACTCCACCAGTTTAACAAAGTAGAGCTCGTAAAAATCGTTCACCCAGACTCATCCTACGAGGAACTTGAAAAGCTGGTCAGGGAAGCAGAAAGAGTTCTGCAGCTATTAAACCTTCACTACAGAGTGGTGGAGCTCTGCACCGGTGACTTGGGATTCTCTGCAGCAAAAACCTACGACATAGAGGTCTGGATTCCCTCTCAAAACAGATACAGGGAAATCTCATCCTGTTCCAACTGTGAGGACTTTCAGGCC
>CAZEDJ010000113.1:0-3104 GCA_964511045.1 uncultured bacterium
GGCATAACCTTCGTTATCAAAACTCCTTCCTTTATGCCGAACTTTTGGGCAAGGTCGGGGGAAATGTCCTCAATGTAAACGCCAAGCCAACCCCTAATGACCTTTCCGTACTTGAGGAGGTCGTTCATCACCTTCTTCGCTATGTTTATAGGAACGGCAAAACCGAGTCCCTGAGCGTCCCTAACAATTGCGGAGTTTATTCCTATTACCTTTCCGTGAATGTCACAGAGGGGACCGCCACTGTTCCCCGGATTTATTGCAGCATCGGTCTGGATAAAGTCCTCTATGGGGTTTAATCCCAAGCCGTGTCTTCCCTTAGCGGATACTATTCCGTGAGTGACCGTCCAGTTAAGCCCATAGGGGTTTCCTATGGCAATGACAAACTCACCCACCTTTATCTTACTTGAGTCCCCCAACTCAACGGTGGGAACCTTCTTGTTCCCTACCTTAATTTTTATTAGAGCAACATCAGTTTTTGGGTCCCTTCCGACAACTTTCGCTCTGTAAACGGAACCGTCACTCAGCTTAACCCTGATTCTTTTAGCGTTTGCAACAACGTGGTTGTTCGTGAGGATGTAAGCCCACCCATTTTCAACTTTAACTATGAATCCCGAACCTAAAGACCTCGTCTGAAACTTGTCGGGAAATTGGGGAAAGGGTATGCCAAACTGGTGGAAGAAATCCCTGAACTCAGGTGGAATTGGGGGATGGTTAATCTTTATCTCAGAAACAGTGCTTATATTGACAACGGCGGGTTTTACCTTCTCTGCAACGCTCTCAAAGACCTTTTGCAGTGACTCTGCAATACTGTAATCCTGAGGAGTTGCCTCAACCTTTGCAAGGCCGTTCGCAGAGAATAAAAAGAGTGTGGCAACGGTTAAAGTTGCCCTTCTCAGAAGCTGTCTGGTGTTCATCGCACTACCTCCTTTATTTTACTTAGTTTTTTCCTTAACGGCGTAAATAATTTTCCTTATTTTCTTTTCACTCAGAATCCTCTTTGCTCCGATGAACCTCTTTCTAAAGTACCTATCGCTGAGAGAGGAAATTGCAAGGCCGTGGAACATTGACGAAAAGTGGACAAACTTTCCGTTGCCTATGTATATGCCCACGTGAGAGGGATAACTTGCGTAAGTTCTGAAGAAGACGAGGTCTCCCGGTTTAAGCTCCTCTTTACTTACAGGTACTCCAACGTTGAATTGCTCCCTTGCAGTCCTCGGAAGCCTTATTCCGAGTTTCTTATAGACGTACATTGTAAAGGAGGAACAATCAAGGCCGAATCTCGGATTCATACCGCCAAAAACGTAAGGGGTATTCTTAATCTCCCTGAATATCTGTGTTAACCGCTTGAGTAGGGTTCCCTTGTAGTTAGGGTCGTTGAGAATTGAGAGGCTCCAGTTGTCATAATTAACGTTTACGGGAGTTGAGAGGGCCGAGGAGAGCTCCTCCGCCTCCTCGTAAACTACGTCGGTAATCGGGTAAATTTCCCTTGAAACGGTTTCCCTCTCCGATTCGGCATTTCTCTCTATAAACGCAATAGTCTGCAGACTCTTTTTGGGTCTAAATCTCCTGTACCATTCAACCGAGTGAAAGCGGGTCGGTATGTAGAGTCTCTGCCCCGGTCTTATGAAGGAGCTCCGAAGGTGATTTTCCCTTTTAAGCTTGCGAACGGTGGTGTGAAACTTCTTTGCTATTTTGTAAAGGGAGTCCCCCTTCTTTACTATGTAAACCTGAGAAAAGGAAGGGGCAGAAGAGACAAGGACTAAAAGGACTGAAAAGAGAATTTTCCTCACTCCACTCTCCCTTCCACTGTTCCACGAAATTTTAGCAAATCAAACGCTTAAACTCTCAACCTGCTCCTTTACGTACTTGTAGTAGTTCATGAGGGAGTCAACGACGCCGTTCTCTATGTTTGAGAGGAGCTCCTCAAAGAGCTGATAAGCTTCCTTTTTAAACTCAACGACTGGGTCTCTCTGTCCGTATCCCCTCCAGCCTATGCTCTCCTTAATGTGGTCAAGGGCCCTCAGGTGCTCTCTCCAGTAGTGGTCCAACCTGTCTAAGAGAACCATCCTCTCAATCTCCCTAAGCTGGCCGCTCCCTACGAGCTCCTCAAGCTCATCGTACTTCTCCTTTAACGTATCGTAGATGAGCTTTGCCAACTTCTCCCTGTCGGTCGGAGCTCCATCAACCTTCAGGTTCATCAACTCCTCATAGGTCGTCGGAATAGGAAACTCAAATCCAAAGCGAGCTTCAAGAGTCTTTTTGAGTCCCTCAAGGTCCCACTCGTCGGGCAGTATGTTTTCTGGAGCAAAGGAGTCAACCAACTCCCACGCAACATCCTCAAAGAATCCGAGAATTTCGTCCTTAAATTCTTCTCCCTCAAGAATCTTATTTCTCTGCTCGTATATTACCTTTCTCTGAACGTTGTAGACCTCATCGTACTCAAGGAGCCTCTTCCTAATTTGGAAATTCTGCTCCTCCACTCTCCTCTGGGCATTCTCAAGGGCCTTACTAACCATCTTGTGGGTTATGGGCTCATCCTCGGGAACGTTCATCATCTCCATCATCTTCTTAATTCTGTCCGAACCAAAGAGCCTCAGCAGATTGTCCTCTAAAGAGAGGAAAAACCTTGACTCACCGGGGTCTCCCTGCCTTCCGGCCCTTCCCCTCAGCTGGTTGTCAATTCTGCGGGATTCGTTCCTCTCAGTACCTATTATGTAAAGGCCTCCGAGTTCCTTAACCTTCTCCTTCTCCTTTTCGGTAATCTCCTTGTACTTCTTAAGGGTCTCCTCGTAGATTTCCCTGTACTTCTCCTCACCGACCTTCTCTGGAGTGATTCCCCTCTCCTTCAGCTCCTTCTTTGCAAGGTACTCCGGATTTCCACCGAGGAGAATGTCCGTTCCCCTTCCCGCCATGTTCGTGGCTATGGTTACGGCCTTTAACCTTCCGGCCTGGGCAACGATTTCGGCCTCCCTTTCGTGGTGTTTTGCGTTGAGAACCTGGTGGGGAATTCCCCTCTTCTTTAGGAGCCTTGAGAGGTATTCGGAATCCTCAATGGAGTTTGTTCCAACGAGAACGGGCCTCCCTATCCTGTAATTCTTCTCAAT
>CAZEDJ010000114.1:0-3045 GCA_964511045.1 uncultured bacterium
GGATTTCGGAGAACCTCGGAAGGGAAACCTACATAAACGTCATGGACCAGTACTATCCCTATTACAGGGCATGTGAGTTTCCCGAGATATGCCGCAGAATCACCCCGGAGGAGTTCAATCTCGTCTATAATTACGCCAAGAAAATGGGGCTGAGGCTTGCTGTTTAGGAGAGAAGATGAAGAAAGTTATAGTCTGCGGTCCTTATAATGCAGGAAAAACCTCTCTAATTAAAAACATCAATCCGGAGGAATTTCAAGGAACGGAGGAGAGGGAATTTGATGTTAACACCCTTGAAGAACTCTCCTCTACAACAACAGTGGGAATTGAAATGACCTCCTTTAAGTTTGATGGAAAAGAGGTCCTCTTTATAGGCCTTCCGGGGCAGGAAAAGTTCAGTTTTCTCTGGGAAACAATTGGGAGTAAATACGACGGTATTCTGTTTCTCATACCCTCAACGGCCACCCTCAAAACTGCCGCACTTTACATAGACTATTTCAGTAAATTTGATTCCTTTAAGGGAGCTCTAAAGAGACTGGTAATAACCTACCCGGAAAAGCTAAGTCACCACAAAAAGCAAACCTTTTCCCTCTTGGGAATACCAACGGAGGTTGTTGACCCTACAAACAGGAAAGAGGTAGAAGAATTAGTAACGAAATTGGTAAAGGAGCTATAGGTGTTTAACTTCCTATTTAAAAAGGAAACCCGAGCGAGGAATCTCAGGGAACTGTTAGAAAACCTTTCAAAGGAATTGGAAAGCAGTGCGTGGATTTCAACGGCAGTTCTCACAACCGACGGACTAAAAATTTTCCTAAAGAAGAGGAACGACAACTATAATGTAGAGAAACTCCTCCCTTACGCCCAGAAGTTACTACAGACTGCACTGAAGTTTCACGAGAAATCCCATCCCGGTCTTAAAGTTGGAGAGTTTCACCCTCCGAGAATCTTAATTTATCAGATGGACACGAGAGAAATAGTCTTCGTTATAAAGGGCTTTTCAGAGGAAATTGACTTCTTTACAATTTACATAGCCGACCCGGAGCTCTCCCCCCACTTCTCAATTGACAAAACCGTTAAAAAGCTTCACAGGTGGACCTTCAAGGTTTCACAAGAAATTGATGAACTGCTAAAGAGGGAAAGGAGTTGAAGTTCCGCGATGTCCTCTTCAATCTCCTCGGCATACACAGTAAAAAAAGGCTATTAATAGAAGGGAAAGACTGGAAAGCCCAAGTTTCAGTGAAAGGACAATACATAATAGAAGCTCACTTTGAAAACGAAGAGAAACTTGAGGGAGAAGAAGCCCTAAAGTTTCTTCTTACAAGGGAAAATGAAATTAAAACTGTAAATTTGCTTCCCTTAGAGAATGAAGAAGAAAAGGTGAAAATATCCCAGATGGAGCTCTTTTCCTTACTTCCTACCGACGTATCGGTATTTCCCGAAGAGGATACCGAGTCAACTGAATTGGGAGAAATACCGGCGAAAATAGAGGAAAAAGTTAAAGAGGTGTGTTTAAACTACTTCAATCGGAATAATATAAAACTGGTAATAACAGAAAAATCAGAAAACAGTGAACCGTTTAAAGAACTAATTTCCAACTTAAACGGCTGTAAAGTTAAGGAAGCGGTAATAACATACTCACGAGATTTTATCTTGTTAGTTTTCAAGGAAAGCTCTTTTATAGCGGTTATTGTAGATTCGGAGGAGCTCCCCAACTTCAAACTCTACGAGCCTCAGTTGGTTGAGGAGCTCCGGAACCTATTAACTGCCGAGTATTGAGACAATTCTCTCGGCCGCATCCTCAATCTCTATGTTCAAAAGTCCGATGTTTGCATCCTTCTTAACAACTGTAACTAAAATTGCCCTCCTTCCCGTTCTCCTTGCCATGACATTTTCCTTGTCACACCTGACGAGAACATCCTGAAACTCTCCGGCCTCAACCAACTTTGACAGCCTCTCAGAAGTCCCAACAACGGCAGCTGACATGGCCGCAAGCTTCTGGGCATTCAGGTTCCCCTTCATAAGGAGCGAAACGACAACCTGACCGTCCGGTGTTGCAACGAGAGCTCCAAGCAAGTCACTTCCCAGAGAGTCTGCAAGGTCGGAGAGGACCTGCTCAAGCATTTCTTTTTTACTTGCCATAATACCTCCTAAATAAGGTCATTGAGAATTGACTGTAGCGGTGACTCCTCATAGAGGAGGTCTATTCCGCACTTTAAGTTTTCCAAAAACTCCAAAGCATCCTCAACAAACTCCTTAGGTATTATGGAGCCGTGCTGAGGAACTATTGCCTCTATGGGAAACGGTCTAACCTTATTTACAAAATATTTAAGAGCTCTGTTTGACGCCATGTAGTAGACGTGGAAGTACATCATTTCTGTCTTGTGCCTCTCAAAGTCGGAAACGACGAGCTCCCACTTCTGCTGAATGGCGGCAAATATGTCACCGGAAAAGAGGAGTTTTGACTTTGAGTCGTAGGTTACAAAAGCATCGGGAAAGTGAAGAAATGGTGCAGTTAGAAACACTAAGGAACTTCCTCCCTCAAGTTCAAGGATAGTATCGTCCAAAGAGCTGACATCAAGCCACTTCACCTTATTCCTATCAAACCCGTAGTAGGGAAGGAGAACCTTAGTCCTTGGAGTGGTAACAACTGTTATGTCCGGATTTATCTCCAGCCACTTTGGAATGGAACCTGCAACATCCGGGTCCTGATGGTGTGAAACAATGTGTGTAATGCTTTTGGGGTCAACAATTTGCGAAACTCTCTCCTTAACCTGTGGAAAGTGTTGAATCCCGCCGGGGTCTAATAAAACATTACTGTTTCCCGACGATATCAAATAGGCGTTACACCTAAAAATAAAGTCCTCTGAACTACCGACCCAAGCCACCCTGTGCTCTTCATCTTCATATAAAACAACAGGTTTATTAAGGTCATAGTTACCCTTTTTTAACTCCTCAATCCTCAGTCCCATCTCAAACCCTCAATTATGTTAGTTTTTGAAGGTATTCCTGAAGTTTATACCTTGTAAAGCCGAGATTTGCATCACTTTT
>CAZEDJ010000115.1:0-3019 GCA_964511045.1 uncultured bacterium
GCTCTCTTGAATCAGAGTGGCTAAACTTAGTTGAGTATATAGAAGAAAATAGTGATGAACTTCCGAACCCGAGGAGAGCTCTAATCCTCCTTGAAAAGTTGAGGAACAGTCTAAACGGTGAGCTTCCTTCCTTTTTGAAGGGGGACTTCGGATTTCACCTGATTAAGCTCTTTTCCTATTCGCAGTTTTTGGGTGATTTCCTGATAAGACACTCAGAGCTCCTTAAAGAGCTCAGCGAAATTTACAGGAAAAAGCTCTCCCCCGAGGACTTCTCCTTCTCTCCCGACTTTGAGGAGAGGAGAAAGTTTATGGATTCAATGAGGGTCTTTAAAAACCTCCACATGGCAAGGGTCGTTTTGAGGGACATTTTGGGACTTGCCCCCTTCCTTGAGCTTGTGAGGGACACGACCCTCATTCACGATTCCTGTATTAAGGCCGCCTACGACTTTGCCCTTAAAGGTTTAATAAAAAAGTACGGAGCTCCCAACACGGGATTTATTGCAGTTGACATGGGGAAGGCGGGGGGATTTGAGCTGAACTACTCCTCAGACCTTGACCTAATGTTTGTTTACGGAACGAGGTACGGTAAGACGTCTGGTGGGAGTTTGGGGGAGCTCCAAAACCACGACTTCTTCGTTCTCCTCTCAAAGGAGATAATCGGCCTGTTAACGGAGAAAACTAAGGAGGGAATCTGTTTTGTAGTTGATACGAGGCTGAGGCCAAACGGAAGCCTCGGACCCTTGGCAAACGACTTAGAAGCCCTTGAGCAGTACTACACCGCCGTTGCAAGGCCTTGGGAGAGGATAGCCCTTTTAAAGGCAAGGCCTTCGGCGGGAGATGTTAAAAAGTTGGGGCTTGAATTTTTGGAGTTGGCAAACCTCTTTGTCTTCAGAAAGTACATAGACCTCTCCCTGATAGAGGAGGTCTTGAGAATTAAGGAGATGATAAGGGCAAAGGTCTCAAAGAAGGGAGAAAAGATAGACCTTAAATTGGGAAAGGGGGGAATAAGGGAGATTGAATTTATAGTTCAGGCATTTCAGGTTATCTACGGGGGAAAGTACCCTCAGATTAGGTCAAAAAACACGGTTATTGCACTTAAAAAGCTCTTTAACTGGGGATTTCTCAACAGAAAGGAGTATGAGGAGCTCCTTCAGAGCTACCTCTTTTTAAGGAGAGCCGAGCACATGCTCCAGATTACAAACTTCAGGCAGACTCAGACATTCCACCCCGAGAGTGAGGAGGCCGAGGAGCTTGCCAAAAAGATGGGATTTAGGAGGAGGGAGGAGTTTTTGAGGGAGCTCTCTAAGGTTCAGGAGAAGGTTAACGGCTACTTCAACAAGTTCTTCCCAGTCGGAGAGAACAGACCCCTTTCCTCCTACACCGTTGAGGAGCTCCAGAAGTTTGGCTTTAAGGAACCTGAGGAGGTTAAGCACTTTATAGACGCCCTTCTCAACCTCAAGAGCCTTTCCTCTGAGGAAAGGAGAAAAATTGACGTAATGGGAACTAAGCTCTTAAAGTTGATTTACGAGGTCCCAGTCTCAAAGTTTGCCCTGAAGAACCTGATTCTCTTTTTGGAAACAGAAGAGGGAAAGGTCTTCTTTTTCTCCTTTCTCTCTCACGAAAACCTCATAAAGCTCCTCCTCTATCTCCTTTCAACAAAGGAGTTTTTCCTTAAGAGGTTCAGGGAAACCCCAGAAATTTTGGACTACATCTTTTCACCTGAACTCATAGAGAGCCCGGTTGAGAAGTCTTCCATTGAGAACTTCTTTTCAACGGCTCAAAACCTCCTGCTTACGAAAAACACCTTTGAAGTGGTTTCACTTTTGAGGAAAAGATTGGGAAGGACTAAGATTGAAGAGTTCTTTTTTGAGTTTTCCTCGGTCTGTGAATTTTGCACAGAGAGGGTTTACTTAAGGGAAAGCCCCTCATTCTCCCTCTTTTCCTTGGGAAAGCTCGGGAGCAGGGAGATGAACGTCAATTCAGACCTTGACCTCCTCTTTATTTCAAGGGAAAAGTCTGAAGGGGATTTTGAAAAGGCCCTTTCGCTGGTAAGGGGACTTGAGAATTTGGGATACGAGGTTGATACGAGGTTGAGGCCTTTTGGGGAAAAGGGGGAGTTGGTCTTTACCCTTTCTTACTTTAAGAAATACCTGGGTGAGACGGCAAGGACTTGGGAGAGGTTGGCGTTTACCCGTTTTAGGTTCTTAATCGGCAACTTTAAGGAAGAGGCCGAAGAAATTGTTAAGGACTTTCTCTTTGGAAAGCCCTTTAACAGAGAAGTTTTAGAGGAGATTCTCTCAATGAGGGAGAGGCTGGAGAGGGAGTTTCCCACCTCAATTCTAAAGTATGCTCCTGGTGGAGTTGTTGACTTGGAGTTTGTTGCATATACGTATCAGCTCTACTCTAAGAAGTGGCTGAGGAATACCCTTGAAACCCTCAAGGCCTTGTCAGAGGAGGATGAGAGGTTTTCAAAGGGAGAGGAGCTGTACAGACTCATAAGGCAGGCCGAAACGGAGAAGAGGCTTTTTGACGAGCTGGTCACCTTCGGTGATAAAATCGGTAAGTTGAGGGAGGAAATCCGTTCCTTTTACACGGAGTTTATGAAATGGATAGCGTTAAGAGTTTAGAGGAGTATGCAGAAGAGGTATTCAGAGCTCTAACGGAGCACTTTGAGGGCTTTGATTTAAAAGGCAGTGACGACATGCCCGTCTTGAGGGAGTGGTTTGTTTTGGGGATTGACCCTAACTACGTCGTTTACGCCATCTCCGATGGAATGTCTCAGGGAAAGATTAACGACAGGTTCAGTTTGACAAACATAGGAAAGTTTGTCGTAAACTGGTTTAAGAGGGAGTGCAGGAGGGAGGCTGAAGAGGCGAGGAGGAGCATAAGGGAGGAGACCCTTCCTTACAACAGGATTGAGAAGCTCGCAAAGATAGTTAAGTCCGTTCTCGTTGAGCTGAAAGTTTCGGACCAGTCGCTGGTTAACAGGATACTTAACCTCAGAAACTGCTCAGACTTG
>CAZEDJ010000116.1:0-3015 GCA_964511045.1 uncultured bacterium
AAATTTCAACTCCCTTTTCAATTGCTTCCCTTTCTATGGGTCTGTCGGGATTCTCTCTTAGGACTATGTCAATTTTGCGCTCTCCGAGTCTTTTTAGAAGGAGAGCTCTCAGCTCTATTTCCCTCTTAAAGAGATTATCTGTTTTAGAGGGGATTACGTAGATGTCTATGTCTCCTCCCTTCTTCTTGGGGTCTGTCCTGCTTCCGAATAGAATAACCTTGCTTCCTTCACCGAAGGCTTTTTTGACGCACTCCTTTATTGCTTTAATTTGCCACTCCTCAAGTCTAACTTTTTTCACCGAGAATCTCCCTTGCCGTTTCCTCTGCAAGTTTCGTGCAGTCGTTAACTCCGACTCCCCTGTAAGCGTTTGAGCAAAAGTAGAGGTTCCCTAACTTTCTCCCTATTTCAAAAATCCTGTCAACCCTTTCTGAGTGGCCGAGTGTGTAGTGGGGAATGCCTCTTTCGTGTTTAAAGACCCTTATGAGCTCCGGATAGTGGCGGATTTTTAAGATTCTCCTCAGCTCCTTAAGGGCTATTTCCGTGAGCTCTTCCTCGGGAAGTTTTGCAAGCTCGGGCTGTCTCGCCCCTCCAATCATAACCCTTATTAGGGCTTTTCCTTCGGGAGCTCTGTTCGGAAAGACTGAGCTATCCCATAGAGCTCCGAGAATCTTCCTCCCCTCACTTTTAGGAACCAGAAAGCCGAAGCCGTCAAGGTCGTTTCCGAGTCCCCTTTTCTGAAAGCCCAATGCAACGACGGAGATGGGCGAGTACTCTATTTTTGAAAGGAGCTCCGAGAGCTCCCCGTCAACTTCTTTGAGGAGCTCCGATGCCACGTATGCCGGAGTTGAGATTACCAAGTGGTCAAACTCCTCCTCAAACTCCCTGTCCCCTTCCCTCCACTTAACGCTCCAGAGTTTCCCCCTTTTCTCAATTTTCAAAACTTCTACTCCCGTTTTAAGCTCCTCCTTTAGGGCATCGGAGAGAGCTCCTATTAGGTCGCTTACTCCTCCCTTAAAAGAGGTTAAAACTCCTCCGGGTCCTGCCGGTCCCGAGGACTTTGCTCCCTTTTTCTTTGCCTCCTTCATCTTTGAAATCAGTCCCCTTATCAGTCCTCCGTACTCCCTCTCAAGGTGGTAGATTGCCGGAAATGCCGCCTTCAGGCTCATTCTCTCGGGGTCTCCCGCAAATATCCCGGCAACCATGGGGTCTAAGAGCTTCTCCAAAGCCTCCTCTCCTATTCTCCTCCTTGCAAACTCTGCGAGGGTCTCGTCGGAGTTGTCCTTTTTTGGGGGAACAAACACCTCTCCCATCAACCTTAACTTCCCCTTGAGGCTCAAAAGGGAACTTGCCAAAAAAGAAATCGGATTTTCGGGAAGTCTTACGAGCCTCCCACCGGTGTATATGAACCTCTTTCTTGCCTTGTCGGAGCTCCTATAGAGTTTCTCCTCAATTCCGAGGGCTTTAATTAAGTTTAACGTGTAGGGCTTTCCGTCCAGAAAGCCGTTTGGACCCGTTTCAATTATGTATCCCTTCTCGTAAACCGTTTTCATCTTTCCGCCGGTTTCCCTTTCCCTCTCAAGGACTGTAACCTCTGCTCCTCCCCTTTTGAGGTAAAAGGCGGTTGAAAGCCCGGAGACACCGGCTCCTATTACGCAGACCTTCATAACCTCTCCGAAAAATTTAGTCTTCCCTTAATTTATTGATTTCTCCAACTATTGCAGAAATTAAAAGGGGATGCTTGTGGTTGAGTTTAACTCTCCTGAAGTCAAGCCCCAATTCCCTTGCCAACTCCCCGTATTCAACGTCAAGTTCGTAGAGGGTTTCAATGTGCTCCGACACAAAGCTTATGGGAAAGACGACGACCCTTTTAAATCCCTCTTCCTTTACCCTTTTAAGCATCTCCTCCGTTGAGGGTTCCAACCACTCTATGGGCCCTACCTTACTCTGGTAGGAAATTCTGTAGCTAAATTGGGGAAAGAGCTCCATGACCCTCTTTACCGTCTCTTTCACCTCTTGAGGGTAAGGGTCTTTCCTCTCCTCAACTAAATACTTTGGAAGGCTGTGGGCTGAAAAGATTACGACGGTATCCTCCGTAGAAGAAGAGGTTAGCTCTCCTTTGAGGAGCTCCCCAATCCACCTTATATAGTTTTCGTTTAGAGTCCACGACTTTACACTCTTAACTTTGATTTTTTCACCTAAGTACCTGTTTACGTCCCTTATGCAGGCTCCCGTTGTTGCAAAGGAATACTGGGGATATAGGGTTATGTGGTAGAGCTCCTCAACCCCCGAGTCCAAAATCTCCCCTGCTACCTTCTCTAGTAGTGGCTCTGAGTAAAGCATTCCGACAAAGGTCTTGATTCCCAATTTCTCCTCAACCAATCGGGACTGTTCTAAAGAGTTCTTTACCAGCGGACTGCCGCCGCCTATGGCTTCATACTGGGGTTTTACCTTCGGAGCTCTGAAAGTAGAGATTAAGTAGGCAAGGGGTTTCTGCAGGAAGGCCGGAACGCCGAAGTTTATCAGGTCTCTGTCCGAAAAGAGCCTGTAGAGGAAGGGGCGGATTTCTTCGGGTTTTGAGGGAGCTCCCATGTACGTAATCAAAACCGCTTCTCTCATTTATTCTCCGATGATTTTGATTATTACCCTCTTTGGCCTCTGCCCGTCAAACTCTGCATAGAAAATCTCCTGCCACGGACCGAGGTCAAGTTCTCCTTTCGTTATGGGAAGGACAACTTGGAGGTGGACCAGTAGATTCTTTAAGTGGGCATCTCCGTTGTCTTCACCGGTCCTGTGGTGCTTGTAGTCCGGTTTAAAGGGAGCGAGTTTCTCAAGCCACTCCCATATATCCTCGTGGAGCCCCTCCTCGTCGTCCTGAATTATCACGGCAGCAGTCAGGTGCATTGCAGAAACGAGACACAGCCCCTCCTTAACCCCGGACTTTTTAACGGCTTCCTTAACCTTCTCCGTTATCCTTATGAGCTCCCTTCTCCTCTTTGTGTTAAAAGTCAGGTATTC
>CAZEDJ010000117.1:0-2986 GCA_964511045.1 uncultured bacterium
TTTTTTTATTTCCCCTTCTCTTTTTCTTTTCCTGCGGTTCCGTTCAGTTTAACGGAGAGGGAAGGTTCAGAATTGAAAAGATTGGCTACATAAAAGAAAACTGTGAAAAACTTTTAAACAGTGAGGTTTTGATTGACGGAATTTACAGGGGGTGGAACTGTCCAAAGGAGTGCGGAGCTCCCCCCGTTACCCGCTCCGATGTCTGCATAACCGATTCAACGGGCTGTATCTACTCAACCCCTTTTCTTTCCCCGATAGGTGATTCGGGAAAAAGGGTGGTGTTTTTGGCAAAGGTAAGAAAGAAGGGAGGCAGTTGTTACCTCAAAGCGGAAAGAGTTTATGAAGTTAGGTGAGTTTGAGCTCATTAAACTCTTAACAAAGGGGCTGAAATTTAAGGAAGGGGTAAGAGTAGGAATTGGTGACGATACTGCAGTTTTGGAGCTCCCCAAGGGACTCCTCCTCTTTACCTGCGATGCCCTCGTTGAGGGTAGCCACTTTTTGAGGGAGTGGCATTCCTTGGTGGAAAATTTTTTCTACTACATCGGTAGAAAGCTCGTCTCGGTTTCTGTAAGTGATGTTGCCTCTATGGGCGGAGCTCCACTCTACTCACTCGTTACTCTCGGCGTTCCGGATTGGATAGAGGTTAAGAATTTAAGGGAGCTCTATGCGGGAATAGAGTCCGCCCTTGAGGAGTATCAGCTGTCGCTTGTCGGCGGTGATACGGTTAGGAGCTCTGAACTCTTCATTGACCTCTCACTTATCGGGACTTCAGACTCTGTCATGCTCAGGTCCTCTGCAAGGCCGGGGGACTTGGTTGCCGTGACGGGAACACTCGGGGACTCAAGGGCCGGACTTGAACAGCTTATGAGCGGAAAAATCGTTGACTTTTTCCTCGTTGAGAGGTTCCTAAATCCGCGGGCAAGGTTATCCGAGGGGAGGAAGGCGTGCCGGCTTGGAGTTTCCTGTTCAACAGACGTCAGCGACGGCTTGGTTTTCAACCTCTACACGATTTCCGAGGCGTCAAAAGTCAAAATAGACTTGGAGTCCTCAAAAATTCCCGTTTCGGATAACCTGCTTAAATTTGCCGGGGAGAACTTCCTTAACTATGCCCTCTACGGAGGAGAGGACTACGAGATTATAATTACCTTCCCCGAGGAAAAGAGGGAAACTTTGGAGGGTATAGGCTTTACCGTTATCGGGAGAGTCTCTGAGGGAGAGGGAGTTTTCCTTGACGGGGAGCTCTTAGAGAAGAAGGGTTACGACCACTTTAAGGGAGGCTGATTTGACCTTTTTTGACTCTTTGATTTTGGGAATTGTTGAGGGAATAACAGAGTTTCTCCCCATCTCATCAACGGGCCACCTGATACTCGTTTCACACCTTCTCGGCCTAAAACAGACCGCCTTTGAGAAGACCTTTGAAATAGCAATACAGTTGGGAGCCATCTTATCTGTTGTCTACATTTACAGGGAGAGGTTGATTCGGAGTTTGGAGCTCTGGAAAAAGCTCATTGCGGCCTTTATCCCTACCGGTATTTTGGGTCTTCTCCTTCACCACTACGTTGAGGAGCTCTTTAGTCCCGTGGTTGTTTGCGGAGCTCTCATTCTCTGGGGGATTGTTTTTATCTTGGTGGAGCTCCTTCACAACGAAAAGGAACACCACGTTGAAAAGCCGGAAGATATTTCCTACCTTCAAGCAATAGGGATAGGCCTCTTTCAATCGCTTGCAATGGTCCCAGGAACTTCCCGTTCCGGTGCCACAATCATAGGAGGGATGGTTCTCGGTCTTAAACGTTATGCGGCAACTGAATTCTCATTTCTACTTGCCATTCCTACGATGTTTGCAGCAACGGGCTTTGAGATTTTCAAGAATTTCAATTCCCTACACGGAACCAACAGCTTAATCCTGATAACCGGTTTTATCGTTGCCTTTATTTCTGCCTTTATTTCCGTTAAATGGCTTCTAAATTACATAAAGAATCACACCTTTATTCCTTTCGGAGTTTACAGAATACTTATCGGCCTGATATTTCTCCTGTTTCTGGTATAATTCCTAGGGGGTAATGGATTGAGCGTTGACATCATCCAATTACTGAAGGAAGTTTTAAACAGAAGGGCATCGGACCTTCACATCGCTCCTGGAAGTCCTCCGAGAGTGAGAATTTTCGGGGACCTCGTTCCGTTAACAGAGTACGGCGTTCTCACACCTGCCGATACGAAACGGCTTATTTACAGCGTTCTTACGGACGTTCAAAAGAAGAGGCTTGAGGAGGAGTGGGAGCTCGACTTTTCATTTGGAATAAAGGGAATAGCAAGGTTTAGGGGTAATGCCTACTACCAGAGGCAATCCCTTGCTGCCGCCTTCAGGTTAATTCCCTTTGACATTCCGGAATTTGAGGAGCTCGGCCTTCCGGAAATAATAAAGACCTTCGTTCACAAGAACAAGGGATTGGTTTTGGTTACGGGTCCCACAGGTTCGGGTAAGTCAACGACCTTGGCCTCTCTCATTAACATAATCAACAATACCTACAACTACCACATTCTAACGATTGAGGACCCGATAGAGTTCGTTTACGGTCACGGCAATTCCTTAGTGACCCAGAGGGAACTTGGAAGTGATACCAAGAGCTTTGCCAGAGCTCTGAGGGCAGCCCTTCGTGAGGACCCCGATGTAATCCTCGTAGGTGAGATGAGGGACCCCGAAACGATAGAGGCAGCCCTAACGGCAGCAGAAACCGGTCACCTTGTCTTCTCTACTCTCCACACAAATTCAACGATTGAAACGATTAACCGTATAGTTGACGTCTTTCCGGCTGAGAAGCAGTCTCAAATCAGAACCCAGCTCTCATTCGTTTTGGTAGGAGCTGTTGCCCAGAGGCTATTAAAGAGAAAGGACGGAATGGGCAGAGTTGCAGCAGTTGAGGTCTTTATCCCGACTCCTGCGATTAGAAATCTCATAAGGGAGAACAAGCTCCACCAAATCTACTCC
>CAZEDJ010000118.1:0-2985 GCA_964511045.1 uncultured bacterium
CAAGCTCAAACTGCCTCTCCCAGTCAAGTGACTCCCTTGCCTTTGCCATCTCTATGTCCCACTCAAGGGCTCCCGGAACTCCCTTGACGATGTCTGCGGCATGTCCTGCAATCCTCGCAGCTATAACTCCCTGCTTAACGTCCTCAACATCGGGAAGGGCAAGGTGTTCTGCAGGGGTTAGGTAGCAGAGGAAGTCGGCTCCGGCCCTTGCGGCTATTGCTCCCCCTATCGCTCCAGTTATGTGGTCGTAACCGGGAGCAACGTCCGTAACTATCGGACCCAAAACGTAGAAGGGAGCTCCGTGACAAAGCCTCTTTTGAAGGATGATGTTTGCCTCAACCTGGTCAAGGGGAACGTGTCCGGGTCCCTCAACCATAGCCTGGACTTCTGCCTCCCTTGCCCTGTCAACCAACTCTCCAAGTGTAATAAGCTCCTCAATCTGGCACCTGTCTGTAGCGTCGGCTATACAGCCGGGCCTCATTCCGTCACCCAACGACAGGGTAACGTCGTACTTCTTCGCAATCTCAAGGAGCCTGTCGTAGTGTTCGTAGAGGGGATTTTCGGCATCGTTATAGACCATCCACTCTGCCATCAGAGCTCCCCCCCTTGAAACGATGTTCATAATCCTCCCTTCCCTTCTCAACCTCTCGAGGGAGCTCTGGGTAACTCCGCAGTGGACAGTTATGAAGTCAACCCCGTCCTTACAGTGCCTCTCTATAACGTCAAAGAGCTCATCAACAGTCATCTTCCCTATAAATCCGTGCTTTTCGGCAGCCTCCCTCGCAGCCTGGTAGATGGGGACCGTTCCCACCATTACGGGAGAATTCTCAACGATTTTTCTCCTCGTCTCATCTATGAACTTTCCGGTTGACAGGTCCATAACGGCATCTGCACCGTACTTTACTGCAACCCTCAACTTCTCAAGCTCAAGCTCAATGTCCTCAATGTCTCCCGAGGTTCCTATGTTTGCGTTAACCTTCGTCTTTAACCCCTTTCCGATGGCCCTCGGAGTAAAGTCTTCCCTCTCCCTGTGGAAGATGTTTGCGGGAATGACGATTGTTCCCTCAATCAATCCCTCAACTATGTAATCAACCGGCCTCTTTTCATACTCGGCACAGAACTCCATCTCCCTCGTAATGATTCCCTTCTTAGCAAGCTCAACCAAAGTTGCCATTATTCCTCCTCATTTCGTTTGAGCCTCTTTGAAATCTCAGAGGCCACTTTTTTGCCCGACATCAACATTCCGCCAAAGACCGGTCCCATCCTGTGGGAACCGCACACGGCATTTGCCGCCATTCCGCTTACAAAGATTCCCGGAAAGACCTCCCGGGAGTTCTTAACCGTGTCCTCCTCTCCGACTGAAGCCCAGAGGGGCTTCTCCCCTACAACGCATCCCGTTTCGGTATCAAGCCTAATTCCGGCCTTTCTCTGGAGAGTTGAAACCACGGTTGCATCGTGGCCCGTAGCATCCACCACGTAACTTGACGTTATGACGAGGGGGTCAACCATGAGGTTCGTCATGTCGGCGGAGCTCCAGTTAATAACCAAACCGCAAACCCTGTACTCTCCGTTGACCCTCTTCAAAACGACGTCCTCGGCCGTAACGCCGTTAAAGACCGTTGCTCCCGCCTTTACCGCCTTAGAGGCAATCGTGGTAACGGATTCAACGGCATCTGCAACGTAGTAACCGGGCTTAAACTCCCTGTAGTTGATTCCGAACTCCTCCAGTATCTCCCTTCCCATCTCCTGAACGACAATCTCGTTGAAGAACATCGCTCCTGCCCACATACCGCCGCCTATTGAGAGCTTTCTCTCAAAGAGGGCAACCTTAAATCCCTCCTTCGCAAGGTAGTAGGCGGCAACCAATCCCGAAGGGCCTCCTCCCACGATTGCAACGTCGTTCTCAAGGTGGTTTTGGAGCTTTTCCATGAACGAGGTAATTATTGCCTGCGAGATGAGAACTTCACTGAGGTTTTCCATCTTGCCTCCTGTTTGAGATTTTGACCACGAGGGAGGCCGTAAGGAGGGAAGGATGTCCTTAGCCGCTCCCTACGCCGGCATTACCCGGATCAGGTTCCAGGGGTTCCTGCCATGCAGGTCTCAGGAGCTCTGCTCCACCCCCGCGGCCCTATTAATTCTATACTTACCAGTAACGATTTTCAATTAAATTCCACTAACCGTTTTCCTCCAACCACTTTAGTGCCAAGTAACTCTCAACTGCAACCCCTACCGGTAGGGCATCCTCGTCAATGTCAAATTTTGAGTTGTGGAGGGGATAGACGATTCCCTTCTCCTCGTTCCTCACTCCGAGCCTTATGAAGGTTCCGGGAACATACTGGAGGTAAACGGAGAAGTCCTCACCTCCCATCGTAGGCCTCTCAAGGATGACAACCCTATCGCTTCCCAAGAGCTCAGCCATCTTAAGGACGGCAAACTTCGTGGTCTCGTGGTCGTTTATCAGCGGAGGCGTTCCCTCTTCAAATTTAAATTCATACTCCCCTCCGTAGGCGGACGTTATTCCGGAAAGGGCCCTCTCTATCATTTTGGGGAGCTCCCTCCTCACGTCGTTTGAAAGTGTCCTTATGGTTCCGTCAAACTCAACCTCGTCGGGAATGATGTTCTCGGCAAATCCCCCCTCTATCTTTCCGATGGTCAAGACCGCCGGCTCCAACGGGTCAATTCTCCTGCTGACGATGTGGTGGAGGGCATTTATAGACTGGGCAGCCATAATTACGGGGTCAACTCCCTGGTGGGGACGGGAGGCGTGTGTGCTCTTTCCCTTTATCCTTACCCTGAAGACGTCGGAGGAGGCCAAAAAGGGCCCCGGCTTCGTTCCAACAAACCCCGAGGGGAGCTCCGGAAAGACGTGGAGTGCAAATATAACGGAAACGTCGGGGTTCTTAAGGACGCCGTTTTCAACCAACCACTTTGCCCCCTTACAGTCGTGCCTCTCCTCGCAGGGTTGAAAAATCAGCTTAACGTTTC
>CAZEDJ010000119.1:0-2956 GCA_964511045.1 uncultured bacterium
GCCAACTCCTCAGCCCAGAACCTTGCAAGCCAGTAGTGGCTTCCCCTCGTGTCAAGCTGGCCTACCTTCCTCTTTGGAGTCTTGTCCTCATCCAAGTATCTCTCAACCGCCCTGGAGAGGGTTTCTGCCATAACTAAAATCTTCTTGTTTTCGCTTCCCGCCTGCTTGTAGGCAAGCTTTAAGGCCTCAACAAATGCCAAGTATTCCCCTAAGGAATCCCACCTGAGGTGCCCTTCCTTTACAAACTGCTGAACGTGTTTAGGAGCAGAACCTCCGGCTCCCGTTTCAAACAGTCCTCCACCTGCAAGTAGGGGAACGATGGAGAGAGCTCTTGCAGATGTCCCGACCTCAATTATGGGGAAGAGGTCTGTCAAGTAGTCCCTCAGGACGTTTCCTGTTACCGAGATTGTGTCAAGTCCCTTCCTGAACCTCTCAAGTGTAAACTTCATTGCCTCCCTCGGAGGCTTGATGTACCACTCTACTCCCTCAAGGTCGTACTTTTGGAGCTCCTCCTTCACCTTCTCAATGAGCTCCCTGTCGTGAGCTCTCAGTGAGTCGAGCCAGAATACTATCGGAAGTCCAGTTTCCTTTGCCCTGTTAACTGCAAGCTTTACCCAGTCGCGGATTGCAATGTCCTTTGTGTGGCAGCTCCTGTAGATATCTCCTTCCTCAACCTCGTGTTCCATCAGGACATTTCCGTCCTCATCAACGATTCTGAACTTACCCTTACTTGGAGCAAACCAGGTCTTGTCGTGTGAGCCGTACTCCTCGGCCTTCATTGCCATGAGACCGATGTTTTGAACGGTTCCAACCTTCGTCGGGTCAAACTGTCCGCGAACCTTTATGTCCTCAACAATCTCTGAGTACATGGTTGCGTAACACCTATCTGGAACGGTTATTACGCAGTCGTCTGTTTCTCCACTGGGGCCCCAACCTTGAAGGCCGTTTTTGATAACAGCAGGTATTGACGCATCAATGATTACATCGTTTGGCCTGTGGAGGTTTGTTATCCCTCTGTCGGAGTCAACCATGTAGAGTCTCGGCTGTTCTCTGTAAATCTCCTCTAAGGTCTTCTTGATTTCCTCCTGCTTTTCCGGAGGTAGCTTTGAGAGCTTATTCTCAAGGTCAATGAGTCCCTTGTTGGGGTCAAATCCGATTTCCTCAAGCTCTTTCCCGTGTCTCTCAAAGAGCTTTTTGTAGTAAACTCTTATTGCATCCCCAAAGATTGCAGGGTCTGAAACCTTCATCATTGTCGCCTTAACGTGGAGGGAAAAGAGGATGTCCTTGTACTTTGCGTCGTTTATAACCTCCTCAAAGAACTCCTTTAGTTTTCTCCTGCTCATGAAGGTTCCGTCAACGACGTCCCCCATCCCCATGTCAAACTCTTTGAGAACCTGAACGTTTCCGTTCTCGTCAACAAACTCATATCTGATTTTTGTGTCCTTCTTAAGGGTTACTGACTTCTCATTCTCGTAGAAGTCCCCGCTCTTCATGTATGCAACATAGCTCTCGCTCTTTGGGGAGACCTCTTTCATCCTGTGGGGGTGCTTCTTTGCATAGTTCTTAACGGGCGGGGCTATGCGCCTGTCTGAGTTCCCCTGCCTCAGAACGGGATTAACGACACTTCCTACACACCTGTCGTACTTTTCCTTTATCTCCCTTTCCTCTTCCGTTTGGGGATTTTCGGGGTAGTCCGGTAAGTCGTATCCTTGGGATTGGAGCTCCTTTATCGTATCAAGAAGCTGGGGAAGTGAAGCTGAGATGTTTGGAAGTTTAACGATGTTGGCCTCGGGCTTGTGGACTAACTCTCCCAAGTAGGCAAGGTCGTCTGGAGCGTATCCGAACTGTGCCAAAACCCTACCGGCAAGTGAGATGTCCTTCAGGTCAACGTTTACATCTGCGTGCTTTACAAACTGCCTTATGATTGGAAGCAGCGAATAGGTTGCAAGGAGCGGTGCCTCGTCAGTCTTTGTCCAGACAATGGTCGGCCTCTTTGCCATTACCTTCCTCCTCCATTTTATTTAATGGGGGCAAGAGCCCCCGAGAGATTAGTTATTTTTGTTTTCAAACTTCTGCTTAACGTAGGCTAAAACGCCGCCGGCCTTGATGATTTCAACCTGACGCTTGTTGAGTCCGTGTTTTGTAGGGATTGATATTCCCTTTGTCCTGTTGATGACCGTGATGATGTTGTCCTCTCCGGGAGCAAAGTTTGAGAGGTCTATTTCAAGCCAGTCTCCCTGGTCAATCTTGTCGTAGTCCTCCTTGTTAACGAAAACGAGGGGGAGAATTCCGAAGTTGATGAGGTTTGCGTGGTGGATACGGGCAAATGACTTGGCGATGACCGCCTTAATTCCCAAGTACATCGGTCCGATTGCTGCGTGCTCCCTTGAGGACCCCTGTCCGTAGTTTTCTCCTCCTACGATAAATCCTCCTCCCTTCTCCTTTGCCCTTTGGGCAAATGTCTCGTCCACAACGGAGTAAACGTACTCAGAGATTGCAGGAATGTTTGAACGAAGAGGGAGAATCTTTGCCCCTCCGGGGATTATGTGGTCTGTCGTTATGTTGTCACCTACCTTTAGGAGAACCTCTCCCTCTAACTTGTCACCGAGGGGTTCCTTGTATCCAACGTAGTTGATTGTTGGTCCCTTGTAGATTTCAACCTCGTCCGGGTCTGCCGCAGGTGCAAAAATCATTGAGTCATCAATCTCAAACTTTTCTGGTAGGAATACCTTAATCTCCTCAAGGCCCAAGTCCCTCGGGTCGGTTATTACGCCCTTCATTGCCGTTGCTGCGGCAGTTTCGGGGGATGCGAGGTAAACTTGAGCGTCCTTTGTTCCAGAACGGCCGTAGAAGTTCCTGTTAAATGTCCTTACTGAAACCCCTTCTGATGGTGGAGCGAATCCCATTCCGATACAGGGACCGCAGGCATTTTCAAGTATTCTAAAGCCTGCCCTCA
>CAZEDJ010000120.1:0-2870 GCA_964511045.1 uncultured bacterium
CCGAGAGACATTGTGGCAAGGGCTATTCAGACGGAAATAGACGAGGGAAGGGGATGCGGACCAAACGGTGATTACGTCTGTCTTGACTTGAGGCACCTTGGAGAGGAAAAGATAAACGAGAGGCTACCTCAGACGAGGGAACATGCAATTCTCTACGAGGGAGTTGACCCCGTAAAGGAACCTATTCCCGTAGCTCCCACCGCCCACTACTCAATGGGTGGAATTGACGCCGATAAGTTGGGAAGGACGCCGATTAAGGGGCTCTATGCTGCAGGTGAGTGTGCATGTATATCAGTTCACGGTGCAAACAGGCTCGGAGGAAATTCACTCCTTGACGTTCTCGTCTATGGAAGGCTTACCGCACTTGAGGCCGTTAAGTATGCAGATGAGGCACCGGATACGAACCCTTCCATGTCAAAGTTGAAGGACGACGAGAGGAGAATCCTTGAGCTTATGGAGTCTGACGGAAAGGAGAAGTTGGCAGACCTGAGAAAGGAGCTCGGAAATGTCATGATGAACCACTTTGGAGTCTTTAGGGAAGAGAATTCCATGAAGGAAGGGCTTGAGAAAATAGAGGAAATCAGAGAGAGGGCAAAGCACATCAAGGTTTATGACACGGGCAAGAAGTTTAATACCGATTTAATCACTGTCCTTGAGTTTCTCAACTTAGTTGACCTTGCTCCTGCCATTGCCATTCCGGCGATTGAGAGGAAGGAGAGCAGGGGAGCTCATGCAAGAAAGGATTATCCTAAGAGGGACGATGAAAACTTCTTAAAGCACTCAATTGTTAGGCTCAAGGAAGACGGTTCTTATGAGATTTCCTGGAAGCCCGTAACGATTACAAAGTTCCCGCCTGAAGAAAGGAAGTATTAACGGAGGAAGTAATGGAAACTGCTACTTTGAGGGTTTTTAGATACGACCCCGAAAAGGACACCGCTCCCTACTATAAGGACTATGAGGTTCCCGTTGAAGGGACTCTCCTAAATGCCCTTTTATACATAAAGGACAACATAGACCCCACTCTTGCTTTTAGGGCTTTTTGTAGGAGTGAGGTTTGCGGTTCGTGTTCAATGAAGGTTAACGGGAAGACCAAGTTGGCCTGCAAGACCCCCATGAGGGAGTTGGTTGAAACTTGGAAGGGAAAGCCTTTAAGGATAGAGCCTCTCAACCACATGAGGGTGATAAAGGACTTGGTCGTTGATATTGATAAGCCGATTGAGAAGATGAAGACTCTCATTCCCTGGCTCGTTCCAGACCCCCGTGTCGTTCCCACCGACCCCATGCACGAGAGCATCATCTATCCCGAGGAGCTTGAGGCCTACAAGGACCAGATTCACTGTATGCTCTGTTTTTCCTGTTATTCTGAGTGTGAGGCCGTTGCGGACAACGAGAGGTACAGGGGACCCTTTGCCTTCTCAAAGGCCTACAGGTTTCAGGTTGATAGGAGGGACATAGAGACTGCAAAGGAAAAGAGGATAAGGTATTCCATCTCGGGAGGGCTGTGGAGCTGCGTCCAGTGCCAAAAGTGTCTCTACGTCTGTCCCAAGGGAGTTAAGCCGGCAGAGGACATTCAGAACCTAAGGGGACAGGCCGTTAAGAAGGGATTCACCGACAAGCCGGGAGCAAAGAAGTTGAAGCACTTTGTTGACTGGATATACGCTACGGGACAGATAAACAGGCTCTACCTCCCCGAGGAGGTTTACGGAAATAGGGAGGCGCGGGAAAGACTTACAAAGGCCTACACAGAGATGGGCGTTGAGGTATGGGAAGTTCCGAAGCCTACAAAGGGACTGATGAAGTTTAGGGATATCTACTTAGAAATCCTCTCTAAAGAGGACAAGGCCTTGGAGCTTGATTTTTCACACGTTAGAAAGATTGACAGGATGGTTAGTGAAATCTTTAAGGCAGACATCTGTACGATAGTTGACAGGGTTCACGAGAGGGGGGAGAGCTCCAAGGGACTCATATCCCGTTTGAAAGAACTTTTCGGAGGTGAGTAGTGATTAAAATCGGTTTTTATCAGGGCTGCTGCTTTCAGGGGCAGGACGCCCACATGTTTGAGACAATGAGGGAGACTTTTAAGAAGATAGACGTTGAGGTTGTTCTCCTTGAGGAAACCACCTGCTGTGGCGGAAATACGATTGACGAGGAAAATAGAAAGCTCTCCTATGCCATAAACGCGAGGAACATTGCCCTTGCCGAGGCAAAGGGGCTTGACATGTTAATTTCGTGTAACACCTGCTACATGGTCATTGCAAAGGCAAAGAGGGCCCTTGACACGAACAAGAAACTCAAGGATGAAATAAACGAGCTTTTGAAGGAAGAGGGACTTGAGTATAGGGGAACGAGCAAGATTTACCACCTTCTGGACTTCTTCAGGGACGTTGTCGGTTATGAGAGGATAAGAAAGGCCGTAAAGAGACCGCTTAAAGACTGGAAAGTTGCTGCCTACTACGGGTGTCACGTTCTCTATCCGAAGGAGATTGCCATAGACAACAGTGATAACCCCTCCTCTCTCCAGGAAGTCCTCAAAGCCCTTGGAGCTGAAGTTATTGATGAGTTTGAGGGGAAAGACTCCTGCTGTGGATACCACGCTTTCTTTACGGACAAGTCAATGACCTTAAAGAAGTTGGAGAGGATATTGGGAGGAGTTAAGAGGGTAGGAGCCGACATCGTTGCCACTCCCTGTCCTCTCTGCTTTAAGTCCTTTGACATCTACCAGACGAACATGGAAAATCCCCCGGGTGTTCCTTCTACGTTTCTTCCCGAGCTCATGGCCTATGCCTTCGGAATTGATAAGGAGGAGGCCGGACTTTCCCACCACCTGATAAAGGTTGAGAAGGATTAACTTTCCCCTTCGGGGGAATTTC
>CAZEDJ010000121.1:0-2830 GCA_964511045.1 uncultured bacterium
CCCTTTGCGGCCTTTCTTCCGTCTCCCATCGCAACTATTACGGTAGAACCTCCCCTTATTACGTCTCCTCCAGCAAAAACCCCCGGCAGGTCTGTCATTAGAGTATCAGGGTCAACGATTACCTCTCCCTTTTTACCCCTCCTTATTTCCTTCACCCCGTCAACAACAACCGGGTTGGGCCCCTGTCCTATTGCCATCACAACGGAGTCAACCTCAATCACAAACTCCGAGCCCTCCACCGGGATAGGCCTCCTCCTTCCAGACTCGTCGGGCTCTCCAAGCTCCATCCTCACGCACTCAATTCCCCTAACCCAGCCGTTTTCACCGATAAACCTCACGGGATTCGTAAGAGTTTTAAAGATTACCCCCTCTTCTTCTGCGTGCTTAACCTCCTCAACCCTTGCGGGCATCTCCTCCTTTGAGCGCCTGTAGATAACGAAAACCTCCTCAACCTCCGGAAGCCTCTTTGCAGTCCTCGCAACGTCCATCGCCGTATTCCCGCCGCCTATAACCGCAAGCCTCTTTCCCGTATATACGGGAGTATCAACTTCGGGAAACTTGTAAGCCCCCATAAAGATGACCCTCGTGAGAAACTCGTTTGCCGAGTAAACGCCGTTGAGGTTAAGTCCCTCTATGTTTAGCATGTAGGGAAGCCCGGCTCCGCTTCCTATAAAAACTGCATCAAACTCCTCTAAGAGCTCGTAAATCGTCTTCGTCTTCCCAACGATGAAATTCAGCTCTATTTTCGCTCCCATCTCCTGCAAAAACTTCAGCTCCCTCTCAACTATCTCGTTGGGAAGCCTGAATTCCGGAATTCCGTAAACCAAAACTCCTCCGGGCTGGTGGAGGGCTTCAAATATCGTTACGTCGTATCCCATCTTTAAAAGGTCTGCGGCACAGGCTATTCCTGCCGGTCCAGAACCAACGATTGCAACCCTCTTTCCCTTTTTCTCCTTTATCTCAAT
Source organism: uncultured bacterium (assembly GCA_964511045.1). Taxonomy (GTDB): domain Bacteria; phylum Aquificota; class Aquificia; order Desulfurobacteriales; family Desulfurobacteriaceae; genus Balnearium. The sequence goes on from CAZEDJ010000121.1 coordinate 966, forward strand.
CTTTTCGTAGCCTATGGAAGCCTCGTGGTCTCCCGCAAAGGCCTCAAGAGCCCCAATAGCAACAGGGTCTCCGACCTTCCCGACAACACACGCCCCCTCACACTGAATCTCCTGAGGACACACCCTTCCGCAAACCGAAGGCAGAATGTTCTCCTCCTTTATCTTCCTCGCAGCCTCAACAAACTTTCCTTCCTCTATGAGCTTTATAAACTGCGGAATCGGAACATTTACAGGACAAGCCTTTACGCAGGGGGAGTGGGGACACTGAAGACACCTCTTGGCCTCCTCAACTGCAAGCTGGGGAGTGTATCCTAACTTAACCTCCTTAAAGTCCCTCACCCTCTCATCAGGATTCCTCTCGGGAACGGGAACCCTCTTTTTTATTATCTCTCTCTTTGCCATCTCTAACCCCTGTGACACCCGCAGTGTTTTCTCTGAAACTCCCTCATTGCCACCAATTCCTTATCCCTAAACATTCTCAATCTGTTCATCAGCTCGTCAAAGTCCACCTCGTGAGCATCAAACTCCGGCCCGTCAACGCAGGCAAACTTTACCTCCCCTCCAACCGTAACCCTACAAGCTCCGCACATACCCGTTCCATCAACCATTATGGGGTTTAGAGAAGCTATCGTCGGTATTCCAAACTGCTTTGTTAAGTCGGCAACGGCCTTCATCATGGGAACGGGACCGGCACAGATTACCCTATCTATCTTCTCACCGCTCTCAATGAGGTTTAAGAGGGCATCTGTTACGAGCCCCTTCATCCCGTAGGAGCCGTCGTTTGTAGTAACTATCACTCTGTCTGAAATTATGCTCATCCTCTCTTCCCAGAATATCAGCTCCTTACTCCTAAAGCCCATTATCGTTGTAAGGCGGTTACCGGCCTCCTTCACTCCTACGGCTATGTGGTGGATTGGAGCAAGACCTAATCCTCCCCCTACTGCCACAACGTGCCCCCAGTTTTCTATCTCCGTAGGCCTTCCTAAAGGACCTACAACGTCCCTGAGGGCATTTCCCTCGTCAAAGCAGGACATGTGAAAGGTGCTCTTTCCTACCCTCTGAACCATCAGGGTAATTGTTCCGGCCTCGGGGTCTTTATCCGCAATCGTTAGGGGAATCCTCTCCCCCCTTGCCGTTACCCTTACGATTACAAACTGCCCCGGCTTTGCCTTTTTTGCTATGAGGGGAGCTCTGACAACAAACTCATCAACGTTTTCTGCAAGCTCTCTCTTCTTTACTATTTCAAACAACCCTACCCCCGATTGAACGTTTTAAAAATTCTACTTCAAAACTTCAAGCGGTTGAATGTGATAGCTCTTATTCTTGTAAACCTTGTTTATGTCAAAGTAGAGACCGCTCTTTCCCCAAACTCCGGAAGTTCCAACCGTTCCTATAACTTCACCCCTCTTTACAATCTGGTTCGGCTTAACGAGGATTTTCCCCAAGTTTGCGTATATGGTCTGATAGTTGTCGGGATGCTGAATTATCACGATGTTGCCGTAGGCCTTTAAGAGTTTGCTGTCCCTTCCGGCAAACTTAACGATTCCCGTTTCCGCGGCTTTGACGGGAGCTCCCGGCCTCCCCAATATGAATATTCCGGGATAACCCTCCTCCCTGATTGTGGTGTCAACCTTTCCGTCAAGGGGAAAGCGAAACTGGATAGGCCTGTTGAGTTTGAGAACGTCCTTGTATCCTACCAGTATCTTTAACCTCTGGCCGGGCCTCAGGATGTAGGGCTTTCTCAGGTGGTTCAGCCTTATTATCATCCTCGGCGAAACGTGGAGCTTCTTAGCAATCCTTAAGACCGAGTCTCCCCTCCTGACCCGATAATACTTGTAAATAGGAACCTTTGTTAAGCCGTTTGG
>CAZEDJ010000122.1:0-2807 GCA_964511045.1 uncultured bacterium
CTCCTCGGTCTCCTAATCGGAAGAAAACGGAAGAGAAGCTGATATAAGGGGGCTTAGGCCCCCTATTTTTCCGAAAATACTGCCAACATGTAGACAACAAAGGCCATCAAAAAGAGAAAAACCACAAAGTACCAGGAAAACTTAAAAACTCTCCTTTTCCAGCTACTTCCACTTTCCCTATTTTTGTAGTAATCCCTATCGTAAATCCCCATTTTTAACTCCGCTTATAGACGGTTCCAGTAGGTAAGTCCTCTAAAGTGATTCCCAATTCCTTTAACCTATCCCTTATTAGGTCGGCAAGCTGAAATTCCTTCTTTTTCCTGAGCTCACTCCTCACGTCAATGAGTATTTTGATGAGCTCGTCCTCTATTCCTTCCTTTTCTTCTGTTTCTTCTCTAAATCCCAAAACCCTCAAAAACTCCTTTACCACCTCTACGGCCTCAAGCAGTGAGAATTTCTCTTCCCTTGTGATTTCCCCTTCTTTAAGAGCTCTGTCTTTGAGTAAATTGGCCTCCTTTATTAGCTCAAAGAGAGCTCCAAATGCCTTTGCAGTGTTAAAGTCGTCGTCCATTGCCGATTCAAATTCCCTTCTGTAATTTGAAACCTGAAGGGGAGCTCCCTCTCCCTCCCTATCCTTTAACCCCTCAATGACAACCGCCGAGTTAACAAAGTTAACTATCCTCTCAAAGGCCCTTTCGGCATCCTCTAACCTCTCCTTTGAAAAGTCTATGGGACTCCTGTAGTGAACGGTTAGGAGGAAGAATCTCAAAACGTTCGGGGAAAAATCCCTCAATATCTCCTTAACGGTAAAGAAGTTACCGAGGGACTTACTCATCTTTTCCCTGTTTACCATGACAAATCCGTTGTGAACCCAGTATCTTGCAAAGGGCTTTCCCGTGTAGGCCTCAGATTGAGCAATCTCGTTCTCGTGGTGCGGAAATATCAGGTCTAAACCGCCGCCGTGAATGTCCATCGTTTCACCCAAGTACTTCATGGACATAACTGAACACTCTATGTGCCATCCCGGCCTGCCGATTCCCCAGGGAGACTCCCAGCCGGGCTCTCCCTCCTTGCTCTTTTTCCAGAGGGCAAAATCCAACGGGTCCCTCTTCTTCTCTCCGGGCTCTATCCTCGCACCCGCCAAAAGCTCATCAAGGTTCCTCTTTGATAGCTTTCCGTATTCCGGAAACTTTCTAACCGAAAAGTAGACGTCGCCGTCGGCCTCGTAGGCGTAGCCCTTTCTTATGAGACCGTCTATCATTTCAACGATTTCCCTTATGTGTTCCGTCACCCTCGGTTTATACGTAGGCTCCTTAACATTTAAGGCCTCCATGTCCTCTTCGTAAGACTTTATGTACTTTTCAGAAACCTCATACCAGGGAATTCCTTCCTCATGGGCCCTCCTTATTATCTTGTCGTCAATGTCGGTGTAGTTTCTGACGAAAATTACCCTGTAACCCCTGTATTCAAGCCACCGCCTTATGACATCAAAGACCACTGCGCTCCTTGCGTGGCCTATGTGGGCGTGGTCGTAAACGGTAGGGCCACAAACGTACATCTTTACAACCCTGTCCTCTAAGGGCTTAAACTCCTCTTTTTCGTTTGTCAGCGTATTGGTAACGAAAATCATTGAGTCCTCCCTATTAAAAGAGCTCCCTAAGAAGTAAGGATATAACTGTGTTTGACGTAAAGTATGCCTTTTTACCCAACCTCAAGTAGGGATGCTCATAAACAATGTATCCCTCGTTGATTAACTCCTTTAGAACCTCAGAGCTCTCAATTGAAATTTTAAGCTTTTCGTCTATTCCCAACTTTTGCACATTGACCCCTTCTGTCAGTCTCAATCCCATCATGAGTTTAACTTCCGTGAAGCTCTCTCCCTCAAACTCCTCCGTTTCCTCAATTGGGAGCTCCCCCCTTTTCAAGAAACTCAAATACCGCTCAATGCTCCTCACATTCCTTGTAAAAGTATTCTCAAAGAAGGAAGCCGCAGAGGGGCCCAACCCCAAGTAATTTTCCAACTTCCAGTAGTTGATGTTGTGTTTTGACTCAAAACCGGGAAGTGAAAAGTTTGAAATCTCGTACTGTTCAAATCCCCTATCCCTCAAAAGCTCAATTCCCCTGTAGTACATCTCTGAGGTGGTGTTTTCTTCTGGAATGGAGAGCTCTCCTGATGTTAGGAGCTCCCAAAACGGCGTCTCCTCGTAAACCGTGAGGGCATAGAGGGAAACGTGTTTAATCGGGTAGCTCAATGCAACTTCAAGGTCTTTGAGGAATTCACCAACGCTTTGACCTGGAATTCCGTAGATTATGTCAACCGAGACGTTTGGGAAAATTGAGAGAACGGTCTCAAGTGCCTTCAAATTTTCACTTTCCCTCTGTCTCCTCCCCAAAACTTTGAGGTACTTATCGGAAAAAGTTTGAATACCGAGGCTTATCCTGTTAACTCCTATTGAACGCAGAAAGGAAAGTTTCCCCTTTTCTGCATCCTCGGGGTTAAACTCAACCGTAACCTCGGAAAACTGCCCCAACCTTGAGAGAACCGTCTCAAAGAATGAGGGGGGCATCAGCGAGGGCGTTCCCCCTCCAAAGTATACGGTCGGAAAGGGGGAAAAGTGGGGAGACCTCAAAGAGAACTCCTCTGAGAGAGCTCTAACGTATTCACCCTTTAAGCGGAGAAAGTTACCCGAGTAAAAGTCACAGTAGGGACACTTTTCCCTACAAAAAGGAACGTGAATGTAAAGGGATTTAAACGTTTTCCCTTTCAAGATTCTCTATCTTTTCCTTTAAGTTCTCATCGTTCAAAA
>CAZEDJ010000123.1:0-2720 GCA_964511045.1 uncultured bacterium
AGGGTGAGGGAGTGGTTTGGAGCTCTCAACGGGGTCTCCGTTGAAATTGAGGAGGGAAAGACTTTAGGCCTTATAGGTGAGAGCGGTAGCGGGAAGTCAACCCTCGGGAAGATTCTCTTAGACATTGAAAAGCCTACAGAGGGTAAGGTTTTCTACAAAGGTAAGGAGATTTCAACTTTAAGGGGAAGGGATTATAAGGAGTATAGGGTAAACGTTCAGGCAGTTTTTCAGAATCCCCAAGGTTCGCTCAATCCGAGGATGAGGGTTTGGGAGATTGTTACGGAGGGTTTGAGGATAAACGGGAGGTTGAAGAAAAGAAGTGAGCTTAGGGAGAGAGCCCTTGAGCTTTTAGAGAGAGTCGGTCTTTCCTCAGAGAGCCTTGAAAAGTACCCTCACCAGCTCTCGGGTGGTCAGAAGCAGAGGGTTGCAATTGCAAGGGCTGTATCCTTGAATCCCGAGGTAATCGTTGCAGACGAGCCTACCTCTGCACTTGACGTTTCCGTTCAGGCTCAGGTCATAAATCTCCTTTTGGAGCTCCAAAGGGAGCTCCGTATAGCCTACCTCTTTATAACTCACTCAATTCCGGTTGTTGAGGCCGTTAGCGATAGGGTGGCCGTTATATACAGGGGATACATCTTGGAGGAGGGGAAAACCGGAGACGTTATAAACTCGCCGAAACACCCCTATACGGAGCTCCTCATCTCCTCGGTTCCCGGAAGTAAATTGACCTATCCTGAAGTTGAAGAGGTTGAGGTAAACGGGGGATGTCCCTTTTACTCCCGCTGCTATAAGAGGAGAAAGGAGTGCCTTAGATACGAGTTAGACTTGAGGGACTTAGGAGGTGGACACAAGGTTGCCTGTCTCTTTTCTTAATGGAGTGTAGCAGACGGTGTAGACGAAAACAGATAGAGCTCCGCTCTTCTTTAAAACCTTTGATATCTCGTTTACAGTTGCCCCTGTTGTAAATACATCGTCAAAGAGCAGGATTCTCTTTCCGAAAATTTCCCTCTTAAAATCTCTCCTCACACTAAAAGCTCCTTTGATGTTTACTGCTCTTTCGTTTTTTGGGAGCTCCGACTGCCTCTTCGTTTTAACTTCCTTTTCTAAGCAGTTGAGAAACTCCACCCCTGCTCCCCTTAAAATCTCCTCCGTCTGGTTGAATCCCCTCTCCTTTAGCCCTCCCTTTCCTAAGGGAACGGGAACGACAACGTCAACTTTCCACTCCTCTATTTTCTCTTTAATGTGTTGGGAAATCTCCTCGCCTATCAGCCGGGCAACGGGCTTTAACCTTGAGAACTTCATCTCCCTTATTGAGACTTCCGGAAGCCCTGAGTAGAGGGTAAAGAAGTCTATTCCGTCAAATGAGAATTTGAGCCCTTTTTCAAGACACCTTCTGCATAAGGTTTCGGTTCCCGGGAGGAGTTCAATGGGCATTCCGCAGTTTAGACACTTCTTTCCACTGTACTTTGCAAAGTACTCCTTCCAACAGGAGGGGCAGGCAACAAACTTGTGGTCTCCAAAGAGAAATGAGCCGCAGGAGGCACAGAAGGAGGGAAAGAGGAGGTCTAAGAGGCTACTTGGCTTCAGAAAATTTTTTAAATCCATCAAAGGCTTCTCCGAGGAACTCCTTTAGGAAACCCTCAACGATTTGGTGGACGTCATTTGGGCTTCCGTCAACTATCTGCCTTCCTATGTTAATTACCTCCTTTGGAGCTCCCTGCGACTTCAGAAATTCCTCGTATATTTCCCCGTAGGACTTATTTTCCGTTGTGATTGTCTGCTCTTCGTCTAAGAGCCTGTTTTCAGAGATTTTGACGATGAGTGAGTGTTTTTTCAGCTCCTCTATCAGCTCCTCAAGTGAGTTTAGGTCTGAGTTTTTGTAGGAGTAGTCAATGAGAACGACCGGTTTCTCTCTGCAGTCCTTTACCTTTTCAAGGAGCTCCCTTAATTCCTCCGGAGCTCTCTCCTCGTCCGTTTCAACGACGAAAAACTCTCTCAGGTTTTGGAGCTCTACCCTTTGGAGCTCTCCCGTTTCAAGGTTAAATATGTTGAATCCCCTCTTTCCTGCCTTTACCTCCCTCTTTGAGCGAAACTCCGTTGAGCCTGCATAGGAGAGGACTCCCCCCTTGAAGTTTGTCCTTATGAAGGCGTGGATGTGGCCTCCTGCGTAGTAGTTGAACCCTTCCGGTAGGTCTGAAATGTTTAGCTCGTAGGCATAGTCGTAGTAGAGGTACTGGTCCAACCCCTGATGGAACATAAAAATTGAGAAATCGGCCCTCTGGGCATTCTCGGAAAACTTTGAAAAGAACCTCTCCTTAATTCCCTTCATGTAGGTTTTCGGAAAGTACCTCATTCCGGCTATGTAGACTCCCTCATAGTTGAGGTCTCCGACCGGGTCAATCAGTTCTATTAAGTCAAGGTCCTTCAGTATCCTGTGGGGTGGAGAGTATCCCCTTCTCAGGACTCTATCGTGGTTTCCGGTTATTGAAAAGACCGGAATTCCCGCATCCTTTATCTCCTTAAAGACCGAAATTGCCTCTGAAATCGTTGAGACGTCGGGGTGGTAAGACTCAAACAGGTCTCCCGTGTGGATGATAAAGTCAACCCTCTCCTCTATGGCCCTCCTCACAGCCTCCCTGAAGGCCTTGAGGAAGTCCTCCCTCCTCTCGTTGAGCCTGTACTGGAAATAACCTAAGTGGCTGTCGGATATGTGAGCTACC
>CAZEDJ010000124.1:0-2589 GCA_964511045.1 uncultured bacterium
GTAATCAATCCCTTCTCTATTGCCTTCTTTTTGACCTTCTCCGGGTCTATTCCCCTTCCGTCGTCCTGAATGCCGACAACGATGTGGTCTCCCTCATGGTAAGCGAAGAGTCTTACCGTTCCAACTTCCGGTTTGCCCTTCTTAACCCTCTCCTCCGGAGGTTCTATACCGTGGTCAAGGGCATTTCTGACAAGGTGGATGAGGGGGTCTTCCAACTTGTCAAGAATTGAGCGGTCAAGCTCTGTATCCTCTCCCTCAATAATGAGCTGAACCTTCTTGTTGAGTTTTCTTGCCAAATCCCTAACCAAACGGGGAAATTTATTGAAAATTTTCTTTATAGGCTGCATCCTAAGTTTCATAACGGCGACCTGAAGGTCGCTTACAGTCCTGTCAAGGCTCGTAACTGCCTCTATCAGTTTTTCAACGCTCTCCGTTTTACAGTCCTTCTCAACATCAGAGGTAACCCTCAGAATCCTGTTTCGGTCTAAAACAATCTCACCGACTAAATTCATTAAACTTTCTACCCTTTCAACATCTATCCTAATAGTTTCAGAAACTTTTTTCTCTTTCCCCTTACTGGTTCCCTTCGTTTTTAAGTTTGATTTCTCTTTCAGTTCTGTAGGAACTGGGCTTTCCTTCTCTTCTTCCTTTTTTTCAGTTTTTTGAATATCCGAAGTTACCTCTTCAGAAACTTTTTCCTCAACTTCAGGTTTCTTTATTAAATCTCTTACGTCCTTTCCCTCTTCTATTAGCTTCTCAATCTCGGGAATAACATCAAGGGGCCTCTCATCGGGAGGCATCAACACGATTTCCTCTAAAATGCCCGCCAAATCCTTATCGGGGTACTTCAAAATTAGCTCTTTAAGTTTCTCCGAAACACCGTCAACAAAATCAATTTTCCCCGAAGAAACTTCTGAACTACCGGATTCGCCCTCTGTCGGTACCTCTCCCTTTAAAACCGAATCAAGCTTAGAAAGGAGGCCCTCTATCTCATCCATATCCGGAAGTTCTTCGCTCTCTTTCAGCATATTTAGGGATTCTTTTAACTTATCAATACCCTCCAAGACAACGTCCATTATCTCCGGAGTTAATTCCAGCTCATCATTCCGGAGTTTGTTGAAGATATCCTCTATCCTATGAGCAATTTCAACAATGGAGGTTAAGTTGAGAAAACCTGCCCCTCCCTTTAAGGTATGCATTCCCCTAAAGATTTTGTTGAGGAGCTCTTTATCGCCGGGATTGGTTTCAAGGTCCACTAAATCCTGGTCTAAGTTTTCAAGGATTTCCTCAGCCTCAATCAGAAACTCGTCTAAAATTTCCCTCAACTCCTCAGGAATCTCTACCTTCATAACCTTACTCCTCAAAGGCCAAACTGCTTCATTATTTCATCAACATCCTCTTGGGATATCTCCTTCTTCCATTCAAGTTCCTCAAGTTTTTTCTTAACTTCCTCATCACTTATCTTATTTTCCTCTAAACCCGATATGATAAGTACTCTAACCAGACTCTTTTCTAAATCGTTTAAGAAATCCTTAATTTTTAGAAGCCTCTGAGCTAAAATATCTTGAAACTCCAAAAGGGTCAGAGCATTAGTTAACTGAGAGGAAAGAGAGTTTAACTTCTCCTCAGCAACTCTTTGTCTACCTTCATCCAATCCGCCTATCAAGGACTTCAGTTCCTCTAAGTCCCCAAGACTCTTACCTATTAGTTCAATAATCCTTTTTACAGCTTCCTCGCTTTCCGTTATGGAGAGATTTATATGCTCACTAATTGTTTTAATTCCCTCCTTTTTTGAGGAAACCTCTGCCAATTCCCTCTTAAAGGTCTCAACCAAGTTGAGTAAATCCTGGAGCTCCTTCAATAAATTTCTCTCCATCCAACTCCCCCTATATACTAATCTTCGTTCAATTCCTCCAAAAGTTTAGAGATATCTAAGTCTAAGGCCTCAATTGCATCCTTTGTCTGGAATGGCGCACTTGACCCGCTCTTTGAAAGGAGATTAGAAAATCCGGTAGTTACAGGCCTTCCCTTTTCGTCAAACCCCGTAGCGATTACCGTAACCTGAATAGAGCCCTCAAGGTCGTTGTCTATGGTAACTCCAAAGAAGAAGTTTGTATCGTCCCTCTTCGCCCTCTCCTTTATGAGGCCGGCAGCAGCATAGGCCTCGTCAAGGGTTAAATCGTTCCCTCCGCTTATGTTAACGAGGATTCTACTTGCCCCTTCAACCTGAACGTTTTCAAGGAGGGGATTGTCTATCGCCTTCCTTGCAGCCGTCAGAGCTCTGTCCTCACCGCTCGCATCACCGATTCCTATGAGGGCGTATCCACCACTGTGCATAACGGACTTAACGTCTGCAAAGTCAAGGTTTATGAGCCCCGGCTTTGTTATTACCTCCGTTATTCCCTTAACCGCCTGGTAGAGAACGTTGTCGGCCAATTTAAAGGCATTCACAATTCCCATGTCCTTGGGAGCAATCGTTAACAATTTTTGATTCGGAATCACCATTAAAGTATCAACGAACTCCCTTAACCTCTTAATACCGACCTCGGCATACTCCATCCTCCTCCTGCCCTCAAAGTCAAAGGGCTT
>CAZEDJ010000125.1:0-2581 GCA_964511045.1 uncultured bacterium
GCAAGCTCCAGTAACCTCTCTATCCTCTTTTCGGTAGGCGGGTGGGTTGAAAAGAGGGCTGCTATTGCATCTCCCTTTAGGGGGTTGACTATAAAGAGGTGGCTCGTTGCAGGGTTTACCTCCCTCTTTACAAGCTCCGGTGGAATTCTGTGGGCGTAATCTTCCAACTTCTTCAGTGCACTTGCGAGGGCTTCGGGCTTACCCGATATGATTCCCCCCGTTTCGTCCGCCTTGTACTCCCTTGACCTTGAGATTGCCATCTGAATGATAGCTGCAGCTATCGGAGCAAGGACTACTAAGAGAATCATACCGATGACCTCGGCCCATCCTCCCTCTTCTTCCTCGGAGCTCCTAAAGAAGAGGAACCACTGGGCCATGTTTGCGAGCATCGTTATTGCTCCGGCAATCGTTGCAGCAACCGCCTGTATGAGTGTGTCCCTGTTCTTTATGTGTGAGATTTCGTGGGCAAGGACTCCCTCAAGCTCATCCTCGTTCAGGAGTTCAACAATCTTTGGGGTTACTACGACGACGCCGTGTTCGGGGTTTCTTCCCGTTGCAAAGGCATTGGGAACGTCCATCGGGGCGATTCCGATTTTGGGTTTCGGAATTCCCGCATTTCTTGCAAGCCTCTCAACCACCGCGTGGAGCCACGGAGCCTCCTCCTCGTCAAGGAGCTTAACTCCGTACATTGAAAGGACAATCTTGTCGGAAAAGTACCAGCTTCCAAAGTTCATAAGTGCCGCAAACAGTAGGGCAACTACCATTCCGGCGTTTCCGCCCAGTACCTTTCCGAAGAGTAGGAGAATTCCCGTTAAAAGGCCGAGTAAAAGTGCGGTTTTTATACTGTTCCAGTTCACTTCCTTCCTCCTTAAAGGAAAAATTTGGCGAGGAATACGAGGATTATTAAAATTAGTACGAAATTTAAGTCCTGCAATTTCCCGCTCAGCATCTTTAAAAAGCCGTAGGTGATAAATCCCAGTCCCATTCCGTCTGATATGCTGTACGTGAGGGGAATGGAAATAAAGGTTATAAAGGCGGGGAGGGCCTCAGTTACGTCAGACCAGTCAATTCTCCTCAGTGATTCTGCCATGAAGAAACCGACGAATATCAGAACGGGTGAGGTTGAGAATGTGGGAATGGCCTCTATCAGAGGATAGAGGAAGAGTGAGAGGAGAAAGAGGAGTGATACCGTTACGGCGGTAAGTCCGGTTCTCCCGCCGGCAGCTATTCCGCTTGCACTCTCAACGTAGGTTGTTACTGTTGAGGTTCCGAGGAGAGCTCCGACCGTAGTCCCGACGGCATCGCTCGTTAGAGCCCTTCCCAACTTTTTGTCGCTCAGTGGAATTCCCAGCTTTACAGAAAGTGCGGAGAGGGTTCCTACTGTGTCAAATACGTCAACGAGCAGAAAGGCAACTATTACCGGGACGATTGAGTATGAGAGTATGTGTGAAAAGTCAAGCTGGAGGGCGGCCGCAGGCCTCGGTATTCCAAATAACGAGTCGGGCACCTTAAAGAGCCCGAAGGGAATGGAGAGTAGGAGTGAGAAGGCAATTCCCAACAGAAGGCTTCCCTTTATCCTCCTCCTCTCCAAAACTGCAATGAAAATGACGGTTGCCACCGTTATCAGTGCCGGGGGTGATGAGACGTTTCCAAGTTTTACCAACGTCTCCTTTGAGTAGGTAATGAGGCCGGCATTTTTCAGACCTATGAAGGCTATAAAGAGCCCTATTCCGGAGGATATCCCATAGGCAAGTGACTTTGGAATTGCCCTGAATATGGCCCTCCTGACTCCAAATATGGCCATTACGAGGAAAATCACTCCCTCTATGAAGACGGCCGAGAGGGCCGTTCGCCAGTCAACTCCCATCTGACCGCAGACCGTATAGGCAAAGTATGCATTCAGTCCCATTCCCGGGGCAAGTGCAAAGGGCAGGTTTGCGTAAACGCCCATGAGGAGGGTTGCAACGAAGGACGAAACTGCGGTTGCAAAGATTACTCCCTCCTTTGGAACTCCTGCATCTGAAAGTATTGCCGGATTTACTGCCAGTATGTAGGCCATCGTGAAAAAGGTGGTTAGTCCGGCTACTACTTCCCTCTTTATCTCCCCCTTCAATTAAAACCCCTAAATTTTCAGCTTTCTCCCAAGCTGTGAGTAGATTTTCCCCTTCTTCATTTTATAGTAGATTGGTCTTCCGTGGGGGCAGAGCTCCCTGTTTTCACAGAGGAGGTACCTGTTAAAGAGTTCTTCAATATCCTCAAGGTTTAATGCCCTGTATCCCGACTTTACCGCCCTCCTGCAGGCAAGGGTTGCAACCGCCTCGGGCGGATTCTCCTTTAGGGACTTTAAGTCCTCAACCGACAGGATTTCCGGAATTTCGCTCACCATTAACTTGTCCCCCTCCTCAAAAAACTCAACGCCAATTTCCTTCAGCTTTCCCTTAAGCTCCAGGTCAAGGGTTAAAGGCCTCAGTAACTTGACCTTTCTCACCTCTCCTTTCCTTAACTTTTTGAGGAGCTCCTCATAGTTGACCCTCTCGTGGACGAGGTGAAGGTCAAAGAAGTAGTAGTTCTCTGCGTCGTG
>CAZEDJ010000126.1:0-2547 GCA_964511045.1 uncultured bacterium
GGGGAGCTTGTTGGACTTTCTCCTTCTAACGGCAATTTACGTCTTTACAGCCTCGGGCCTCTCAATGTTTATAGCCTCGGTCTCAAGGAACATGCTTCAAGTTTCGCAGTTAACAATTCTCATCCTCATACCGATTCTCTACCTCTCTGGAAACTGGACTCCCATAGAGACGATGCCTAAGGTTTTACAGCTCCTTTCACTCCTCTCCCCCCTTAAGTACTACATAGACGGAGCTCTCTCAATAGCCATAAAGGGAATGTCCCTCCTTCAACTTTACTGGGACGTTCTCATGTTGATTTTCCAGGGAACGGTTCTCTTTATCCTCGGTAACTTCTTTATGGTTAGGAAACTGTAGGAGCTCCTAAAGGAGCCCCTTCTCCTCTAAGATTTTCCTTACTTCGGGATTTTCCTTTGCAAATTCCTTTAGCATTTTGATGAACTCTTCCTCGTTTATCATCTTAATTCCCAACTTTTGGGCCCTCTGGAACTTTGAGCCGGGGTTTTTGCCGACGACGACGAAGCTCGTTCTTCTGGTTACGGAGTTTGTCGGGTTTCCTCCGAGGAGCTCCACAATGTGCTGAGCTTCCTTCCTCGTAAAGTTGTCAAGCTCTCCCGTAAATACGATGTTTTGACCCTTCAAGGGTTTGGGGAGCTCCTGCTCCCTCTCCTCCTCCTCTGTCCTTTCAAACTTAAATCCGGCCTCCTCCAACCTCTTAATCATTTCAACGTTCTGCTCTGCTTTAAAGAAGTTCTTTATGCTCGTTGCCGTTATCGGACCAATTCCGGGAATTGATGCAAGCTCTGAAAATGAAGCCTCCATTATCTCGTTTAAGTTTCTGAACCTCTTGGCAAGGAGCTGTGCCGTTTTCTCTCCTACGTGCCTTATTCCGAGGGCCGTTAGTTTCTTCCAGAAGGGAGCTCCCTTTGACTTCTCTATCTGGTTCAGTAAGTTTTCCGTCTTCTTAATTCCCCATCCCGGAAGTCTTAAAAGGTCCTCCTTTTTCAGGTAGTAGAGGTCAGCAATGGACTTAACCAGTTCCTTTCTCATGAGTTGGTTAACGGTAGCTTCTCCCAGTCCCTTAATGTCTAAGACCTTCCCCCAGTATATGAGGTGCTCCTTCAGCTGTGCAGGGCAGTTGATGTTTGGACACCTCGGAACGGCTTCGTCCAACTCCTTAACAATTGGAGCTCCACACACGGGACAGTGCGTCGGAACCTCTATGGGCTTTTCGTTTCCGGTTCTCCTCTCAACTACCGGTCCCACAATGTAGGGAATCGTCTCACCAGCCCTCTCAACGATAACGTAGTCCCCTATCCTTATGTCCTTTGCCCTTATAAAGTCGGGATTAAAGAGGGTAGCCCTTGAAACGATAACTCCTCCAACCTCAACCGGCTCAAGGATTGCAACGGGGGTTAGAGCTCCCGTCCTCCCGACCTGCCAAACGACGTCTATGAGCTTTGTAACTGCCTGTTTTGCGGGGAACTTGTAGGCTACCGCCCACCTCGGGTGGTGCATCGTCTCTCCCAACTTCTCCCACATGCAGGTGTCGTTAACCTTTACTACCATTCCGTCGGCCTCAAAGTCCCACGACTCCCTCTCCTCTTGAGCCTTTAAAACGGTTTCTATTACTTCATCTATGTTTTTGCAGACCTTTTGAACGGGTGGGGTTTTAAATCCACACTCAGATAGGAGCTCCAAGGCCTCCTTTTGAGTCCTTATGTCCTTGCAGAGTTTCTTAGGTTCCGAATAGAGGATTTGATAAACGTAGCAGTCAAGTCCCCTCCTTGCCACTTCGGCCGGGTTTTTCAATCTCAATGTTCCAGCGGCTGCGTTTCTCGGGTTTGCAAAGAGGGGAAGACCCTGTTTCTCCCTCTCCTCGTTTAATCTCTTAAATGTGCTCTTTGGCATTATTACTTCACCGCGGATTGAGATGAGCTTAATTCCGTGTTTTGAAAAGGGAGCTCTTAAGGGGATAGACCTTATCGTTTTAACGTTCATCGTTATGTCCTCTCCGTATATGCCGTCTCCCCTCGTTGCTCCCCTAACCAGCAGGTCGTCCTCGTAAACGAGCTCAACGCTGGCTCCGTCAAACTTCGGTTCAACTATGTACTCAACCTCGTCCGTTCCGAGAATCTCCTTTACCCTCCTGTCCCACTCCCTCAAGTCCTCCGGGGAATAGGTGTTTTCAAGTGATGTCATCTCTGCGTAGTGCTTAACCTTTTCAAACTCTCCGGTAAATGCCGGTGAAATCCTCTGGGTCGGCGAGTCGGGAGTTACTATTTCGGGGTGGGCCTCCTCCAGCTCCTTGAGGGCGTGAAAGAGCTTATCGTACTGGTAGTCGGATATTACGGGACTTGCCTGAACGTAGTACTTATAGTCGTGGTACCTTATAACCTTCCTCAGTTTCTCAGCAATCTCCTCTGCCTCTTTCTTTGAGAGTTTCTTCCAGTACTCCTTTGTCTTTCCCTCTATGAACTTTAAGAGCTCGTCTGTTAACTTTTGGAGCTCCCTCTCCTCCTTCACCGTGTACATCTCTCCCTCCTTTG
>CAZEDJ010000127.1:0-2494 GCA_964511045.1 uncultured bacterium
CGTTGTCAAGAGAACCTACGAACTGAGCAGCCTTTGCGTGGTGGGATTCTGTAACCTCTTTTTCCTCTTTGGGGTGACACTTTCCACAGTCAAGGGGAGAAACGATTGTTGAAATCGTAAATCCGAAGTGCTGGAAGGCGTCCTTGTCACCCTTGTTTGCCATGTGACACTCATAACAGCCCACTCCAGCCTCTGCGTGCTTGCTGACTCCCCACTGCTGGACGAGTGCAGGGTTCATTCCCTTGTGACACCCAAGACAAGCTTGGGACTCCTTAGAGATGTTTCTCAGGGCTGCTTGAGAATCGGTAGTATTAAGACCAATTACTGCTGCTGCAGCAAAGGTTACAGCAAGCAGCCCTGTGCGAAGCTTGCTGAGCTTCCCCTTCATGGTTTCCCTCCTTTGGTTTTTAAGTGTTTCACCGAGCAGTATTAAAATTTTAGTTTAGAGTATAAGAGATGTCAAGCCTTTAGTTTAATTACCAACTTTAAATATTAGTTATTCCTTATTGAGTGGAAAACTTACATCCCGCTCCGTCAAATTAAGCATACCAAATTCAACACAGGGCTTGTTCTTCCCGTGGAAGTCGGAGCCTCCTGTAAAAAGAAGTCCCAAATCCTCGGCCATCTCACGGAAAACCTTTACGTCGGAGGTTTTGTGCCTGTAATGGTAAACCTCAATTCCCCTCAATCCCCTTTCCTTTGCCCTTTTCAAGAAGCAGTAAAGTTCACTGTAGGAAATCCTCAGCGTAACGGGATGGGCAACGACGGGAATCCCTCCCGACTCGGTTATCAAATCAAGGACTTCTCCGCAATCCATCTTCCTCCTCTTAACACCTAAGGAGGAGAGAAAGTCTATTGCTTTTTCTCTGTCGGAAAAGTAACCCAATTCAATCAAAACCCTTGCCAAGTTTGGCTTTCCAAAATTTTCTCCAAACCTATCAACCATAGAGTCGTAATCTACGGGATAACCTTTTTCCTCAAGCCTGAAACAGAGCTCCCTGTTCCTCTCTATCCTTGACTTCCTGAAAAACTCGGTAAGCTCCCTCATAGAGGGAGAGTCGGGATTAAAGTGGTAGCCTAAGATGTGGAGCTCCCTTCTTCCCTCTCCCAAAAAGGAGGTGTCGGCAGTTACCTCTATTCCGGGAATGACGTTAACTCCGAGCTCCCTTCCCTTTTTAATAGCCTCCTCTATCCCAGAAACCGTATCGTGGTCTGTGAGGGAGATGTGTGATATTCCCCTCTCCCTTGCAAGCTCTACAATCTGAGAGGGAGTGAAAGTTCCATCTGAAAAGGTTGAGTGGCAGTGGAGGTCTACTTTTCGCAGAGAAAGGCCATCCATTCTCCCTTACACCTCTCTGAAAGGGGTTTAAATCCAACCTTTTTAAGCTCCCCTAAGAATTCCTCCCTCTGAGAAGTTAAAATACCCGAAAAAATAGCTCTTTTCCCTGTCCTTTCGTAAATCCCCTCAAGGAGAGGGAGGAGGAGGTGCTTCTCAATGTTTGCAACTACCAAATCAAACGTTCCGGAAATCCTGTCAATGCTTCCCTCTATAAACGTAATTTCCGAAACGCCGTTGAGAGAGCAGTTTTTAAAGAACTCCTCCTCTATTCCCTCCTGAATGTCGCAGGCAACTACCCTTTTAGCCCCTAACCTCTTTGAAAGGATTGAAAGAATACCGCTTCCTGTTCCAACATCAAGGAATGAGTCTCCGGGATTCAGCGTCTCCTCAATGAGCTCAATGACCAACTGCGTCGTTTCGTGAGTTCCCGTTCCAAAACCCCTTCCGGGATATATGTAGAGAACGAGCGAACCTTCAGGCTCAACGAATTTCCCCTTTTCCCATGAGGGGGCTACCCATATCCTCTCCGTTATCCGAACAGGCCTAAAGTGTTTTTTCCACTCCTCGTTCCAGTCCCTCTCCTTTAAGAGGGATTCAGAAACTAAGAAGGCTTTCAATCCATCGGGGAGTTTTGAATTCCCCCTGAAGAAAGCCTTAAAGAGAATTTCATTACCTTCAGAGAGAATTTCCACGCCGAGAGCTCCGGCCTCAAAGACTTCCACTGAAACTCGGTCAAATTCAGAGGCCGGAACCTTAAAGAGGACTTCTCTAAACTCCACAGTAAATCCTCCTTACCCTCTGACTGATTGATGTCATCAGCTCGTAGGGAATCTTTCCCAACTCCCTTGAAACTTCAACGAACGGAAGCCTTCTTCCGTAAATCTCAACAACATCACCCTTTTTAACCTCAAGGCCTTCAACCGAAACGACGGTCATGTCCATACAGACCCTTCCCCTCACTGGGCAAAACTTTCCCTTCAGGAAAACCTTTCCCCTGTTTGAGAGCTCCCTCGGATAACCGTCGGCGTAGCCAAAGCTGATAACCGCAACCTTTTCCCTCTTTTCTGTCCTGTAACTCCTTGAATAGGAGACAAAACTCCCCTCAGGGAGCTCCTTAACAGTCAAGACCTTTGCCCTCACCTCCATAACCTGCTC
>CAZEDJ010000128.1:0-2451 GCA_964511045.1 uncultured bacterium
CAATTTCCCTGATAACTGCTTCAAACTTTGCCCTCTTCGTCTTGTAGATTAAATCGGGGTGGTCCTTTCTTATGACGGGTTTGTTCGTCGGAATCACAACAACATCAAGGCCGTAAATCTCCTTAAGCTCCGCCGCCTCGGTCTCCGCAGTTCCGGTCATCCCGGCAAGTTTTTTGTAGAGCCTGAAGTAGTTTTGAAGGGTTATCGTTGCAAGGGTCTGGTTCTCAGCCTCAATCTTCACCCTCTCCTTTGCCTCTACGGCCTGGTGGAGACCGTCGCTCCACCTCCTTCCCGGCATTATCCTCCCGGTAAACTCGTCAACGATGATTACCTTCCCGTCCTTCACAACGTAGTCAACGTCCCTCCTAAAGAGGTGGTGGGCCCTCAACGACTGAATTATTGCGTGGAGGAGGTCGGAATATTTGGGGTCGTAGAGGTTAAACTCTTTCATTCCGGTTGTTTTCTTAACTATCTCCTCAACCTTCCTGATTCCCTCATCGGTAAGCGTTGCGGTCTTTGTCTTTTCCTCAACCTTAAAGTGTTTTTCTTTTTGAAGCTGTCTCACTATTCCGTCTGCAATGTAGTAAACGTCAACGCTCTCCTCAGAAGGACCAGAAATTATGAGGGGCGTTCTGGCCTCATCTATGAGGATTGAATCAGCCTCGTCAACTATTGCGTAAAAGAGCTCCCTCTGAACCTTATCCTCCTTTGAGAAGACCATGTTGTCCCTTAAATAGTCAAAACCGAACTCCGAGTTTGTCCCGTAGGTTATGTCCCTTGAGTACATCTCCTTTCTCTCTTCCTTCTCCATCTGGTTCTGGAGGTAACCGACGGAGACTCCGAGGTAGTTGTAAACGGGGGACATCCACTCTGCATCCCTCTTTGCCAAGTAGTCGTTAACCGTAACCACGTGGACTCCCTTCCCAGCCAACGCGTTGAGGTAGGAAGGAAGGGTGGCAACGAGGGTCTTTCCCTCTCCCGTCTTCATCTCGGCAATCTTTCCCTGATGGAGGACTATCCCCCCGATGAGCTGGACGTCGTAGTGTCTCATCCCGAGGGTTCTCTTTGAGGCCTCCCTTACGGCGGCAAAGGCCTCGGGAAGGATTTTGTCCATGTATTTAAACTTTTCCTCGTCCTCGGGAATCCTTGAGAGCTCCTCCCTCCACTTTTTCGTTAAGGATAGGAGCTCCTCTCTGCTCTTCTTCTCAAATTCCCTCTCAAGGGCATTTATCCTGTCAACTATCGGTTTCAGCCTCTTTATAATCCTCTCATTTCTGCTTCCGAAGACCTTCTTTAAAATGGCATTAATCACGGCTTCCCTCCAAAAATTTTTAGTTTGTAAGGAGTAATCGGCTACTTATTCTCGAGGGGAAGCCCGGGGAGGAAAAGATGAAAATCTCTGGGCTATTTTTATTGTGAATTTGTAAATGATGTCAGACTTTGGACTCTCAATTTCTAAAACTTTACCCTCTCCCTCTTCCTCACTAAAATTCTCAACGATTAACTGGGGCGTCGGAGACTTAAAAACACAGCCACAGTAGGCCGAAGAAGCGCTTCCTGAGCAGATTATTGAAGTTATCAGCAGTATTCCAATTATCGCCTTTTTCAGCTTCATAGCTCTATCTCTCTAAACTCTCCCGGGAAAATTACCTCAACTCTGTCCCTAACTCCAGAAATATAACTGTAGGAGAGTAGCCTTTCAACCGCCCTCTCCCTCTTCACGAAGGAGGGAATTACGTGCCAAGTTCCAAAGTGAATGGGAATTAAGAGCTTCGCCCCAAGCATCTTAAAACCTATAACTGCTTCCTCCGGAGTCTGGTGAAACTTCCTAAAGATTGAGGGCATAAAACCGCCTATGGGAAGCATCGCCAAATCAACGCTGAACTTTTCAGATACTAAGGAGTACAACTTTTCTGAGAATGCCGTATCGCCGGCAAAGTAGATGCTCCTTCCCCCAAACTCCACTATAAATCCGCCGACTTCGGTATTTGGATGGAGCAAGTTTCTTCCCCTGTTGTGCTTTGCGGGAATTAGGGTAAATTTGACGCCCTTAAAGGTAAGTGTCTCAAAGTGTTCAATCTCAATTACTCTCCTTTTCCTTATAACTTTTTGGCAGTTTCTCGGGGCGAGAATTACAAAGTCACCCCTTAACTCGTAAAGGGTTTTTAAGTCCAGGTGGTCGTAGTGGGCATGGGATATTAAGACGATATCGGGGGAGAGCTCTCCCGCCCTTCTTGGCGGAGGAAGAACCCTCCTTATCCCTCCTGCGGAGCTGCTCAAAAAGGGGTCGGTTAGTATCTCCAAACTTCCGAACTTTACCTTAAATGTGGAGTGACCTAAATTCTCTATTAGTACCTTCATCGGTTTGATTTTAATTCATCAAGGGAGACTGAAAAATGAAGAAGGGATTCAGTGATATAGAGAGGTACTTTTTAGAGGCCGAGGAGAAGA
>CAZEDJ010000129.1:0-2398 GCA_964511045.1 uncultured bacterium
TCCAACCTTTAAATCGTTTTTTAGAAAATCAACAGCCTCTTTCAAGTTATTTGCAGAGATTCCGCTGTAGGGAGGATTTCCGACTATGACCATAATGGGAACGTTCTTTTTTACCTCGTCTGCCCTCTTTACCTCCTCTGCCCAAGTGCTTGAAAACATGTAGCCTGCATACTTGTGCTCAAATTCAAGGGTGTTTGTCAAAAAGAGCTGAAACTTTTTATCCTCAATTCCGATTTCCCTGAAAAACTGGGAAAGCCTCAGGTGGCCTATAACATAGGGAGCGGGAAGGAGCTCAAAGGCGTAAAAGTTTTTCAGGACAACTTCTTCAAAGAACTTTTTAACTATTCCGCTCCCCTCTTTTGAGAGCTCCCCCTTTAACCTTTCAAGTATGTCAACGATAAAGCTCAAAGTTCCGGCAGCAGGGTCAAGGAGTGTTAGAGTTTTTTCCTTAAAGCCTCCAAGCTTAAAGCTCTCTTTGAGCACTTCTTCAACAGACCGGTTTATGAAGGAGACAACTTCCTTCGGAGTGTAGTAAACTCCCCTGACCTCTCGGAGCTCCGGGTTGTAGGCCTTGAGGAACGGCTCGTAAAAGTGAGTAACTAACTCGTCAGGGGTTAACTTTGTTTTTGTATCGTCAAAAAGGTTTAGTGTCTGTTCAACCTCACTCAGAGCCCACTCAAGGGAGCTCTCCCTAACCTTTAAAACCTCAAGGAATATCTCCCTTATGAGCGAAAGGCTCTCGGGAAAGTCAAGGACTATTTCCTCCCTTCTTACGCAGCCCTTTTTGAGCTTTAATATTAAGAGGCCGTAGGTCAAGCTCTGAGCTATTGTGTCGGCAAACTCCTCCTCCGTCAGCGTGTGGATTATGAATTCCTTTATTTCTCCGTAGAGCTTCTTTATTGAGGTGTTGCTCTTAACCTCCCTGTAGAGCTCCTCCTTCAGAGCTCTTACCCTCCAAGAGAGTGCCTCGGCAAGCTCTTTCGGCGACTTTATGGGTCTCTCAGAGTAGCTCAGGAAGTCCCTTAAAATCTCCTCAATACCGGTTTCGTCTATCCTCTTAAACTTACCCGACCTAAAATCCTTGAAGGGAAGAAGGGAGGCTGAAGAGGAGAGCTCTCCTGAGGTGTAGAGGTTAAAATCTAAAAAGTTTGTAAACAGGAAGTTTTTAAAGCTCTCCCTGTATCTCCTTATCTGCTCGCTCTCCTCAAGACTTTTAAGGTCCGTTCCCGGCGGTTTACACTCAATATAGCCGACAATGTATCCGTCCTTTGTTGTAATTTTCATGTCAGGAAAACCGCCGGCAGTCTTTGAGGGAAGGAGGATTACCCTAAATCCCTTGAAATTTTCCTCAATGAAATCCTTTAAAAGGGGATAGTAACTAACCTCTGTGGCTTTCCCATTTGTGTAGAGTTCATATATCTTCTCCAAATACTCCTTAATCTTCATCGGCGGTTTCGTCTCCAAAGAGCTCCCCTAAGTTAACGCTTACTCTACAATTTTCTTTTAACGGAATTTCCACCTTTCCTGAAGTTCTATCTTCCAAAAGGACTGCAGAACCGTTTCTGAAGCTGTAAACCTTTATCCTGCGGAACTCAGGATAAACAAGGGAGTAGAGCTTTACTCCCTCCCGTTTGTAGAGTTCAAACTTTAACCCCTCATCCCTTTTAGAGGACGAAGGAGAGACAACTTCAAAAACCAAAATTGGAGGAACTTTAAGGTGGCCTTCAAAGTCTTTTAGGTCACAAACGACGGAGACGTCCGGTCTTACTACGGTGTTAAACTTAACAACCCAATCGGTTTCTGGAAGAACCAGACAACCTCTGCAGCCCTTCCTTTCAATTTCTCTACTCAGTATGTAAACAATCCTTGACACCAAAAGCTGGTGCTTAACCGTAGGAGAGGGAGACATGGCAAATGGAATACCCTCTATGAGCTCCCAGTCTCCCTGCCAGTTTTTGTAGTCTTCATAGGTGTAATATTCCCTAAATTCCTCTGCCAGTCCCAATTTGCTATCCCCTGAGTTGCTTTAAAGTATTCTCAATTCTCCTCAAAGTTCTCTCCCTTCCGAGGAGCTCTGCCAAAATAGGGAGCTCTACGCCGCTCATTTTACCTGTAAGGGCAATTCTTACGGGCATAAAGAGGTTTTTGCCCTTAACTTTGAGCTCCTTTCCAACCTCCTTTACGAGCTTTTTGAAGGCATCCTGAGAGAGCTCTCCATCAAACCCTTTAAGTTTTTCATAAAAGAGCTCAATAACCTTAATTCTGTCGGAGTTTTCTTTAAGGAATTCCTTCGCCTCATCAGCTACTTCAAACTCGTCCTTCAAGAACATTTCCATGTACTCGGGGGCATCGGAGAGAACGGTAAAGTACTCCCTCGTAACCTCAAGAACCCTCTTCA
>CAZEDJ010000130.1:0-2379 GCA_964511045.1 uncultured bacterium
AGTCTGCGTGTCCAGGACAGTCTACGTGGGCGTAGTGGTATTTGTCTGATTCGTACTCTACGTGGGCTGTTGCTATTGTGATTCCCCTTTCCCTCTCCTCGGGGGCTTTGTCTATTTGGTCGTAGGATACTTCTTGGGCTTGTCCCTTCAGGGCCAAGCAGTGGGTGATTGCTGCTGTGAGGGTCGTTTTTCCGTGGTCTACGTGACCTATCGTTCCCACGTTTTTGTGGGGTTTCTTCCTTTCAAATTTCTCCTTTGCCATGGCTTTTCCTCCTAAAATACCTTATTGGTTTTTGAAAGACCAAAGTTTGCAGCCTGGAATTATATGCAAAGTTTCCAAAATGTAAAGTGGAAAAGGCCCCAGAGGGGCCAAATATTACTTGCTTCTCTCTCCTATTATCTGCTCAGCCACGTTAGGCGGAACTTCTTCGTAGTGGCTGAACTTCATTATGTAGGTGGCACGACCTTGGGTCATTGAACGAAGGTCTGTAGCATAACCGAACATCTCTGCAAGGGGAACGAGGGCCTTTATGACCTGAGCATTACCCCTTGCCTCCATTCCCTGAACCCTACCGCGACGCTTGTTGAGGTCTCCGATAACATCTCCCATGAACTCTTCGGGTGTCGTTACCTCAACTTCCATTATGGGCTCAAGGAGAACGGGATTGGCCTTTTTGGCTCCTTCCTTAAAGGCAATTGAACCGGCAATCTTAAACGCCATTTCAGAGGAGTCTACCTCGTGGTATGAACCGTCAAAGAGGGTAACCTTTATGTCCGTCATAGGATATCCCGCAACGACTCCCGTCTCCATGGCCTCCTTAACGCCGGCCTCAACGGCAGGGATGTACTCCTTAGGAACGACTCCACCCTTGATGGTCTCGTGGAACTCAAATCCCTTACCGGGCTCAAGGGGTTCAATCTTGAGCCATACGTGTCCGTACTGACCCCTACCACCGGTCTGCTTGATGAACTTACCCTCAGATGTAACTTCCTTCTTAATTGTCTCCCTGTAAGCAACCTGAGGCTTACCTACGTTAACGTCAACGCCGAATTCCCTCTTTAGCCTGTCAACGATGATTTCAAGGTGGAGCTCTCCCATTCCCGAAATAATCGTCTGTCCAGTTTCATGGTCCATTGAGACCCTGAATGAGGGGTCTTCCTTTGCGAGCTTCTGGAGGGCTATGGAGAGCTTCTCCTGGTCTGCCTTTGTTTTCGGCTCAACTGCAACTGAAATAACCGGCTCCGGAAATTCCATTGCCTCAAGGAGAATCGGGTGGTTCGGGTCACAGAGGGTATCTCCCGTATAAGTTTCCCTTAAACCAACGGCTGCGGCAATGTCTCCAGCACCCAAAACGGGAATCTCCTCCCTCTTGTTTGCGTGCATACGCAGAATCCTTGCAAGCCTCTCCTTCTTATCCCTCGTAGCGTTGTAGACGTAGGAGCCAGACTCCATGAGCCCTGAGTAAACCCTGATGAACGTAAGCTGACCGACGTAGGGGTCTGTGAGAATCTTAAATGCAAGGGCCGCAAATGGAGCATCGTAGGAAGCCGGCCTTTCCTCTTCCTCGCCGGTCTTTGGATTAATTCCCTTTATCGGAGGAATGTCAAGCGGTGATGGGAGATAGTCAACAATTGCGTCAAGGAGGGGCTGAACTCCCTTGTTCTTAAATGCAGAACCGCAGAGCATCGGGAAGAACTGGAGCTCTATCGTTCCCTTCCTGAGGGCCGCCTTTATTTCATCCTCGGTTATTTCCTCTCCCTCAAGGTACTTCATCATTATCTCTTCATCAACATCGGCAAGAGCCTCAAGCATCTTCTCCCGCCACTCCTCGGCAACGGGAAGGAGCTCCTCCGGAATCTCCTCATAGTGGTACTTAGCTCCTAAAGTCTCCTCTTCCCAAACGATTGCCTTCATGGTAATGAGGTCAACAACACCCTTAAACTCATCCTCTGCACCTATCGGAATCTGAATCGGAACGGGCTTTGCCCCTAACTTTTCTTCAACCTCTCCGACTACCCTGAAGAAGTCCGCACCAATCCTGTCCATCTTGTTAACGAAGATGATTCTCGGAACCCTGTACTTGTCGGCCTGACGCCAAACGGTCTCCGTTTGCGGCTGGACACCGCCTACGGAACAGAGGATTGTTACGGCACCGTCAAGAACCCTGAGGGAACGCTCAACCTCAATCGTAAAGTCAACGTGTCCGGGAGTATCAACGATGTTGATTCTGTGGTCTCTCCAGAAGCAGGTCGTAGTAGCTGAGGTAATCGTAATACCCCTCTCCTTCTCCTGCTCCATCCAGTCCATCTCGGCCGCACCTTCGTGAACCTCACCTATCTTGTGGATACGGCCGGTGTAGTAGAGAATACGCTCGGTTG
>CAZEDJ010000131.1:0-2369 GCA_964511045.1 uncultured bacterium
GAGAGAATGACCTATCTTGCACCGGCACCGCCTCCTCCGAAACCACCTGAACCTCCGAAGCCTCCCGACGAACTTGAGGAGCTGACAGCCGTTGAGACGCTGGACTCAACTCCACTAAAAGAATTCCTCAAACTGTGGCTAACCGAGGAGAAATCTCTAAGCTGCGGAACCTTTACAGAGAGCTCCTTCATAGCCTTCTCAACCCTATCTGCAACGCCGAGGGCAGTTCCGTAGACCAACCACTCCTTCCAAATGCTGATATCCTCGGAAGCATACCTCTTTATAAGGACAAAGTCTGAAAGGAATTTCCTAAAGGCATCCCACATGAGTTTTTCCCTGTAGAAATTCTCCTTCCACCTTCCCAAAAGTTGTGAGGGGAAAACAAAGGCAAAGGTAAGAGTGTTAAACAAAAGAACGAAAAGATAAATGTAGATGGGATAGAGGTCAACGAAAAACCTTTCTGACAGGGAGAAGATGTTATCAAGAATGAAAATGGCTATCAGGAGAAGGGCGGAAGCAACTATCAAAATCCCGATTACGTTGAGCCCACTCCTATCCAGAACACTGTCGGTTAAACTCTCGTTTGTATAGTGAAAAACTGTGTCAAACCACTCCTTCATTTCCCTCAATTTCTCGTAGTTTCTTTCATTCCTCAACCACTCTATCCTGTTTTTGAGAGCTTTTACATCAAAAACATAGCGACCAAACTCATTTTTATAGCCAAACTTCTTTAGAAATTCAATAACTTTTGACTCATAGTCATCAAAATTTCCGCTGTCTTTTAACAATTTAATAACCAAGCTACCAAATTCTCTCCTAATCTCTAAAATTCCCCTATTGGCAAAGTCAAGTATCGTTGAATAGAATGCATTTTCATCGCCAAAGACGGCATCACCGGAAAAGAGCAAGTTAACCTCGTACGGCTTCCTTTTCCGGTTGGGAACGTAGCTTAAAAAGGATGGAACTGTAAACTCCCTCTCCTTTCCAAACCAAAGGTAAAGGAGCAGGAACCAAACTGGAAAGAAGATAACCAAAACGAACAGAACTCCCTTTAATGCAGAGTAAAGGGTTCTAAAGACGAAGAGTCCCCTGTTTGCATCCTCAGTCCTTTCCCTTACGTTCCCAACTCTCTTAAAAAATCCCGATATCTCAGCAGGCCTTAAAAGGAGCTCCACCCCTAAGTTGGCATTTGCCGGCGAGATTCCCGTTATTTCGTAAATATCACCCTTTCTCCTTAAACTCCAGTTTGTAACGTGGGGAAAGACCTTCTCAACTATCCCTCTCTCATCCTTTAACCTTATGACAACCCTTTTGTAGAAGGGGTGTCTCTTTGCAAGTTTTAAGTTCAGGTGAATGAAACTGTTCCCAAACTCAATAGGTGGAAAAAGAGAATAGTAAACCCTGTAGAAGTAGGAACCAGGGGTAAAGTAGTTGGGATTAACGATTCCGACCTCATTCCTCATAGAGAGCTTTTCCACAAGCTCCCTTGAGCGCCTGTCCGAGAACTCACCGTAAACTCTACCGGAGTGGTCCTTAACGTACCAGTCCTGCCCACTCAAGCTCAAAAAATCCTCAAACTTTACAAATGGATAGGGGAGATTCTCCTTAACTGAGAGTGGAACTTCCCAAGCCCTAAAGAGCATTCTAAAAATGTCTTCTTTTACCCTAAAGGTGTATGACTCGGATAACCTTATCTTCCCCGCCAAGTCAATTTCAGCGGTGTAATTATTAATGAAAACCTTTGACGTTATGAGCCTTAGGTCGTTAACCTCAGTTAAGTAAAATGCCAGTAAGGATGTAAGTGTAAAAAGGAGAATGGCCAGAAAGAGATACTTTCTCTCCTCCATCCACTAATTCCAATTGAGGTTTGGTCTCTCCTCCACCTCCTCCCCAAACTTTAAGTAATCGAGCCGCTTAAAACCAAAGAGTGAACCGATAATGTTTGAGGGAAAAGTATCAAGCATCGTATTAAACTCCTGAACAATGTTGTTGTAGGTATACCTGTGGCGGGAGATTTCATCCTCTATGCTCTTAACGGCACTGTTAATGTCCTCAGAAAGTAGAGAGGTCTTTAAATCGGGATAGTTCTCAAAGGTAACGAGAATATTTCCGAGGAGCTCCTTAGACTCCCTATCCACCCTTTCAACGTCCTTAGGTTCCCTCAACTGAAATAGAGAGGAGCGTAGTTCAACAATCTTCTCAAGGGTCTCCCTCTCAAATGAGGCATAACTCTTTACATTTTCAATAAGCTGGGATAGAAGGTCAAGCCTCTTTTTAAGTGCAACCTTTATCTGGCCGAGTGTTGCCTCAGCCCCGTTTTTTAACCTTTGAAACCTGTTATAAACAGAAACAAAGTAGATTAGAACGAG
>CAZEDJ010000132.1:0-2353 GCA_964511045.1 uncultured bacterium
CTGTGGAGGCCGGGAATAATCAGGTTCACGCCGTAGTATGTGAAGATAACGCTGAGGAAACCTACGATTGTAAAGTAAGCGAGGGGCTTTCCCCTTAATCCTTTAATGTATCGGGCGTGGAGGTAGGCCGCATACACGAGCCAGGTAATCAGAGACCAAGTTTCCTTTGGGTCCCAAGACCAGTATCCTCCCCAGGCATACTTAGCCCAGACTGCTCCCAAGATTATTCCAATCGTTAAGAAGACAAATCCCACGGCAACAGATTGATACATCATCTGCTCCAACGCCTCAATTGAGGGTAAGATGTTTACGATTCCCGTCTTCTTTATGAGATAGAGAGCTCCGCAGAAGGCCAGAGCTGCAACTGCTGAAATTCCCAAAAAGAAAACAAAGTTCTCCCTGTATGCCGAATAGATAATGAAGAAGAAGATGAACCAAGTTGTTAAGAAGATTACGACCCAGTCCCTCGTTGTCGTATCTTCCCTCTTTGCAAAGTAGGCGTAGGCAATACCGGCACTAACGGCGGCAGCAGCATAGCCTATGAAGGTTGTAACGACATGAAAGAGTAGCCAGTTGCTCTGGAGGGCGGGGACTAAAGGTTGAGCCTCTTGGCTGAAGCCGAGAATTTGGGTTGAGAGCTCCCCAATTAAGGCAAGGGGGATTACGAACATTCCGAACGCCTTGTTCTTATACTTCCACTCAAATATCAGGTAGAGGAAAACGGCAGTCCAACCAAAGAGCATGAGGGACTCGTACATGTTTGTAAAGGGAGCGTACTTATAAAAGGCAGTCCAGTCAGAGACCATGTTGACTTGTGCCTTCTCAATTCCCCTCACAACAAAGCCTGCTCCCTGAATGAAAACTCCGAGCCAGGCAAAGGCAGTTGCCAACTTTCCCGACCAGTTCGTTCGGGAAAATGAGTAAATCGTGTAAAAGAGGAATGCCAGAAAGTAAGCAACCATTCCGGCATTAAAAAGGGTTACTGAAGAGACCATCTCTACTCCTCCTTAGGGGTATTTTGGCAGTATAAAGACTTGAGCACCCCTAAGACCTCCTCTATCTCCGTTGCGAGTCCCTCGCTCCCTTTATTGGCAAGTCCACCTATTACCAGCCTCGTTTTGTTGTCTCCCCTCTTCTCAATCCTTGCCCAAATTCTCTTGTGGGGAATGAAGAAGGCCACTATGAGGCCGATTATGAGGATGGAGCTCCCCACCCAAACAATCCAAGTCCCCGGGTCTTTGGATACCTGGAGGCCCGTGTAAAAGACCGGTTTAAAGTCAACCATTGCAATCGTTTTATCTGTTCCCGGAACTCTGTACATAACAAAGGGCTTTATTGCTCCCTGCTCCACCTTTCCGTTTCTTATAAACTCAATGCCAACGGTCATCGTGTTTCCGTCTATGCTTACAATTCTCAGGTATGTTCCCTCTCCTAACTTTATCGGCTGCCCGAAGGCCACGCCGACAACTCTCTGGCCTCTTTTGTCAACAATCTTTAAGAATGCCTCTCCCTGACCGTAACTTGCCTGGTAAAAGTAGATGCCCTTATACTTTAGTGGCTCGTTAACCTTTATCTCCTTCCTTAAAACTTCCTTACCGTTTTCTATTATTGAGAGGTCTGAGATGTAGGCTTTTGGCATTCCCGAAGGGTAAAAGTCTATCTTGAACTTGTTGCACTTAACGTAAAAGGGGAGCTCTATTATCTTGGGTCCCGAAAAGTAGCTGACCAAGTTACTGCTCGTTCCCTCTGCGAGGTTCATGTATCCCCTGAATCCAAAAAGTGCCGTTGTTAGACCCCCGATTAAAACGACCAAAACGCCGAGGTGAACGATGTAAACACCGAATCGGGAAAAGACATTTTTGTCGGCAAAGATGTGGACTTCCTTTTCGTCCTCCTTTGAAACTTCAACTTTATACTTTTTGGACTTTAATACCTCTAAGAGTTTCTCCTTGATTTCGGAGATTCCGGCAGAGAGGGTTATCGTGTTGGAGATTTTGAGCCCCTTCTCGTATCCCGGAGGAAGAGTTTTCCGGGGCTCCATTGCAACCTTCCAAATTTTCGGAAGGCGCTTTATTGAGCAGACGATTAGGTTAACTGCGAGGAGGGTTAGAAGGGCAACGTACCACCAGGAGTGGTAAACGTCCGTAAATCCTAAGAACTTGAGGATTTTATAGGTCGTTTCTCCGTATTCCATTAAGTATTTTTCGGGGTCTTGCTGCTGTTCTATTATCGTTCCTACGATTGAGGTAACTGCGAGGGTGAGGAGTAGAAATATGGCGAGCTTTACAGAGCTGAAAAAGTCGTAAAGTGCCTTAAACATTGCGGCTCCTTTGCTGTCTGTGTTCTTTTGGGC
>CAZEDJ010000133.1:0-2260 GCA_964511045.1 uncultured bacterium
AACCTCAGCCATTCCCATCAGGCACTCGTCAAAACCTATGAGGTCAAAGGAAATTCCGTAATTACTTTGGAGCTCACTAAGGGCGTTGTAAACCCTATACATAAATAGGTAGTCCGAAGATGAGGAGTCGTTACCTGCAGATTTGACAGAGCGCCAACCGTCTCCGTGGTCCCAAAATATTAGAGCAACGTGTTTGGCAGGGTATCTGCTCCAGTACTCAAGGATAAAGTCTTTCAGGGAGTTTTCCTCCGAAAGGTCAAGCTCGTAGCCAAGTTCGTAGGAGTCAAGTTTTCCGGTTGTATCGTTACTTATGGATATCTCGTCGGGAGCGTCCATAAAATCTGTAATGGCAACCAACTTTACCTGCGGAGTGTAGTTTACTGATGCCATCTCCTTCAGGTCTGTTACCGCATTTCCCGAAAGGCTGTTATCCCCCATCATGTAGATGAGGACGAGCCACTGGCGGTAGTTGACCGGCAGGCAGGTCCCGTTTTGACAGAGCTCCACCTCTGTTCCGTTGTACACAACGGAGTAGGAATTTCCCTCCTTGAATACATCTATCCTAAAGGGTTTATTCTCCCTCAAGGCATCAACAACTGAGGTTCCGTCAAGGTCTGAGGAAACGGAGAGGGATGAGAGGTCAATAAACTCCTCCGTTCCGTTAACGTCGGCCGCCACTCCGTGAATGACCTTTGCAACCTTATCCCCAACATCGCTGCTACCGGCAATTTTAAACGGATTTATGACCTCACCATCCCTGAGTAATCTGTAACTGCCTAACTTTAGATTTCCAATGTAAAAGGTTAGAATCGGATTTGAGACATCAGACGGAACCGTAAACTTTCCCTCTTTATCTGTGTATGAACAACCAATATTGGAACAAACTTTCAATCCCCCAACGTAACTTGATATAAACTGACCGCTTACCGTTTGCTGGCCAGAACCTCCTCCACCTCCGCAACCAAAGAGGAAAGTTAAAAATAGAAAGAGGAAAAGCCTCAAAGCAAGACCTCCTAAACCTCGCAGCTGCAGGGCTTAAACTTTATCAAGTCTTCAGGTTTGATTCCCTTTAGGCCGAACTCTATTGCACCCTCTTTTGAGCCCTGACGGAAAATCGTTATTCCCTTTAACTTTAACTTGTACCCCAAGAGAAAGACCCTCTTAACGTCCTCAACGGTTGCCTCTCTTTTCATGTTAACCGTCTTTGAGACGGAGTTGTCAACGTGTTTCTGGAAAGCGGCCTGCATCCTCACGTGCCACTCCGGGGAGATGTCAAGTGCAGTTACGAAAATCCTCCTTATTTCCTCCGGAACCTCCCTTAAGTTTTGAATACTGCCCGTCTCTAAAACCTCTACTAACTGCTCCTCCGAAAGGATATCTCCGGCATACTTGAGGAAAAAGGGGTCTATTTGAACGGCAGGCTTTCCGCCGAGGATTTTCTTAACGTAGGCTATTGCAAAGAGGGGCTCAATGCTCGGAGTCGTTCCCGCTATCATGCTTATCGTTCCGGTGGGGGCTATGCTCGTTCGGGTGGCATTTCTCACCTTCCTTCCTCTGTATATGCTCTTATCAATGTTTGGAAAACTTCCCTTTTCCTCTGCAAGTTTTACGGATGTCTCAAAGGCCCTCCTGTTTATGAAGCCCATCAGCCTGTCTGCAAGGTTCAGTGCATCTTCGGAGTTGTAGGGGATTTTCAGTTTTATGAGGAGCTCCGCCCACCCCATAACTCCCAAACCTATCTTCCGGTTCCCCTTTGCCATCCTCTCTATTCTCTCGTCGGGGTAATTGTTAACGTCAATTACGCAGTCAAGAAAGCGAACGGCAATCTCAACGGCCTCTTCCAACCTCTCCCAGTCAACCTCTCCGTTTTTCTCAAAGTGGGAGAGGTTTATTGAGCCCAAGTTACACTCCTCGTAGGGTAAAAGGGGAACCTCTCCACAGGGGTTAGTTGCCTCTATCCTTCCGATTTCGGGAGTCGGGTTGTGTCTGTTTATCTCATCAATGTAAAGGATTCCCGGGTCACCGCAGTCCCATGCAGACTCGGCAATGAGATTAAAGAGCTCCCCCGCCTTCAACCTCTTCCAGACCTTTCCATCCCGGGGATTTATCAAATCAATAAACTCGTCTCCTTTAATCTTTTCAAAGAACTCGTCGGAGCAGGCAACGGAGATGTTGAAATTTTGAAAGCTCTTTTTATCCCTCTTTGAGAGAACAAACTCCTCAACGTCTGGGTGGTTGTAGGAGAGGACGCCCATGTTTG
>CAZEDJ010000134.1:0-2225 GCA_964511045.1 uncultured bacterium
ACACAGGAAGAGATGGATTACCGACTGGTGGCCTAACAGGCTCAATTTGAAACCCTTGAGACAGAACTGTAAAACATCGTCCCCGTACGGAGATGAGTACTCTTACCTTGAAGAGTGTGAAACTCTCAATCTTGACGAGGTAAAAGAGGACCTTAAAAAGCTCTTTAGGGATTCAAAGGAGTGGTGGCCTGCAGACTTTGGACACTACGGTCCTCTCTTTGTTCGCCTTGCTTGGCACAGTGCCGGCAGTTACAGGATATTTGACGGGCGGGGAGGTGCCCGTCAAGGGGATTTGAGGTATCCACCGAGAATTAACTGGCCAGACAACATAAATCTTGACAAGGCATTGAGGCTCCTTGAACCGATCAAGTTAAAGTACGGGCGAAAGCTGTCCTGGGCCGATTTAATAATTCTTGCCGGAACGGTTGCCCTTGAGGATATGGGAGTTAGGACTCTCGGAACAGCCCTCGGCAGGGAGGATATTTGGGAGCCGGATGAAAGTGCTGATTGGGGACCTGAAGAGAAGATGTTGTCTGGTTCAGAGAGATTTAAAGAAGGAGAACTTGAAAGACCCTATGCTGCGACAGAGATGGGATTAATATACGTTAATCCCCAGGGGGCCGGCGGAAATCCTGACCCTATCGGGTCTGCAAGGGAGATAAGAGAAGCCTTTTCAAGGATGGGAATGAACGATGAAGAAACTGTTGCTCTAATTGCAGGGGGACATGCCTTTGGTAAGTGTCACGGAGCAGGTCCTGAGGAGTTTTTGGGACCCGATCCCGATTCTTCCCCGATTGAGGAGCAGGGACTTGGTTGGAAGTACATGTATAAGTCCGGAAAGGGTTGTGATTCCTTTACGTCGGGTTTTGAATTGGCTTGGTCTCCGACTCCGACAAAGTTTGGAATTCACTTTTTAAAATTACTCTTTGAAAATGAATGGGAACTTACAAAATCCCCTGCCGGTAAGTATCAGTGGGTTGCAAAAGGAGCGGAACCGATAATTCCCGATGCCTGCGATAAGAATAAAAAACACCTTCCTATGATGTTGACTTCTGATCTTGCCTTAAAGTTTGATCCCATCTATGCCGAGATTTGTAAGAGATTTATTGAGAATCCTGAGGAGTTTGAAAGGGCCTTTGCAGAGGCGTGGTTCAAGCTTACCCACAGGGATATGGGACCAAAAGTTTTGTACAGGGGACCTGAGGTCCCAAAAGAAGAGTTTATCTGGCAGGATCCCTTACCAGAGAGAGATTACGAATTAATTGATGAGGAAGATGTTAAAAAATTGAAGGAGATGATTGCCGACTCGGGTTTGTCGGTTAGAGATCTCGTCTATACAGCTTGGTCTGCTGCTTCTACTTTTAGGAATTCTGACAGGAGGGGAGGAGCAAACGGAGGAAGAATAAGATTGTATCCTCAAGTGGAGTGGGAGGTAAACCATCCGGAGAATCTGGCGAGGATTGTTGCCGTTTATGAGGAGATAAAGAGGAAATTTGAAGATTCCTCGGGTGATAGAGGAGTTTCCCTTGCTGACTTGATTATTCTGGGTGGTAATGTTGGGGTTGAAGTTGCAGCTGAAAGGGCTGGATTTAATGTAGAGGTTCCCTTTATACCCGGAAGGGTTGATGCATGCCAAGACCAAGTAGAGATTGAGTTTTATGAAGCAATAGAACCCTTTGCAGATGGTTTCAGAAATTACTTTAAGTATATAGACTCTTTTTCTGAAGAGGACGTATATACAACACCGGAGTACTTCTTGATTGACAAAGCCAATCTTTTGACCTTAACCGTTCCTGAGATGACTGTTCTCCTTGGCGGATTGAGGGTAATGGGGGCTACCTATAAGTACTCAAACTATGGAGTTTTAACGGAGAATCCGGAGTCCCTCACGAACGACTTCTTTGTAAATCTCCTTGATATGAACGTAGAGTGGAAGCCTAAGGATGAACACAGGTATCTGTTTGTTGGTTATGACAGAAAGACGAAGGAACCTAAGTGGTTTGCTACGAGGGTTGACCTAATTTTTGGGCACCACGAGGAGTTAAGGACCCTTGCAAATGTTTATGCTTCAAGTGATTATAAGGAGCAGTTTGTTCACGACTTCGTTAAGGTCTGGACGAAAGTTATGAACCTTGATAGGTTTGACGTTAAATTTCAAAGGTGAGTATCCCCTACGAGGATTATTGGTCCGTAATCTGTTTTAAAGATTTTTACCTTTACCTCGT
>CAZEDJ010000135.1:0-1856 GCA_964511045.1 uncultured bacterium
AGTTTTGGTTTTTCCTTTTTAACTTTTCCTATTTTGTAGGAGGAGAGAAACTTTTCCTCAAATTCCTTTACGTTTCCTCGATTGTAGTATATCTCTCCTATCGGCTCTCCCCTCTCTACCCTGTCCCCGACCTTTTTGAAAAAGGATAGTCCGACTGAGTAGTCTATTTTCTCTCCTCCCTTTCTCCTTCCTCCTCCCATTTCAACTATGAGCCATCCGAGTTTTTCGCCATCTATTGACTCCACAAATCCCCCTTCCGGCGACCTCACGGTGTATTTTTTTGCCCTTATTTCTACTTGTGGATTACCGCCTAAAAACTCTATCCATTCGGTAAACCTCTTTTTCGCCCTTCCCTCTGCAATTACCCTCTCGGCCTCCTCCTTTCCCCTTTCAAAGGAACCCTTTTCTGTGAGCTCGTAGAGAGCTCCGACGAGCGAAGTTACGACCTCCTTTAGGTCTTCCTCTATCCTTCCCCCCAAGGCCTCGATTGCCTCCTTAACTTCAAGTGCATTTCCTGCAAAGAGCCCGAGGGGCTGTCCCATTTCGGTTATGAGAGCTCCAGCCCTCTTTCCGTACAGTTTGCTGACCTCAACGAGTCCCTCGGCGAGTTCCTCTGCCCTCTCAAGGGTCTTCATGAAGGCTCCACTTCCGACCTTTACGTCAAAGACTATTGCATCGGTGTTTACCGCCAACTTTTTACTGAGAATGCTCGAGACAATCAGGGGAATACTTTCAACCGTTGCAGTTGCGTCCCTAAGGGCGTAAATCTTCCTGTCGGCTGGAGCTATCTCCTCAGTTTGGGCTGATATTGAAAAGCCGAACCTTTCAACGACCTCCTCAATTTCCTCTGGAGAGAGCTCCACCTTCATCCCCGTGCTCTCCAACTTGTCTATCGTTCCCCCCGTAAAACCGAGGGCCCTTCCTGCGAGGAGGGGAGCTCTGAATCCCAGCTCTGCCAAAACGGGAGCTATTACGAGTGAAACTTTGTCCCCTATTCCGCCGGTGCTGTGCTTATCAACCAACGTTCCTCTGGTTCTCAACTCTATCGTCTTACCGGAGCGGAGCATTGAGTCTGTAAGGTTCAGCATTTCCTCGTAGTTCAGTCCCCTGAAAAAGATGGCCATTAAGAGGGCAGCCATCTGATAGTCGGGAGTTTCTCCCCCGGTGTAGGATTTGACTATGAATTCAATCTCTTCCCTTGAGAGCTCCCTTCCGTCCCTCTTCTTCTTAATTAGCTCCTTGAAAATCACAGTTTTTCTCCCATTAGGTTAAAACGAACATTGCCCTCACGACGCCGTTTACCAGCGGAACGAGTATCCAGTTTATGACGGGACTTATTACGAGTATGAGGAGAATTATGGGACCGTAGGGTTCTATTTTCTTGTACTTGAGCCAGAGGTTGTAGGGGAGGAGGGCTTCAAGAATCTTTGAGCCGTCGAGGGGTGGAATCGGAAGGAGGTTAAATATACCGAAAGCAACGTTTATAAATACGGAGTACTTTGTCATTAGAAATAGGGGCTCTGCTATTGAAATCGGAAGTGCCGTAAATGGAAAGTATTTGAGGAATAGAACGGCAATGAGTGCACTGATGAAGTTTGCAGCCGGGCCTGCAAAGGAGACCAAAATCTCCCCTGTTCTCCAGGAGGAGACCTTTCTGAAGTTTTTAGGATTAACGGGAACGGGCTTTGCCCAGCCAAAGTGGACGAGGAAGAGGGCTATAAATCCTAAAATGTCTATGTGGGCAAGTGGGTTTAAGGTTAATCTCCCCGCGCTCTTTGGCGTAGGGTCTCCCAACTTGTAGGCAACGAGTCCGTGGGCAAACTCGTGGACGGTGAG
Organism: uncultured bacterium; assembly: GCA_964511045.1. Taxonomy (GTDB): domain Bacteria; phylum Aquificota; class Aquificia; order Desulfurobacteriales; family Desulfurobacteriaceae; genus Balnearium. The sequence goes on from CAZEDJ010000135.1 coordinate 1,837, forward strand.
CGCCCACAGAATTCCCGGTA
>CAZEDJ010000136.1:0-1741 GCA_964511045.1 uncultured bacterium
AAGCCTTACAAGGGAATTTACCCGAGAATCGGAAAGGGCGTATTCATAGCCGAGAACGCAACGGTTATAGGTGACGTAGAGATAGGGGACGACAGCTCAATCTGGTTTGGAGCTATACTGAGGGGAGACGTTAACTACATCAGAGTGGGAAAGTGTACGTCGGTTCAGGACGGAACGGTCGTCCACGTTACAAACAGGACACACCCGACGGTCATCGGTAGTTACGTAACGATAGGCCACTCTGTAAAGCTCCACGGCTGTACCATTGAGGACAACTGCCTCATAGGGATAGGAGCAATAATTCTTGACGGTGCGGTTATAGGGGAAGGGTCAATAGTTGCTGCCGGAGCTCTCGTCCCCCCGGGAAAAGAGTTTCCCCCTAAGAGCCTCATAATGGGATTTCCCGCAACGGTTAAGAGGGAGCTCTCAGACGAGGAAGTTAAGGGGCTAAAGGAACACGCCCTCAGATACGTTAAGTATAAGAACGAGTATCTTTCCGAGGGAATATATTAATAGTTGAAAACTCTTTAAAGGTAAGGACAGTTGAGGAAGGATTTAACCGAAAGGGAAAGGGACATTCTATTGAAGATTTCGGAGCTCTACATAAAAACCGGTGAGCCCGTGGGTTCCCGGACTCTCCAGAAGACCTATTCCCTGCCGTTCAGTCCGGCAACGATTAGGAACGTAATGTCTGACCTTGAGGACAAGGGATACCTGTATCAGCCCCACACCTCGGCCGGCAGAATTCCGACCGATGAAGGGCTAAAGGTTTACTTAAATAGCCTCTTTTTAGCCATAGGAAGGGAGGACGAAAACCTCGTCTCCCGTTTAATAAGCTCAATAAGGAGCGAAAACTTAACGGAAAGGGAGGAGATTCTCTCAAAAGTTTTGAACTTTCTCCATGAAAATACCGGATATGTAGGCTTCGGAGTTAACTTTGTAGAGAATTTGACAATAAACAACGTTATGTTAGTAAAAGTTTCTTCCGATAAAGTTCTGATAGTTATAAACTTTCAGCCAGACTACGTTGTTCATAAGGTTATAAAGGCGAAGATTCCTGAAGGGGAGTTGGGGAAGATATCAAAAATCCTGACTCAAAAGTTTAAGGGGAAAACTTTAAAGAAGGTTAAGGAGGAGTTAATAGAGGAGATAGATGACCTCAGGGAGGAAATCTCAAACTTAACGTTTAAGATAAACGCATCCATACTCAAGTCCCTCAATGAGCTCAACAATCTTGAGGTTTACGGAGCTCCAAACATCATAGACCTCTTTTCGGGAGATGCAGAGAGGCTAAAGAGGGTGATAGAGCTCCTTGAGGAAAAAACGCTCTTTTTAGAGGTTTTAAAGAAATTCCTCAGTCACAACAGGAGCGTTGACGTCATTTTAGGTTCGGAAGTAAGGCCCGAAATTCCGCAGCTCAGCTTCGTTTTGGGTAAGTACACCGTCGGATTTAAAAACAGCGGAATAATCGGCGTTTTAGGACCAAAGAGGATGAACTACTCTCAGGTCATTCCCTTGGTTGAGAACGTTGCGAGGGCAGTTTCCCTCCTCCTAAATAAGTAGAGCCGGAGCCTTACCACACACGCCCTTCAGGCTTACCGTTGCTCCCTTCCGGGCCTGGCGGGGTTCACCCTCCGGGCGTTGTGGAGACCCCGGCATTATGAAAACTTAAATTTCTTTCTGAAGTGGCGGAGGGGGCGGGATTCGAACCCGCGGTACCCCTTGTGGGGGTACACACGAT
>CAZEDJ010000137.1:0-1737 GCA_964511045.1 uncultured bacterium
TCTTGAGGGTCTTTTCACCTCCCAAGGACGAAATCGTTTGGGACGTCGGTCACCAGTCCTACCCCTATAAAATCCTTACCGGAAGGAAAGAGGCATTCCACACGCTGAGGCAGTACGGCGGAATTTCCGGTTTTCCCTCAATAAAGGAGAGTAAGTACGATGCCTTTGGGACGGGACACAGCTCAACCTCCATATCGGCAGCCTTGGGAATTAAGGTTGCCAAGAGATTGAAGGGTGAGGAGGGGCACGTAATAGCGGTTATAGGGGACGGAGCTCTTACCGCCGGAGAGGCCTACGAGGGACTAAACAATGCCGGTCAGCTTGGAGAGGACCTAATCGTAATCCTCAACGACAATGAGATGTCAATATCAAAGAACATCGGGGCTATATCAAACTACTTAACGAAATTGACTACGGGAGAGAGCCTGAGGAAGGCTAAGGAGAGGCTTGAAAGTGTTACGAGGAAAATTTTCGGCGAAAAGGTCTATAAGGGACTAAAGAGGGTTGAGGATTTACTCGTTAAGGGGCTGTTTCCTCCGGGAATGCTCTTTGAAGAGTTAGGGTTCAGATACGTCGGTCCGATAGACGGTCACGACATACCAACCCTCGTTACCACTCTGCAAAATGTTTCAAAGATGAAGGGACCTACCCTCGTTCACGTCTTGACGAAGAAGGGGAAGGGCTATCCCCCGGCGGAGGAAAAGCCTGAAAAGTTCCACGGAGTTTCTCCTAAGGGGATAAAGAGAGAGAACCTTCCTCCGACGTATACCGAGGTCTTTTCAAAAACGCTCATTGAGATAGCCGAAAAGGAGAAGGATGTTGTTGCAATAACGGCGGCAATGCCTTCTGGGACGGGACTTGATAGGTTTAAGGAGAAATTTCCCGAGAGGTATTTTGATGTCGGAATAGCTGAACAGCATGCAGTTACCTTTGCCGCCGGACTTTCAAAGAAGGGATTAAAACCCGTTGTTGCAATATACTCAACCTTTTTACAGAGGGCTTACGACCAGATAATTCACGACGTAGCACTTCAGGAGCTCCCCGTAGTTTTTGCAATAGACAGGGCAGGTCTTGTTGGAGAGGACGGGGCAACTCACCACGGCGCTTTTGACCTGTCGTACCTTAGGGTAGTTCCAAACCTCGTAGTTTCGGCTCCTAAGGATGAGGAGGAGCTCCGCCACTTGCTCTTTACCGCCCTCCATTCGGGTAAACCCTTTGCAGTCAGGTATCCGAGGGGTAGGGGATACGGAGTTCCTATAAGGGAACCATTAAGGGAAATTCCGATAGGTTCATGGGAAGTATTAAAAGAGGGAAAAGACGTTGCAATCCTTGCTACAGGGTGGCCTGTGTATCAGGCTTTAAAGGCTTCTGAGAAATTGGAAAGGGAGGGAATAAGGGCAACGGTTATTAATGCGAGATTTATAAAGCCCTTAGATGAAAATCTGCTAACCGAAATTGGGAAGGAATTTCCCGTAATAGTTACAGTTGAGGAAAATGTGATAAAGGGGGGATTTGGTTCGGCCGTTAGTGAGTTTCTTTCGCCTTGGTATTCGGGTAAAGTCTTCCACTTGGGGTTACCGGACAGATTCGTGGAACACGGAAGTCAGGAGCTCCTGAGGCACACTGTTGGTATTGATGAAGAGGGAATTAGGAAGTTTGTTTCCAATTTGCTGAAAGATAAAGCTGCAAAATAAAAAAAGCCTGGCACCGCCCTACTTTCCCACCCGCTCTCGCGGG
>CAZEDJ010000138.1:0-1736 GCA_964511045.1 uncultured bacterium
TCTTTAAGTCCTAAGAGAACAGCGTTTGCAACGATTGAGTGTCCTATGTTTAGCTCCTCTATTTCTGGTATTTCGGTAATTCTCTTTACATTTTTGTAGGTAAGGCCGTGTCCTGCATAGACTTTAAGTCCTAACTCCTTTGCCCTCCTTGCTGCCCTCTTCAGTCTCTCAATCTCCTCCTCAACCTTTTCCTCGTCGTTCTCTGCAAACCTCTCTGCGTAGGCGCCCGTGTGGAGCTCCACAGCATCGGCTCCGATTTCTGCAGCAGCCTCTATCTGTTCCACTTCAGGGTCTATAAAGATGTTTACGGTAATTCCGTTTTCTTTCAACCTCTCACAAACTTCCCTTATCCTCTCCTTTTGAGAGATTACGTCAAGTCCGCCTTCAGTCGTTATCTCCTCCCTCTTTTCTGGAACGAGCGTCACCTGGTGGGGCTTCACCTTTAGGGCCAATTCAACCATCTCGTCCGTTGCGGCCATTTCGAGGTTAACCCTTGAGTGTATCAGCTCCTTTATCAGCTTTAAGTCCCTCTCATTTACGTGTCTTCTGTCCTCCCTTACGTGGAGGGTTATCTGGTCTGCCCCTGCAAGGTCGGCTATAACTGCCGCATGGACGGGGTCTGGCTCAAAGGTTCTCCTTGCGTTTCTTACGGTGGCAACGTGGTCTATGTTGACGCCTAACCTTATCCTCCTCATCGTTTCCTCCCTGTTTGTTAAAGTATAAAATAGTGCCGAGGAGTTTATGAGAAGGGCTTTCACTCTCTTAGAGGTTTTGATTTCCGTTGTTATAGTCGGCTTGGCATTCGGGACCTTTGTTGTCCTTTCCGGAAGGATTGTTGACACAACGGACCTTTTGCTGAAGACCACTCTCTCCTCTGTTGCCGCTCACAACGCTGTAAATGAAATTGTTTACGGCGGAAAGTCCTTTGAAGGGAAGGATTTGGAGATTCTTAACTACACTTTTAAGGTAAACCAGGACTTTGAGGAGTTGATGGGATTCAGAGTAGTTAAGGTAGAGGTCGGAACTCCTGAAAGGGGGAAACTTGCAGAGGTCTATGAGGTTAGGTAGGGGATTTACGCTCTTAGAGCTCCTCCTTGCCGTTGGACTGGCCGCTCTCGTTCTGGTCGTAAGCTACTCCTTTTTTAGCTTCGTTGAAAAGTCGGGAAGGGCGGCTGTTGAGAATGGGGAGCTCCAGTCACTCGTCTCCCCTCTCTTTTATCTTTTCCTAAAGGACTTTGAGTCAATTAATACCTCCTACGGTTCCCCTAAAGTCCTCAAGGACGTTGATGGAAATTTAAAATGGATTGAGTTCTTTACGGAGAACTGCTACTACTTTAAGGGTATATGTAGAGTGAGGTATTGGATTTATAAGAGTGAAGGGCACAGCTGGCTCGTGAGGAGTGAATTTAGGCTCAATTCAACGGGAAGGGGAATAGACTTTCCCTTAACTTCTCGGGTTTCTGGCCTCAGCGTTTTTAAACTCTCCGGAGGTAGCTGGGTTGAGGGGATTGGGGGAAAATTAATCAAGGTTGTTTTAAGGTTGAAGGAAGGGGGGGAGCTCCCCCTTGTCTTCAAAATTAGAAGCTGAACATCTGACTTATGGACTCTCCGTAGTGAATTCTCCTTATGGCCTCTGCCAGCATTCCGGAAACCGTAAGAACCTTAACGCCCTTAAACTCCTCTTTGAGGGGAATTGTGTCGGTAACGACTACCTCCTTCATTGCCCCTTCCTCTAT
>CAZEDJ010000139.1:0-1731 GCA_964511045.1 uncultured bacterium
TTACGTACTCGGCCATTTGTGTGAATGGATGCCAAACGAAATTCCTGTCCCACTCCTTTAGGAGCTCCCTATCTATCAACTTTTACCTCCCTGAAGTTTTCAGGATAAATATATCCACTCCAGGGAGAGGTTTTTGACAACCAACCGAGGACGCTTATAAACCTCCCTCTGAATTTAACGAGCAATTTCCTCCAACGTTTACCAACTACCCGGTAACTAACCCTACATTTGCAGGTCGGATTGACAGTTATAAAGACTCTTGTTCCAAATACCTCCACTAATCCGGTTAGTTCCCCTACTTTCCCCTGTAACACTCTTTGAGGACCTTTATTTCAACTCTCCTGTTTCTTGCCCTGTGTTCGGGGGTGTCGTTTGGAAAGACGGGGTTCTCCTCTCCGTAACCAATGATTTCTATTCTGTTTGAAGGAATTCCCTTTGCTATCAGGTAATTTGCTACTGCTTGAGCCCTTTCCTTCGATAGTTTAAGGTTGTAGTTCTTGGAACCTATGTTATCCGTGTATCCTTCAACAATCAGTTTTGAAAACTTCCTCTCCTTCAGAAACTCAGTTACTGTATCCAAAATCCTCATTGCTTCGGGTTTTAACTGATAACTGTTGAAGTCAAAGAGAATTCCTGCACCTATTGTGATTTTTGTCTTGCAATTTCCTTCGCTTATTACTGCCGGAGAGAAGTTCCTTATGTCAAAGGGAACCTTTTTTCCGTTTTCCAAAATTGATAGGACGAGGGCAACCTGGTATCTCGGTCCTTGGAAGTATTGAACTTCAATCGTGTGATAGCCCTTTCTCAGTTTAACGGTTCCCCTCTTTTCTACGGGGGGATGTATCCCGTCGTTATCTATTACCACCTTACCGTCTATTATCAGCCTTGAACCGTCGTCACTCAAAAGTGAAAATGTGTAAGCTCTCGTTTTAGGAACAAAAATTTTCCCTTTGTAATCAATGGCAAACCACTCAAATCTGTCTGTAACTCCGGGAAATCCTTCGCTGAAGTTTCTTGGAGGGACATTGAGAACGGGAGTGTAAATCCTGCCCTTTGGTTTTAACTTTGAAAAATCTGGGAGAGAGGATGTTCCTTCGGGGAGTAGGTAAACTTTTCCTACAAAGAAGAAAGGATTTTCCTTACTGCTTCCAAAGATTGGGGAGCTCTGCAACTCCTCCGACGAATTGGACAGGGTTTCATAAATTCTCCTCACTTCCTCTTCGGTCATTGGATAGTTCGTAAGTAAAACTTCATCTATCGTCCCGAATAGGTACTGGTTCTTTTCAAAACAGTCACCTAAACAGTCCTGGTCCTCCCCTATTACGAGAAATTCAACGTTGACGGGATTAAGTCCTGAATTGAAGGTGTAAAAGAGCCTTCCGTCTATGTAGAGTTTTGTGTACCTCTCCTTTCTTACATAGGTAAGGTTGTGAAATTTACCGTCAAGTAAGTTTATGGGTTTTGAATACCAGCAGTCGTTTGCTATGCACAACTCTACACTGTTATCACTGTTTCTCCAGCTGGAACTGAAAGCGTTGTCCTGTTCCTTGTTTGCTCCTTCAACAAACATGTTGAAATCACCGGCTTTTTTGTTGAGTTTTATCCAGAAGGAGAGGGTGAAATCCTGAAGGCTGAAAGGCTTATCAAGGGCTATGTAGTCTGAGTTGGGGTGTGAAAGGAGAATTGCCTTTCCCTTGATTCCCCGAATACAGGAGGGAGCTCCGACAACTA
>CAZEDJ010000140.1:0-1698 GCA_964511045.1 uncultured bacterium
AAGTTCAGCGAAGTCACGGGACAGGAGTTTATTACAGAAACGCTGAAAAACGCCATAAAGACGGGAAGGTTTGCCCACGCCTACATTTTTGCGGGGCCGAGGGGAGTAGGAAAGACAACTACGGCCAGAATCGTTGCAAAGGCCTTAAACTGCGATAACCCGAAAGATGGAGAACCCTGCAACTCCTGTACTCAGTGTATTGAGATATCAAGGGGAGCTCACCCAGATGTAATTGAGATAGACGCAGCTTCAAACAGGGGAGTTGACCAGATTAGGGAGCTCCGCGAATCCGTCCACTACGCCCCAACAAAGGGTAAAAAGAAGGTTTACATAATTGACGAGTTCCACATGCTTACAAAAGAGGCCTTTAATGCCCTTCTTAAAACCCTTGAGGAACCGCCGGAACACGTGGTTTTCATCCTCGCAACCACAGAGCTTGAAAAAATTCCGGAAACAATCCTCTCAAGGTGTCAAAAGTTCATCTTCAGGAAAATACCAGAGGACGTAATGGTAAAGACTCTCTCCGAAATCTGTGAGAGGGAGGGAGTAGAGTACGACGAGGAGGCTCTGAAGCTCATATCTGTTTACTCCGAAGGCTGTATGAGGGACGCGGAGAGCCTCTTAGACCAGGCAATAGCCCTCGGGGAGGGGAGAGTTGAGACAAAAACCGTGTCCGAGTTCTTGGGGCTTTTAACGGGGAAGGAGCTAAAGGAGCTCCTCAAGTTAGGATTTGAGGGAAACAAGGAGGAGCTCCGAAACAGAATAAAGAAGTTAGAAAGGGAAGGTTACGACTCAAACTTCATATTCAAACAGCTCATAGAGACGGTTGAGAAGGAGTTTTTAAGGAGCTCTGAGTGGAGTGATGAGGAGCTCCTTTCCGCATACCAGATACTCACAAAAGGTTTTGGCGAGGCAAAGTCTCACCCCTATCCGTTTACAGCCCTCTTCTTTACCCTCTTTAAGCTCTCCTACTACAGTGAGGTCAGGAGGATTTCGCAGCTCCTTGAGGAAGGGCTTAACCTAAACAGAGTCCGAGCAACAGAAAAAAAAACTAAAAACTCATTTGAAATCTACATAAAAGAAGTTAAAGACAGGGGAAAATTTGTTGAAATCATCCCAAAAGGAGAAGTTGCCTACAATAACCTAACTAAGAGGATTGAAAGGCTCAAGCAGTTTTACGGGAAAGGTGTAAAAATCGTTAAGCCGGAGAGAAACAGCGAAAAGAAAGAGCTGAAAATCTCTGAGGAAACTGACAGAAAAATTGATGATATTGTAAAAATCTTAAACGCTAAGCTCTTAGAGATAAGACCAAAGGAAAGGGATGAGGATACTATTAGTTGACGACGAGAAGCTAATCAGGGAAACCTTAAAGGAAATCCTTGAGGACGAGGGATTTGAAGTCTTTACAGAGGAATCGGGCTCAGAAGTCCTAAAGAGGTTAAAGGAAATCTCTCCAGACGTTCTCATACTTGACCTCTTCCTGCCCGGAACCTCTGGAATGGAAGTTTTAAGGCAGATGAAGGAGGAAAACCTTACCGAAAAAGTTGCCGTTATTATCGTATCGGGACACGGGACGGTAGAGACGGCAGTGAAAGCCATGAAGTTAGGTGCATTTGATTTCGTTGAAAAGCCGATAAAATACGAAAAATTCTTGAAAATTCTAAATGAAGCGCTAAACAAGAAAAAGGAAGAAAGAGA
>CAZEDJ010000141.1:0-1670 GCA_964511045.1 uncultured bacterium
AAAGAATGCCTCTGACGCGCACGGATTCGCCCTATATCGCCATTTTTGAGAAAAGTAGGGTTTCTTACCGGCAACGAGAGGAGAAAGAAATACAGGGCGAATATATCAACGATTGATTCTGATTCCTTCTCCCTTGCAGAAAGCCTCGTTGAGGTCCTTTGATGAGAACTCTAACATCCGGAGCTCTCCCTTAAAGGAGCTCTCTATTTTCCTGCGGGCAAGGATTCCAGCATCGTCGTTGTCCAGCCCCAAAATCAAGGTCTCGTATTTTCTGATAACTTTTTGAATTCTATTGACGTTAGCAGTTGAGTTGAGAATTAGGATGTCCGTCTCCTCAATTCCTAACTGCTCCCAAGTTAAAGCATCAAATAGTCCCTCAAAAACAGCTAAAACACCTTCCCCTTTCTCTATCAAGCTGAAAGAGTGCTTTTCACTTTTGGAACTCCGGATATTCCACTTTCCAAACGGATTCCTTACGGCATAAGAACCGCCTACCGTCCTGACTCCCACTCCGAAATACCTCTTTCCCTTAACTTCCCAATGGAGCTCTCTTAACCATTCGGGAATCCTCTCAATCCTGCGTTTCCTGAGATATTTCAGTAGTGCAGGATGCGTAACTTCCTTAACCTTAAGGATTTTCACCGTTGAGACTCTTTGAGACTTTGGAGCCACTCTCGGGACCTGAACTTCTAAACCCTCCAAATATCTCTCTCTCAAAAACCTTACTGCCGTCACATAGTCCCAGTCGTAAAGGACCATAACGAGGTCAATCCAGCTCCCTCCCTCGTCACTTCCAAAGTCGTGCCAGAGCCATTCTCCCAAGTCGTTCTGCTGAATAGAAACGGAAGGCCTTTTCTCACCTCTCCAAACGGCTGAAGCCTCTATGTAGGAAGGTCTTTTCACGAAAGGAATGTTTAGGTCCTTAAGGATTACTTCCGGCAGAATGGTCTTAATGAGGTGGAGTTCCCGCTGGCGGTCCACAGCTCTAACTACGCTTAGACGGTTCTGAGCCAACGGTCATAAAGTAGATGGCTATGGTGAACAAGACGGCAAAGAAAATAGCTATAATCCAGGCAATAGTAACCTCACTCATCTAACTCCTCCAACTTCTTTCTAATTTTCAAGGTAGTCCAAACAATTCCAAGAACCAGAGAGAAAGAGAGCCAAGCTCCAAAGAAAATCAACGGAACACTTATGGGAAATTGCATTTTGTATAGAAGACTGACGGTCCCACCTGCAGTAGCAACAAGTAGAAGCACGAGGAGCTTCAAAACCTCCGTATAAAACTCAATCGTTTTTTCTGTTCGCTTGCTCAACTTATACCTCTCCAAGAGGAAAACATTTTTCCTTTAACCCTTTTTTGTTTAAGGGGGAGTAAGTTCCTGAGTAACATGGAGATTTTTCTTTTCTAAAGCACTAACAGTTTCTCCTGCGGCTTTTTCCACGAGAGTTTTCCATTCAGAGAAATTCTCTACCCTCTGAGTTTTCTCAATATTATCCTCTATTTCCTGCTCATAAGCATCAAGAGTTATCTTTTCCCAGTCCATTTTTTCTCCTCAAATAGCGTTTTGTGTATTTCCTGCTCAGAAAAGAAGCTGTCAGTTTCAATTTATCTAATCTCCCTCAACTTTTTAGACGGTTCAAAAACCAATCTTAACCGCTTCGGGATG
>CAZEDJ010000142.1:0-1643 GCA_964511045.1 uncultured bacterium
GCAAGAGTAAACATTCCTGCAATAGTCGTCACCGCAGGACCAATGCTTGCCGGAAGGAGGGGAAAGGAGAGGTTAGACCTCGTTACCCACACCTTTGAGGCAATAGGTAAGTACAAGGCAGGGGAGATTACACTTGAGGAGCTCTTAGAGTTAGAGGGAGCAGCCTGCCCCTCGTCGGGAGCTTGTCAGGGAATGTTTACGGCCAACACGATGGCGTGCCTAACGGAAGCCCTCGGAATGTCACTCCCCTACTGCGGAACCTCACCGGCTCCGCTTGCCGAAAAGAAGAGAATTGCAGAGGCCTCGGGGGAGAAGATTGTTGAGCTCGTAAAGAAGGGAGTAAAGGCGAGGGACATTCTAACCCCTGCGGCATTCAGGAACGCAATCAGAGTTGACCTTGCCTTAGGCGGTTCAACAAACACAGTCCTCCACCTTCCCGCAATAGCCTACGAGGCAGGCATTCCCTTTGACATAAAGCTGTTTGACGAGCTGAGCAGGGAAACTCCAAAGATTTGCTCAATGAGACCGGGCGGGAAATACCTCATGGAAGACCTCCACTACGCCGGAGGAATCCCCGCAGTAATGAACAGGCTCTTTGAAAAGATTGAGAGCAACCCGACAGTCCTCGGAACAGACATAAGGGAAATTGCGGCCGCAGCAAGAATATGGGACGAGGACGTCATAAGACCCGTTGACAGGCCTTACAGCAAGGAGGGAGGAATTGCAATACTCTACGGCAACTTGGCTCCCGAGGGAGCAGTTATCAAGCAGGGAGCTCTCTCCGAAAAGATGAGAGTCTTCACGGGAACGGCAAAGGTCTTTGACTGCGAAGAGGACGCAATGAAGGCCGTAATGGAGGGACAGATAAAGGCCGGAGACGTAATAGTCATAAGGTATGAAGGACCAAAGGGCGGCCCCGGCATGAGGGAGATGCTCGCCGTTACGGCCGCAGTAATGGGAATGGGACTGGGAGAGTCGGTCGCACTCATCACCGACGGGCGGTTCTCGGGAGGAACCCACGGCCCCTGCATAGGCCACATTTCCCCCGAAGCCGCCCAGGGAGGCCCGATAGGAGTCGTCAGGGACGGAGACAAGATTCACATAAACGTTCCCGAGAGGAGGTTGGAGCTCCTGATAAGCGACGAGGAGCTCCAGAGGAGGCTCTCCGAGTTTAAGCCCAAGGAAAAGGAGATAAAGTCAAAGTTCCTCAGAAAGTACGCAAAGCTCGTTACCTCTGCATCAAGAGGGGCGATTCAGGACGTTTAGGAGCTCCTATAGGGGCTCCTTTGTTAAAATTTGGGGGGGAGCTCCTTGAAAACCGAATATGGAAGAAACCAAAATTTAGACAGCCCAAGGCATTGCTTTGCATAGTTTATTAGATTTTAGTTAAAATCTTCTAATTCCGAGGGACTTGAAAATCAACGGTTTAAATTTTGACCTGTTGAAATGCCCTAAAAAGTGGAAGGGATTGCAACATTTCGCTCCCTCCGAAAGCTTCTTTTGTGGTAGCAGGATGTTAAAATGCCCTAAAAAGCAGAAGGGATTGTGACATTACTTTCTTGATGAATACTCCAAGTTTGTAACACTCGTTGAAATGCCCTGAAAATGGAAGGGATTCCGAAACCCTTTTCTCCTCAAGCTTG
>CAZEDJ010000143.1:0-1633 GCA_964511045.1 uncultured bacterium
GTTGACAAAACCTCTTTGGGGATTATATTACCTGTTACGCTACGCGTCCCCATCGTCTAGCCCGGCCTAGGACACCGGCCTTTCACGCCGGCGACGGGGGTTCGAATCCCCCTGGGGACGCCAATTATACCTTGACTTCATAATCCCCCCTTTTCCCCCTCCCTCCCCTTTAATGGAGAAAGGGGCGGCCTATAGGCTGCCCCCTCTTTATATTTTAAGTAAAGTAAATTTTCCCTGTGAGGTTGGTGTGAACAGAGAGGACTTCGGTAACATCTCTAAGTTGGGAAAGTCGGTAGAGTATGAGTTTAACTACAATCCCAAACTGCTGGAGAGATTTCCCAATAAGTTTCCAGACAGGGTTTACTGGGTCTCGTTCAACTGTCCCGAGTTTACGACCCTCTGTCCCATAACCGGCCAGCCCGACTTTGCCACCGTTTACATTCAGTATATTCCGGATAAGTGGTTAGTGGAGAGTAAGTCTTTAAAGCTCTATCTCTTTTCTTTTAGAAATGCAAGGGGATTTCACGAGGACACGATAAACAGGATAGCCGATGACCTCTACGAACTTTTAGAGCCCTTCTACATTGAAGTTTACGGGGAGTTTAACCCGAGGGGAGGTATCTCCATAGACCCCTTTGTTCAGAGGTTTAGGGACGTTGACTGGGTGAGGGAGCTCTCAAAGGAGAGGTTTAAACTCCACAGAATTACTCCTCCCGAGATTAGGAGAAACCGTGGCTAAGGTTTTTGTAATAGGTGGGAGCTCTGCCTACTTACTGAAAAAGGAAGAGTTTGGAAAAGTTTTAAGCGTTAGGGAGTTGGAGACTCCTTACGGTACTTCAAATCCCGTTTACGAGATAAGACACCCGAACGGCTTTAACTACTTTTTCCTCTCAAGACACGGAGAGAAGGATTACGATACAACTGCTCCCTTTGTTAACTATCGGGCAAATATCTATGCTGCAAAGGAGTTGGGGGCTGAGGCAGTCGTTTCGTGGACGGGTCCCGGTTCCTTGAAAGAAAATCTCAGGCCGGGGGACTTTGTCGTTCCTACAGATGTCCTTGACTTTACAAAGGGAAGAAAGTCAACCTTTTTTGAGAACGGAGGCTTGGGATTTGTGAGGCAGAGCCCCCTCTTTTGCCCCGGCGTGAGGAGAGCTCTCCTAAATTCGCTTCAAAACCTCAGGCTTTCCTATCACGATGGTGGGGTTTATGCCTGTACCGAGGGACCGAGGCTTGAGACGAGGGCCGAAATAGAAATGCTCCGCAGTTTGGGAGCCGACTTGGTCGGCATGACGCTCGTTCCGGAGGTGTTTCTTGCCAAGGAGTTGGAGCTCTGTTACGGAGCTCTCTGTTACGTAACAAACTATGCAGAGGGCATAAAGGACTACGAGTTTCGGTCAGGGGTTCTCTTTGAGGGAATGCTGAAGGAAGATGAGGAGAGGAGGGTTAAAGAGGCAATCTCCTTTTTCCCTAAGGTGATTTTGAGTGTTGTTGAGGAGCTCCACAGTTATGACCGCAGCTGTTTCTGTCCTCGCCTTATGGAGAGGTACAGGAGGAAGGGAAAGATAGGAGAGAATTGGAAGGAGTGGTTATTTAAATAAAGGCCCGCATCTGCGGGCCTACCGATTTTTAC
>CAZEDJ010000144.1:0-1602 GCA_964511045.1 uncultured bacterium
TGAATGCTCGTTCCTATTAACTTGTCGGGGTCAACTCCAAACTCCGAGATAAAGACGTCTCTCCACTTATTAGCTATTTCAAGAGCTCTCCTGTTGGCATAAACGATTTCATTTCCCGCCCTTCCAGGCTTAAAATCTGGAGTTGCTAAGAATATCGCCTCTTCCATCAAGGAGTCTAAGATTTGTTCGTACATATAAATGTCGTTATCCTTTTCTTCAAGCTCCCTTTTGAGGTTCTCTACCTCCCTCTGGAGCTCCAAATTCCTCTGAGTGAGATTTCTTATCTCCGACTGGTAATTTTCTTTCTCTTTTTCAAATTCTTCACACTTTTTCTTTAACTGGGAATTCTGCAGTTTTAAGGTTTCAAGTTCCTTCCTTAATTTTTCTATCTCCTGCCTTTCCCGGGAACAGAACATCTTTAGCCCTCCTCTCCAAATATACTTTCAATATTAAGGACAATCAGTAAATCTCCATCAAGCTGAACCACTCCCGTAATAAACTTGACATCTATTCCGATTGAACCGATAGGCTCGGGAAGAAGGTCTCCCTCCGGAAACTTAACAGAGCCGACAATTTCATCAACAAGAACCCCAACCTCTCCCTTAGGAGTATCAAGAATTACAATTTTATTTTTCCTGTAAACATCCTCCGGAATTTCATAGGGAATTCTTAAGTGTTCCTTTAAGTTTATTACAGGAACAATCTTTCCTCTCAAGTTCATTACGCCTATAACAAAGGAAGGAGCCTTGGGAACGGGAGTAAGGTCCCTGTTTGTAGTTATTTCTATAACCTGCTCTATTGGAACCCCTATGAGCTCTTTATTTAACCTGAAGGCTATTACCTGAATTTCCCTTTCGTGGACTTCTCCTATGAGCTCCTCAACTCCCAAAATGTCAAGCTTGTTATCCTTCTCCATTTAAACTCCCAGAAACTTTGTTTTGTAATCTGAGAGGAGGGAATTAAGGTCAAGAATGAGAACCACTCTACCATCACCGGCAATCGTTGCTCCGGCAATACCCGGAATGTTTGATAGGAGCTCTCCTAAAGATTTTATAACTATTTCCTCTTCACCGTAGAGCTCTGAAACAGAAACCGCTATGAGCTTTTCACCAACCTTTACGATTGCAACAAAGGACTTTTCATCGTTATCAGGAATATCCAAAAGCTCGTTTAGAGAAAACAGAGGTAGAACCTCCTCCCTCAACATAAAGCTCTTGTAACTACCTATCTCCTTAACAGCATTAGGAGAAAATCTAACAATTTCAACAACCGAGTGGAGAGGAACGGCATAGACCTGACCATTACAACCAATCATTAAAGTCCTGATAATTGCAACGGTAAGGGGAAGTTTGAGAATAATCGTCGTCCCCTTTCCGAGCTCACTGTCAATCTCTATAGAACCCCTGAGGGAGTGGATTATGCTTGCAACAACGTCCATTCCCACTCCCCTTCCGGAAACATCGCTAACCTTTTCGGCCGTTGAAAATCCCGGCAGGAAGATAAGCTCATAGGCCTCCTTATCACTCATTTGAGCTGCCTGTTCCGGTGTAATCAATCCCTTCTCTATTGCCTTCTTTTTGACCTTCTCCGGGTCTATTCCCC
>CAZEDJ010000145.1:0-1600 GCA_964511045.1 uncultured bacterium
CTCTGTTGAGACTCTTAATACCAAGGAGGAAGAATGTCAATTCCCGAACCCCTCTTAAAGGTTGCTGCCATCTTCTTTGACGTCATCTTCGTCCTCTTTGTTGCCTATGTCGTTTTTGTGTTTGGAATCAGAATCTTTTGGTCTTTTAAGTCAAAGAGGATGAGGGGAAGGGAGATTCCGGAACACAGGGAATTACAGAGATTGAGAAGGGGAAAGGGAGTGATTTACGTTTATGCCCCAAACTGCCGTCCCTGTAAGTTGGTTGACCCCATTATCAAAAAGCTCTCAAAGGAGATGAAGAGAGTCTCATTTGTCAGAGTAAATGCCGCAGAGGAGACCGAACTCGTAAGGAAGTTGGGAGTTTTGGCAACTCCGGCCGTCATAATAACTGAAAACGGAAAAATTAAGGAGGTCCTCATAGGACCGGTAAGCGAGGGAACACTGAGGGAGAAGTTAAAGTGAAAATAACCTTTAACGGAGCCGCCCGCGTAGTCACGGGAAGTTGCCACTTGGTTGAAACCAACGGAGTAAAGTTTCTCCTTGACTGCGGTCTCTTTCAGGGAAGCGAGGAGATAGAGGAACTGAACCCAAAGCTCACATTTGACCCCAAAGAGATTGACTTTGTCATTCTCTCCCACGGCCACTTAGACCACTGCGGTAGGCTTCCGTACCTTGTAAGGAGGGGATTCAGGGGAAAAATTTTTGCAACGGCTGGAACGATTGACATATCAAGGCTAATTTTGATGGATGCCGCCCAGGTTCAGGAGGAACAGATAAAGACTATAAACAGGAGGCGAATCAGGGAGGGGAAAAAGCCGAAAGGGCTCCTTTACACCCTTGACGATGTCTTTGAAGTCTTCCCCCTCTTTAGGTCCTGTGAATTTCACAGGTGGTACGATGTAAAAGGTGTTAAGTTTCGCTTCATTGACGCCGGCCACATCCTCTGTTCAGAATCGGTTGAGCTTGAGATAGAGGGAAAGAGGGTCATCTTCAGCGGTGACATAGGAAACAGGGGAAAACCCCTCATAAAAGACCCCGAAATTCCGTGGAAATCGGACTTAATAATTATGGAAACTACTTATGCAGACAGAAAACACAAGAGCTTTAAGGAATCGGTTGAGGAGTTTAAGGAGGCCATTCTCTCAACGTTTAAAAGGAACGGGGTTGTTCTCATTCCCACATTTGCCCTTGAAAGGGCTCAAGATATCCTCTACATACTGAAAAATATGTATGAGAAGGGAGAACTGCCTCCCTGTAAGGTCTTCCTTGACTCACCCCTTGCCATATCCATAACGAAAACCTTCAGGAGACACCCGGAGTGTTTAGAGGAGAGGGTCATTTCGGAACTAAAGAGAAGGGGAGACATCTTTCACTTTCCCTACCTGGAGTTTACAAGGAGCGTTGAGGAGTCAAAGAGGATAAATGACTACAGGGGAAGGGCAATAATTATTGCCGGAAACGGAATGTGTACGGGCGGAAGGATTCTCCACCACCTAAAACACAGGGCTTGGGACAGCAGAAATTCAATCATATTTGTAGGCTATCAGGCCGAGGGGACAATAGGGAGGCAAATTATAGAGGGGGCAAAGAAAATAAAGGT
>CAZEDJ010000146.1:0-1536 GCA_964511045.1 uncultured bacterium
CTCTTATTTAGTTCGTGAAGCATTGCCGCCAGGGTTGTGGACTTTCCGGAGCCCGTTGTTCCCGTTACGAGGACAAGTCCCCTCTGGTAGAGAACAATCTCCTTTACTACTTGGGGAAGGTTCAGCTCCTCAATTTCTGGAACCTCAACGGGTATTAACCTCATTACGATTGCAAATGTTCCCCTCTGTTTGAATATGTTTACCCTGAAACGGCAAACTCCCGGAAGTGAATAGGCGATATCTATATCCTTTAGGTAGGGAAGCTGTCTCCTCTTTTCTAAGGGGAGGAGTTTATTTATAAAGTTTAGGATATCTGAGTGTTCTAACTGAGGAAGGTCTGTCTTAAAGGGCTTTCCGTTAATTCTTAAAATGGGAGGAGACTTCACCCGAAGGTGAACGTCTGAAGCTCCCAACTTAAAGGCTTTTTTCAATAGTTCATCAAGTTCCACTCTTGTCTTTTCCGGAACCACTTAAGGCCTCCAGTATCCTCTCTTCCAATTCCCTTGCAATTTCGGGATTTTCCTTTAAAAACTGCCTTGCATTTTCCTTTCCCTGTCCAAGCCTCACATCTCCGAAGGAGTACCAGGAACCGCTCTTTTTAACGAGTCCCAACTCCTCTCCGAGGTTCAGCAGGTCGGCCTCCCTTGAAATGCCCTCACCGTAGTATATTTCAACCACGGTTTCCCTAAAGGGCGGTGCCAACTTGTTCTTTACAATCTTTACCTTTGCCTTGTGTCCTATTCTCTCGTCGTTTTTGTCCTTTATCTGACCGGCGTTTCTTATCTCTATCCTCATTGAGGAGTAGAACTTTAGGGCTCTTCCCCCGGTGGTCGTTTCCTGGGGACCTCCGTAGCCCATCATCCCGATTTTCTCCCTCACCTGATTTATAAAGATGAGGGCACAGTTGCTCCTGCTTACCGCTGCCGTCAGCTTTCTGAGGGCTTGAGACATCAACCTGGCCTGTAAGCCTACGTGGGAATCTCCCATGTCTCCCTTTATTTCTGCCTCGGGAACGAGTGCAGCGACCGAGTCCACGACGATAACGTCTACGGCTCCGCTTCTGACGAGGGTTTCTGCAATCTCAAGGGCCTGCTCTCCACTGTCGGGCTGGGAGACTAAGAGCTCCTCAAGGTTAATCCCCAATTTTTTTGCGTAATTGGGGTCAAGGGCGTGTTCCGCATCTATAAAGGCTGCAATGCCTCCGGCCTTTTGAGCGTTTGAGATGATGTGGAGAGTGAGGGTTGTTTTACCCGATGATTCCGGCCCGTAGATTTCCGTAATCCTTCCCCTCGGAATACCGCCTATTCCCGTTATGTGGTCTATGGCTATGGAGCCGGTTGAAATTGTGGGAACCTTCTCAACCGGCTTTTCGCCTAAGAACATTACGGAGCCTTCACCAAACTCCTTTTTGATTTTCCTGAGGGCGTCCTGGAGAACTCTCTTCTTCTCTTCCTGCATAAAAAAACTCCAAAAAGGTTTGTATGGCGGAGAGGGCGGGATTTGAACCCGCGGTGCGGGGGCTACCCGCACACCCGA